>CAMJBT010000111.1 GCA_946403965.1 uncultured Pseudobutyrivibrio sp. | reverse complement strand
TCAAGGTTCGCCGGTATTATTTAAGTCACCTTCGGCCTGCTTTTTAAATCATTGTATATGTCCAGGATTACTAAGCAGCAGGAAAAGATATTGGAGAGTTTTTCTATCGAAAGGCTCTCCTCTTCTGATATTAATCTACGACTGGTTGGTAATTTCTCTAATCCCAAGAGCGACAGTCTCACCAACAAGATTCAGTCAGAGGCTTTTGAAGAAGACGAGAATGGTTCTGTAGCATATTACGTCGTTAAAAACAAGGAAGATGGAGGCATCGTCTTCTATTTCTCTTTGAAGTGTGGTCAGTTGTATGATAAGCTGATTGAGAAAGAGCAACTTCGTCTGATAAAGAACCTCTTTAAGTATTTCGATGAAATAGAAAAAGAAGATAGTACCAGCGAAGAAGATCGCCGACTTATCAAAGAAATCCGCGAAAGCGTACGAACAAGTAAAGGTATCTCAAAGGCCGATCTTGAAAAGATCCAGAAGAAAGATAACAAGGCAGTTTCTGATATCGAGAGCGTTTTCACTGAGAATCTTCAAAGGGTAGGACAGACATTTGCCGGAGTAGAGATTGTACAGTTCTGCGCCAACGAGAATTACCGTGAACTCTTTGACTCGTTGGGCTTTTTTCCTCATTTTGGGGCTGTAGTTTTCTGGCATTTTCTCGTCCCCATTGTGTTGGAAGTCAGAAAACATATCGGTTGTCAGTATCTGTTCCTGTTTGCTGCCGATACTTCCGATGATGAGAGCTTAATTCGCTATTATCGGACGCTTCATTTTACCGATGCAGGAGAACATGGCGCCGTTATCCCGCTTTATGACTGGACCTGCCGTTTTATGTATCAGGAAATCTCAGTACTGCAGCAAGGCAAAGAAGAATTCTTTGGTGACTTCAATAGAGACGAAGAAGACGTATAGTAAAGTAAAAACACGTAATATCATATAATCCTTTCCTTTTTGATTGCGAAGGTATGCCCCAAGGGCATCACCGTCGCCCACATCGCCCGCCTCAACCGCGAGTTTCTCAAAGCGAAGTTCTCAGATTAGATTTAGCGCAAAGCTATATAGCTGATTATCAGCTTAAAGAATAATTGAGGGGGTGCCATTTCGGCACCCCCTTAATCGTATAATAGGCTGGTTATAAAACAATTAGCTTTGCGCCTTTTTCTTTCCGACGTCAATGCTTCCAAGTAAAGGATAATTGATGATCTCCAGGACGGATACCAGAACTATTACCCACAACAGTGACATTCATAGAGACCTGCATCTTGTCTCCGGATATTGTCGCATCTATTAAGATGTACTCAATGATGGTCTGTGTCAATTCAGAAGTACGTATTTCATCGATTGCAAATGGTTGCGTGAATATCAATTTGTTTCCATCTTTTGAGTATTGTCCGCGTGCGGATTTACTCTTACGGTTTTTATCACGCCAAGTAATCTGCACACCGGTATCACTCATAAAATACAATTCCCACGTCAGGCTCATAAAGTTACAGGACCACGTTGTGTCCGGAAGAGTATCCGGACCCTTTTCTTCTTGCTGGTCTTTGCTTTCTTCAGGCTTAATAGTGTTCCCATTACATGACGGAATAGTTGCTAAAATGAGCAAGGATAACAAGATGGTAAAGATTCTTTTCATAACTCTTATTTCATTCTCTATTTTTAAATACCCGCACCAGCATATTCTTGCATCCATCAAGAAACAATATATCGTTAAAAACTTAAAAACTGTATAATTTTCAACTCATTACAACAACAGTAGCCCGTTTCGGGGTGCCAGAGACACCCGCTGAACGACCTTGAACAAAAGCCGAAAAAAGTGTTAAAAAACCGCGGAAATAACGCTTGAAAAATTTGGATAAGTGCTTGATTTTCAGTAACTTAGTAGTTACCACACAACTAGTTACTTGTATGAAAACCAAGCCCCTTATCCAGCTGAGAGAGATGATTGCGGCAGCCCTCTCGAGCATGACAAATTTAGGCAAATCTTTCCGAACTTTCATCATCGAGACCATGGAACTTTATCTTACATCCTCCGGACGCATGAACTTCACCCAGATGGCGAGGTGTGGCCGCTCATGTGAGAGCCGGTTCCGCCAGAACTTCAAGAAGCCCTTCGACTGGCTTTCATTCAACCGCCAGTCCGGCTGCAATCTCATCGTGGCGGATGCCTACTTCTCCAAGGAGAGCTTCGTTACCGGAGTCAAGGAGTTGGGCTTCAACATCATAAGCCGCTTCCGTGACGACGTGAACCTGAAGTATCTCTATCGCGGTCCGAAGGTCCGCAAAAGAGGGCGCCCCCAAAAGTTGGCCAGGAAGGTGTTCTTCTCAACGGATCTGACTCTGTCTGCTCGTGATATCTTCGACATCTACCGGACGAGGTTCCAGCTGGAGTTTGTCTTCCGCGATGCCAAGCAGTTCACCGGGCTCACTCACTGTCAGGCCCGCAACAAGGAGGCTCTGGCATTTGCCTTCAATGCATCCTTGTCTTCCGTCAACGTTGCCAGAGCTTATGCCCGGCAGAAGGGCACAACCTTTCGGTCGGTTCAACCAAAACCCTGCTGCACAACGCTGCAATGGTGGATCGATTTATTGCAATGTCCGCGAAACACGCGAACTTGCGATTAAATAACACTGATTTCAAAGAACTCTTATTCTACGGCGTTCGCGCCGTGGCGTAAAAACTATAAAACTAACGAACTATTGTCCTTAGGGTTGCTCTATTATTGTATGTATTCTTTCCGGTAACTATTGCTTAATCTCTTCTGCTTTTCGTAACTTTCTTGCCAGGCAACAAACTTCTTTGAAAAATCAATTTTGCCAATATAACAATATTCCTTATCATTTTTTCGTTCACCCCATAGTTCATATTCATACCCTACAATATTGAATTGTACCGAAAATGCGATATCATCTATACCCCTGTATATTGAGTATATCCCGTGATCACCATCCGTCATCTTGTTCAACTTAAAATTGTATGATTCAAAAGACGTTATTTTAGAATACTCTTTACCTTCAATAAA
This sequence comes from uncultured Pseudobutyrivibrio sp., assembly GCA_946403965.1. Taxonomy (GTDB): domain Bacteria; phylum Bacillota; class Clostridia; order Lachnospirales; family Lachnospiraceae; genus Pseudobutyrivibrio. The sequence goes on along the minus strand of CAMJBT010000111.1, from coordinate 5,124 downwards.
AAATAATCCGTCAGATGACTGAAAATGCAAAAGAGCAATAGGTTCGAATGTATTATCACCAACATCGATACGAATTCCCCCCGGAGGATTTCGATGATTCAATTCCCATTTGAATGAAATAGTATCATTCTTTATTATGAATTTCGGAATGTCATATTTTTTCCCCGGATAAGGGGCATCCCTCCTTATATGTGTGTGCGTTACTCCATTTTCCGAAAACTCTATTTTATAAAAATATGGAATACTGATGTACTCATCAGGTATTTCAATGGTCACATCAGCAAGTTCATCCTTATGAAAGCAAGCATTAACGACTACGATTATTAAAAGAAAAGAAAACAGATGAAATAATTTGTTCATTGTTTGCCGTACTTATTGTAATTCAACTCATTGATATAAACAGAACTGAACTCCATTTCTTCTTCAGTAATACCTAAACTTACAAAATCTTCTGTTGTTAATGTTTGAATATATGTGCTGTCTTTTATTGCAACGCCACTAATAAGCATAGCAATATGGTTAGATTGAAAACAATGCTTTAGTTCATCACTATTTAAGGAAAAGACAGGAGTAGTAGATTTAGTTTCTATTGCTTGATTTTCTTTATCTGAACTAACTTCTGATTCATGAGCAATTTCCAGCATTTGAGAGCAGGAACAAAAAGAGATACAAAAAAAGAATAATACAAATAAATGCTTCATGGAATTATTCAAAATAATCTGCTTTGTAATTATAAGCGTGAAAAGTGGAATTCTCCATATATGATACTAATCTATGCGTGAAATCTATCCTATATGTTAATCTGTCAATATATGTCTGTCTATTAAACGCCACTTGAAATATCAAAGAATACGCGGATATGTCATCATAATTCTTTTTGAATGAATAAGTACAAACGTCACCGTCCTCAACATTATAGTATACAGGCCTTTTTGCAGAATCTAGTTGTAGTTTAAAGTACGGGGTACTAATGTTTTCTGAAATATAAAAATCCAAGTAGGGGCGGAAAGCTTTAATAGTATTATATTGATAATTCTCTTTAAATACAGGCCCATCTGCAGGAAACAACAAATATCCATCTTCGTGATTATGTGGCCAGACTTCTCCCATTAATGCTCCTAAATCAATAAAGAAACACAGAGAATCATATTGATAGAAAAAATGAGGATACTCATAAAAGTTAGGGTCATCGATTCTGGCATAAGTATGTGGCTTATTATAGTTATGCGACTGGTGCCCGGATTGTATTATAAAGGTGCTATCTTTATTACAATCATACCTTTCTATGGTGTAATCAGTCCTAATATAGGGACTCATATCTGAGGGCTCTTCTTTCTTCCACTTAAAGCATCCGCTAATAGTACATATAACTATGCTGCAAAGAAAAAAGTGTATGGACTTCGATTTCATAATACTGCGCTTTAGAACTTATGGTAGAGGAGGGAATCCCTTGGTAATAGTAACGGTAAAATTCTGCAAGAAGTCATTCCCTGAATAAGCCGCCCCTGTCACGATTGCTGTTTTATTCGGATAGTTGTCAATATTCGAAATTACAGATTGAACATATGTACTTGTCAATATCTTAAAGCAATAAACGGATTTTTGATTCCCATTCACGGTTTCTGTAAGAATTACATCTCGCATAATAGTTTGATTGTCAATAATAATCCTATCCGGTGGCAGAGGATATGACTGAGATAGTTGACTCCAAAGATATAAATAATTCTCCTGAACTCCGTCATCGTGGATAGTGTTATAATACATTATTGCATTACCAAAGACGGTATAAATCATTATTGGATCATAATTTGTTAAAGGAGAAGATGAAAAGACAGTATCAAATAACAGCAAATGCTGTCGATTTAATTCATCCACAATTTTAAAATATACAGTTGATGTGGACGACAACGATGTGCTGAATGTCCTGGAATTGGTCTCCATCCATTCAATGGGATTATTTCCAACTTTTATGCCCCAGAAAAGTGACAACCTGCCACTTATCGCAGCAGAATCAATAAAACTGTTTATAATATCATTGCTGCAAGATGCGGTGAATTGAAAATATGTTCCGCTTTGTTGATTCGAAAGATGAAAGTCAGACGGAATACCAGTAAGGACCTGCTGCCGCTTTGATACTTTGAATCTGTGGGCACTATCAGATGCATAATTTGAATAAGTTATCGTCACTAGTCCTAATGAGTTCACTGTTAACACGCCTGAAAGTGAATCTATAACAGCTATAGAACTATCCGATGATTCCCATCTGGCATGTGACGAAGGAAACCAAGTACTGTCACAAACGCCAAAGATATCTCCGTCTAGTACAATAGATTTAGGTCCGGTCATAGTCGTATTAATATAACTATCGATATTCTCCCAATGCTCAATATGAGCAGTGTGTGACAACGAATCAGATCCTATAATATAGGATGAAAATGGAATGTCAACAACAGGTTTTGGTGGGTTAGATTCATAATCACGTGAATAATAATTATCAGCTAACGCACTACCAACAGGAACAAAACAAATAGGGGGATAATAATTGCCACCTAAACCGTCAATATTTAAACTTGTAAAATCATAATTATCATCAAGAATAACGGAACTGCTCATTAAGTCAAAGCCTGCAGAATTAGGCGCATAATGTTTTCGTGAATAATTGTTATTCGCATCACCAAACAATTGAATAGTAATGTCACTTGAAAGCCATGGGCATGGCTTTTTATATGAACAACGAGAGTCTAATACAACCCCTCCACTTCCATCATCTCTCTTTCCCTGCATCGTAAGAGTAATAGCAGAAGCAGATATAACTTGAGATAAAATCAATTCTGTTAAAAAGGAGGAATCAATATCATTGACCGAAATATCTAAATTAAACAAATCACTATTGTTCCAAGTATTATTCAAGCCATTAGCAATTGCAATATTCTCAATGGGATATCCAGCGTCTCCTTGAGGAAACCCCAAGGAATTAATAGTGGTTTGCCACGCGTCGTGATATGTTGAAGTGATACCTACATAAGGGTCAATAAAATAGTACATCATCTGTTTAGCTGATGGGCTGTAATATGTTTTGTATAAATAGGCAAAAACAGTATCAAAAAGATGTAGGTTCAGTGGATGCAATGAATGAAATAACTCGTATATATCGTTCAGGGCATATTGAACACTAACAGGAACATTGACACCTAAGTGAGGGGAATCAAGGGAAATGTAGTAATCAGTCTGATGCTTTTGATTTTGGGTCTCCATATATCTAAGTGCATATCTGGCAATTAACCCTCCCATGCTATGTCCCACAATTACATTTCTACAACCAGAGGTGCTCTTCATTTGATTAATAGTATTAATCACTCTTATCAGTAAAGTGGCGTTGTCTGCAATACTCGCCCTCGGATTATTAATGTTCACATAGAAAACATCGTATCTATCCTTAATGGCATTAATTAAAGATTGATCATACAACCAGTTAAAATCAAATTCGCCAGGTAGAAAACTAATAACATTATTTAGTAGTGCGCTGTTTTTAACAACTTCAGCAATGTCCTTTAAACATTTAATTTCTTTAGCTGAATCAAAATCCTTCAAAAATGAATTAAGTGCGCTTAACAATCTATCATCAAATCCCTCAACATAAATGAAGGGCCTAACTATTTCACCACCATGAGACGATTTGTATGTTACCCTTGCAGAAATCAAACCACTATCATTAGTATTATCAAATTTGATAAAACTGCCCGTTGGTATTGTGAGAGGTGCAGATAATGGAGTAATTGATGGTGATTCAATTACAATCTTAGAGTGTCCGATGACAGTTGTATTATCTGAAAATGTTATACGCATCTTCAGTTCTTTAATGCCAGAGGAATAATAGTCAACTGTAATATCCAACGAAGGATCAACTAAACGATAGCCATCACCATCACCTGGGTCGAACTCAATGATATCATTATCCCCAAGAGTAATATTACCTAATAGAGCTGATCTTGAAAATGTGTAACGTATAATTTCCGAGCCTTTAAATATACTTCGTCCTGGGGTAAAGATGAAGAATTTTGCTTCAGAAAAAGGATTCTGGAGAATGCCATTAACAGTCACATCCCCAACTTTTCCATTTTGATAGCTTATGAGGTTATCTGTCAGTGCGTTGTCAACGATATAATTGTATTTGAAAAGTGCCGCCCCAATCTTCACTTGTGTGGTATCTGCAAGTTGATCTGTGATGGTGTCCGCGTCGTAAGCCGCCCCGTTGGAGTTAACAATTGCAGAATTAATTGTGTATAGAGCATTCCGAAATGAACTAACATCTGAAAAATTGTCGTTTGTGATAGCTGCTCCATCGTAAGCCCTTAAATTAGTTAATTCACACGCACGATCAAGCAGATATCCAGTTGGAATTCTACTTTTACTAAGGGTCATATCCTCAAACATATAATCAAGCGCGTTGTTGACTTGAGTTCCAATGTTTTGGCCTTTAACAGAGACATAGTTCAGACAAAAGAGCGGAATAACTATGGCCCAAACCAAAAGAAAGCGACGCCGAATTATCATACTATTGAATCATTAGTGTCCACTAAAAAAACATTAGTTAGTAAATCGAAAACCGGCCGATATATGAATTTCCATCAGATGTAGTAAAGTAGATGGTATAATCTCCTGGGTATTCTAAGAAAGGAATAATGGCTTCAGGATCAGATCCATCGACTACAGTTTGGAGAATAATTCCAAAAACAGAGTGTTCAATAACGACGGAAACATTGCCGAGGTCACCGCTGAAATTGAGATGTATTACACCATCCTCAACAAATCCGGAAATTGGAACAATTGAGGGAAGCCTTGGAATTCCACCATTATTATCGTCAGAAATTCCAGGATTAATAATGATTGGTTCTTGAGCAAAAGCAGCGCTGGTTTTGCAAACACAAATAAAGAATGCGAACAAAACCAAGATGAATTTTAGATACCTTTTCATAATGTATAGATTTTTACAAAGTTACGGGGTTGATAAGTCATATGCAAAAAAATAACTTATAAACGCCTTTGTAACTTATTGATAATCAAGGGCATATTTTTTCGAACTTACAAACTCGAAAAAAGAGGATAAAAACGAGTGCGAGAGGC
>CAMJBT010000110.1 GCA_946403965.1 uncultured Pseudobutyrivibrio sp. | reverse complement strand
TAGGTGGCTGCTGAAGTGCAACTGCCTCGGTAACAATTTCATTAAGTACGCCTGTAGCGATACGCATTGAATTGTTTTCGATAACAGCATCTATTGTTTCATATATCTTGCCAAGTCGCTGGCCACTCTTTACAGAAATAAATAGTATTGATGCATATGGCATGAATGAAAGAATCTGACGAATCTTGGTCTCATGTTCTTTCATAGTCTTGTCATTTTTCTCAATAGCATCCCATTTGTTTACACATATAATTATACCCTTTCCGCGCTCATGAGCAATACCAGCAATCTTTGCATCCTGCTCAGTAACACCTTCAGTGGCATCAATCATAATAATAACAACATCAGCTTTTTCAACAGATGCAACGGCACGAACAATTGAATAACGCTCTAAATCTTCTTTTATCTTGCTCTTACGACGAAGACCTGCAGTATCAATGAATATATAGTCTTTGTGATTGTATCGAACTCTAGTGTCAACTGCATCTCTTGTGGTTCCGGCAATATCAGATACAATAACTCTATCCTCACCGCAAAGTCTATTAATTAATGATGATTTACCAACGTTTGGCTTTCCGATAACTGCTATTTTAGGAGTATCATCTTCTTCCTCTTCATCTGATGGCTCAGGGAAATAGCTGACAACAACGTCTAACATATCACCAAAGCCCAGACGTGAGCTTGCAGAAATTGGAATAGGATCTCCAATTCCAAGATTATAAAACTCATAAACATCTGCCATGTCTCGCTCAAAGCTATCAACCTTATTTACTACAAGGATAACAGGCTTGTGAGAACGTCGAAGCATATCTGCCACTTTCGAATCACTGTCCTGAAGTCCCTGTTTAACATCAACCAAAAATATAATAACATCTGCTGTGTCAATGGCAATCTGAGCCTGTTCTCTCATTTGTGAAAGAATAATATCCTTTGTATCCGGCTCGATACCACCTGTATCAATCATAGTAAAATCATAATTAAGCCATGATATATCAGCATAAATTCTGTCTCTTGTAACACCTGGAGTGTCTTTAACTATAGAAATACGCTCACCTGCAAGTGCATTAAAAAGCGTAGATTTTCCAACATTTGGACGGCCAACAATGGCCACAACTGGTCTTGCCATAAATTACCTCTTTTCTTTATCGTCCTATTATCGCGTATACGAAATCTCGACCGTCTGATTGTACAATACGGGTCTTTACTTGTAAAGCTGACTCAAGTTCTGAAAGGGTGATATCATCAAGAAACACCTCTTCTTGAGCTCGAAGCATAGTGCAAGATAACAACAGGTTATCACCTAAATCTCTATCTTTAAGCTGCGCTATCAAATCTTGTCCAGTAATAAGGCCTGAAACAGTAATTTTTTCACCAAAGAAATTATTGGTTATTGGTATTACCTCAACACTAACCTTATTAAATTTCTGTGTAATCAAATCACCTAATTCCTGCATAAATGGAGCTGCAAGCTTTCCTGTCGCTATAGTTACCTTCCTGCGCTTCATAAATAATGGTTTTTTTATATCCTCAAGGGCATCAAGAACTTCTTCCTTTAATAGTCTGAGCATTCCCACACCATTTTCAAGCTGGATAAATCCATCGTATCTATCAGCTTCTGGAAGAGGACGTCCTGCCAAAATATACCATTCATCAGAAGCCTGAACAAAATGATTACCGAATTTTTCCATGGCTATATTCTGCCACTTTTCAATTTGATCTATTACTACACCTGCCTCCTCGGCTGTATATGTTCGAAGTGGGAAAAGGCCATCTCTAAATTTAGTAACTCCAACTGGAACCACTGACATTGATCCCATAACTGGGGCAAATTCCATTAAATCTCCAATTGTCCTGTCTAATTCCGGCCCATCATTTAATCCTGGGCATGAAACCACCTGGGCATTCATCGGAATTTCAGCTTCATATAGTTTTCTAATCTTGTCTAAAATATCTCCAGCAAAACGATTATGTAAAAGCTTTTTTCGAAGTTTTGGATTAGTGGCATGAACCGAAATATTAATTGGGCCAAGCTTGTATGCTATGATACGATCAAGATCAGCCATTTTCATATTAGTAAGTGTGACATAATTTCCCTGAAGGAATGAAAGGCGCGTATCATCATCTTTAAAATATAAAGTTTCGCGCATTCCCGGTGGCATTTGATCTATGAAACAAAAAGCACATTTATTTGAGCATGATTTATAATCGTCCATAAGACCATTGCAAAAAATAACACCAAGATCTTCCCCTTCTTCTTTTTTTACAAAAACAGAATCGGTTGTTCCATCTTCGTGCAAAAGCTCAACAGTTATATCTGCATCATCAGAATAATAATGATAGTCAAATATATCTACTAACTCTACATCATTAATTTTTGTAATAATATCACCAGGCAGCAACCCCGCCAACTCAGCAGGCGAGCCTTCCATAACCTGTTTAATTTTATGACTTGAATTTAACATACTGGTATATACTCAAACGCATTTTTATAATGCGATAAATGTCCTTCCTCTATTGCTACAACATCAAACCGAATTGAATTATATACTTTATTTTGATTTAACATCAACCAAATATCTGCACTTCTACAGATTTTTCTTTTTTTATTGAAGTTTACTGCCTCTGCGGCGCTTCCTTTAGCCTTGGATTTTCTATATTTTACCTCTACAAACACCAGATAATCCTGATCCTTTGCTACAATATCCAACTCTCCCATTTTACAGTAAAAATTTTGTTGTAAAATAGTCATTCCTTGACGCTTTAAATAATCCGCAGCAAGCTGTTCAAACTCATTCCCTTGTTTTCTATAATTCATACTAAATTACTATCTTCCAAGCTTCGCCTTTAACTTTTCCATATCATTAACAAATACTAGGATTTCTGCTACCACTTCATATAATTCCGGAGGAATAGCATCTCCTATATCAAGCTTACTTAGGGTCTCAGCCAAATCGTTATCTTGATAAAATGGAACATCTGCCTTCTTAGCTTCTTCAATAATCTGTTCAGCTACATAGCCTTTGCCCGAAGCTAGAATTTTAGGCGCAGTATCACCTGCTTCATATGCAAGAGCAACTGCAGTTTTATTTTTATCAAAAGCTTTTTCTTCAGCCATTATATGCCCTCTTTAAGCTCTCATATCAAAGCTATATCTATGAACAAGCCCCTCTCCTGTTCCTTTACTTTCAATTGGAGGCGCTCCGAGAAAATCTTCAACAAAGTCTGCTTTTTTCTCCCCACATGTCAGCTCTGAGGAAACACTAAATCCCTTTGCTTCAAGTCTATCTGTAAGAATATCTATATTATCCTCTATAAGCTTCAGTGAAGTTTCATCAGCAAGGTTCCATTTACATCCTACCTTAGTTTCTTTTAAGGATATGAATACATCAGTAGGTCCTAAATATTCCATATCAAAATGTAAAAATGCAGTAATCTCCTCGCCAGCTTCATAGCTACTTTTTTTATTCTGGCGAACATAAAGCATACTGTCTGTATTTTGATTATACATCTTCAATGGAATCTGAACAAAATTGTACATTTCATTAGCAGAATTCATAAAATTGATATTCTGTTTTATTTCATTGGTTTGATTTTTTATTGTATCAGCAGCCTTATTATTGAAGTTAGAAATCAATCTTTCTAGCGCTTCTGTCTGCTTTAATACTCTCTCGTATAGCTTTGATATTTCACCAGGCTTTGTAATATCCTTAGGCTCCATTGTAAAACTATCTGTAATCAAATTTTTTAACAGCCCTCTATAAAGCGGAGCCTTTATTATATCATTTAATGTAGATTTTGGAATATCCGGATGATTCTCAAGATAGTCCGAGATTTCCCTAAATACTTCTTTTATATTGGCATCTGCCTTCAAAGTTCCATCTTCACCAAATATTTCCATGTTATCTTTTGGAAAATCTGGAAGGCCGTTTAATATAACATTAAATGAATTAATCTGTTTTTCTCCTGCAAAACTGTTTAAAAGCTGTGTACCATTTTCCTGAGAACTAACAATTTGTTGAGCCTGAGGATCCAAATTTTGGGCTGATACAACCTTTACAGACGGCTCTGTTCCTGAAATATCTGCTTTTTGTGAATCTACTTCAGTAGCAAAATTTGCTTTTTCTGTGTTACCTTCAATTATCTTTGTATTTAAATCAACACCCTTAAAATTTGTAGATTGTTCTTGATTATTTTCTGATGCCACTTCATCTAGAACCTGGTTTTTAGTAGAAGTACTTTCCTGTATAATTGCATTCTTTAAAGTATCATCTCCTTCCATCTGAACATTGCTTAACCCAGCAACACCATCAGCAGGAGAATCTTCGACAAATATAGTCTTAATTTGACTGTTAATGTTTATTACATCTTCTGATGATAAATCCTCCGCAGTCATAAGCTCAGTAAGCATATCAGCGATAGTTTGAAAATTATCAGTGAGTACAGCCTTATCACTTGCATAATTTATAAACATATTTATATTATCAGGCGTGATTTCAAGACCATGCTTTGCCATGGTTACAAGAGTCTGAGGGTCTACCTCAGGATTATTCAGAACAATTCTATGCATATTAGCAAGACTATCTGGATTAATTGACATAGAATTTTGCATCATGGAATTAACCATCGTAACATTTTTCTCTGTCACAGAAATATTGGCTAAATCCAAAGCTTTAAGAAGTGTCGGGTTGGCATCGAGACTGCCAAGACTAACCGGTCGAAGCTGTATTAAATTTCCATCATTGCTTTTTACTTCAAAAAACACAGACTGACCCGGAGTAAGACTCACTCCGGAATCCAAGCGAGCAGTCATAGTCTGACCATTAGCAAGACCAATTGTGACCTTACCATTTTCAATAGAATTTACTGAGCCCTCAAAAACTTCCCCTTCTTTTAAGGTGTCAACAGCCGCTCCAGTAAGGGTTTGAGCAGAAGCCATTTTTGTCCGAGAGGCTGACTCATTTATCATGCTTCCATTGTATGGATTAAAACCTGTGTTTATATTCATACTGTTCTCCATAATCCACTATCAGCAATTACAGACTTTTTAGACGAAATTCCCAATGAAAGATCTTCTATGTATAGGACATGGTCCATACTTTTTTAACGCATCTATATGTTCAGAGGAACCATATCCTTTATTACTAGCAAAATGATACTCAGGATAAATTGAATCATATTCCACCATCATTCTATCTCTGGTAACCTTTGCAATAATACTAGCTGCGCCAATTGAAATAGATTTAGCATCGCCTTTTATAATTGGAACTTGAGGAATGGTAACACCAGGAATTGTAACTGCATCATTCAACAGAACCTGTGGCTGAACTCTCCCCTCTGAAATAGCCTGTCTCATTGCTTCATAGGTAGCCTGAAGTATATTGATTTCATCGATACATTTTTCAGAAACAACACCTATTCCAACAGAAACTGCCTTTTTCATAATTTCTTCATAAAGCTCATCTCTTTTTGCAGCAGAAAGCTTCTTTGAATCGTTAATATAAAGAATATCACAGTCTTTTGGAAGAATAACACAAGCTGTTACAACAGGACCAGCTAAAGGTCCACGACCTACCTCATCAATTCCACCGACGTAGTCATACTTTTCCCAATACTGATACTCATACTCTTTAAGACGTTCAATACGTTCTTTCTCAATTCTGAGCTTTTCCATTTTCTTTTGAGCTTGTCCTATAATTTTAGACACACCCGGTCTGCCATCGTTAATATACTCCTCAATAAATGAAGGTAAAAGCTCTATGGATGATTCTTTATACTCTCTTTGTATATCGGTAATTTTCTTTTCGCCCATAACTATTCTATATTGTCTACAAGGCCAAACTTAGAGAATGGATATACCCTTACCCAAGCCTTACCAACAATGTCATCTCCCTTAATATTTCCAACAGCTTCAAATCTTGAATCTGTACTGTTATTTCTATTATCTCCTAGTACAAAAAACTCATCTTCACCAAGGTAAATTTCGGAACTTGCCAGGCCTGCATTTCGAATTACTTCTGTACCATAGCTTTCTGGTAGAAGCTCGCCATTAACATAGATATTGCCAGAAGCATCAATTTTAACTGTTTCCCCAGGAAGACCAATTATCCTCTTTATATAGTAGGTGTTTTCCTCGTATTGATAAGGGAAAACAATCACATCATATCTTTCGGGATCATGTATACGGTAGCTAAGCTTATCAACTATAAGGTTATCTCCATCAGAAAGGGTATCCTCCATGGATGTTCCACTAACAACAGTACGCTGACCAATAAACTGAGTAATTACGAATACCACCAAAAAGCATACCGCAATATTTATGATTACACTAAGTACTTCCTTTAGGATACCTTTTGTTGTAAGAGGTTCTTCCTCCTCTTCAAAAACCTCCCCCTTCCCACGGGATTCAGTTTTTTTCTTAGATTGTTCCTTAGAAGAGCTTTCATCTACATGCATTCTGGCTCTTTCAATTTCCTTTTTGATTTGTTCTTCATCTTTAAAGTCTATTACATTCATTTCTTATGGCCTTTCGAGTGAAATATTTCCTAAGCTACCATTTCGAAATTCATCTATGAGAACTGCTGATGCCTTATCAAAATCAAGCTCAGAACCTCTTTTAACAAAATTTCTTTTTTGTGCAATTTCGGTAATTATCTCATGATTTAATGCGTCTTCATCCACTTCATATCTCTTGTTCATTACGCCAGGATATTCAGCTTTTAGAAAGTCACAAAGTTCAAGTGCCAACTCTCTAGTCTCAATGATCGCATCATTCATGGAACCGATAAAGGCAAGATGAAGACCTACAGTATTGTCTTCAAACTTTGGCCAAAGTATACCCGGTGTATCAAGTAACTCAACTGATTTGTTCAGCTTAATCCATTGTTTACCTTTTGTAACGCCAGGCTTATTTCCTGTTTTTGCTACCGCTCTGCCAGCAAAAGAATTAATAAAAGTTGATTTTCCAACATTTGGAATACCAACAACCATTGCCCTTACCGGACGATTTTTTATACCACGTTTCCTGTCTCTTTCAAATTTGGCTGCACAAACCTCATCCAAAGTAGCTTGAACACCTTTCATGTTCTTTCTATCTCTAGAATCCAGCTCAACACAGTAAAATCCCTGAGATTTAAAATAATCTTTCCATTTTTGATTTACTGACTTATCAGCTAAATCAGATTTGTTTAATAAAATCAATCGAAGCTTTCCATTTGCAAGTCCATTTATATCTGGATTTCGACTTGAAACTGGACATCTTGCATCAATTACCTCTATAACTAAATCAATAAGCTTAATATCTTCCTGCATCTGACGCTTTGCTTTTGTCATATGACCAGGATACCATTGAAACTCCATAAATCACCTCAAAACTTTATTTAAAATGGATATCTCATCCACACTTTACCTAATATATCCTCACTGGCAACAAAACCAACACTTTCATATCTTGAATCTTCTGAAGAATTTCTGTTATCTCCAAGTACAAAATATTGATCATCCATAAGCTTTACCGGCGAAGCAGCAATTCCGGGATTTTCAATACGTTCAACTTCTAGATTTTCTTTGTATAATTCTTCGTTAATGTAGATACGGCCATTATTAATATAAACTGTATCTCCTGGAAGACCAATTATTCTTTTAACACTATAGCTTGCATTAACATTAGATTTTGGCTTAAACGCAATAACATCGCCAGTATCAGGCTTTGATATTTTGTAGGTTACGGTATTTATCAATAATTTATCTGAAGTCTGATATGTTGGCTCCATTGAAGCATTTGAACATTCTACTTGTTTACCAAAAGCAGCTACCACTCCATATGCCATAACAATAACTACTGCTAATTGCATTACAAAAACCGCAACATATTTAGCTTTTTCGAAATCAAGCTTTCTTCGTCTGCGACGAAAGTTCAACCCATCTTTTCTTTTACCAAATTTTTTATTAAATAAACTGTCGATTGATAAAAACATACAAAATTCCTTTTTAATCTTTAGTATAAATATACCGCATTTACAGTATAATTTCCATTAAAAGTCACAATCTTAACAATTTGATAATAAAGTAAAAGAACAGCCACATACGTGACTGTTCCATAAACTTACGAGGTTAAAATTAGATTCTCTCCTTAACCTTAGCCTTCTTACCTGTGAGATTTCTGAGGTAGTAAAGCTTAGCTCTACGAACTTTAC
>CAMJBT010000109.1 GCA_946403965.1 uncultured Pseudobutyrivibrio sp. | reverse complement strand
CATGAATGCCTCTTCAAATCCAAATCGTGTTAAATTTTCAAGGTACAAATAGTATGTAGTAGTCAAAACAAACTATCTTTTGACACCCTAATCTTATTGTGCAAAACAGAGATTATTTATCACTGTTTTTACCACCTATTTAGATGGTGCTGTGCACAGCTTAAGACCGCTACTATGGCTTATCTTGTAGTAATCTAAGCTCTACACAGCACTTTTCTTTTTGCTTTAATCTCTAATCTAAGATTCCTTATACAGCCCCTATGAACACCTTATTTATGGGCATTTTCACTATTTTCAGAACCTTGTAAATTCGTCTTTAGCCCTTGATTTTGCTATAATAATTACATAATTAAGGAGATGAATAATGATGCAATTAACCGACGAACAACTTAATAATCTCAACAAAGAAGCGCTGGTTATTATTGCGTCTTCATTACAGAGTCAGCTTGGTTTTATGCAGGAGCAACTTGATACTGCTAATGCCCAGCTGGCTGATACTAATCGTCAGATTGAACTTCTTACGGAGCAGATTCGAATCATGAATCAGCGTCATTTTGGAAAGAAGTCTGAAGCTTCTTCTGAAATCGAGGGACAGATGTCTCTTTTTGATTCCTTCAATGAAGTTGAGGCAACAGCTAATCCATCTGCTCAAGAACCAGAAATCACAGAGATAATTATCTCTTCTTATAAACGTTCCAAAACTAAAGGTAAGCGAGATGTTGATCTTGATGGTCTTCCAGCTCGTATCATCGAGCATAAACTATCCGAAGAAGAACTCGCAGAGAAGTTTCCAAACGGCTATAAGGAGCTTCCTGAAGAGATTTATAAACGTCTTCAGATTATCCCTGAAACCTTTATTGTTGATGAGCACCATGTTCATGTCTATGCCTCTAAGGACAACGATGGAACAATCATAAAGGCTCCTCGCTCAGTTGATTTGTTTAGAAATAGTATCGCTACTGCTTCTTTGGTTGCATCGCTTATAAATGGTAAATACGTAAACGCGTTACCTATAGAGCGTCAAAAGAGAGCCTTTAAAGATAACGGTATCAATCTTGAAACAAATACCATGTGCAACTGGATTATAAATGCAGCTGACAGATATCTTTCTATTGTTTATAACCGTATGCATGAGCTTATCTACGACAGCAAAGTCATCCATGCAGATGAAACACCTGTTAAGGTAATGCAGATAGATAAAACTAAAATCAAAAACGGCAAGAAGACTTATATGTGGGTCTATAGAAATAACCCGCACTGCTCTGAGCATCCAATTGTTTTATACGATTGGCAACCATCTAGAAAAGCTGACCACCCAAGAGAGTTTTTAAAAGACTTCTCAGGAACCGTGGTCACGGATGGTTATCAGGTCTACCATAAGCTTGGTAAAGAACGGCATGACCTTCAAATCGCCGGCTGTTGGATTCATGCGAGAAGACCTTTTGCAGAATTCATCAAGTCCGTTGGGACTGAAGCCGCAAAAGAAACGGTAGCCGCAGAAGCCTATGCGATGATAACTGAAATCATGCACATCGATAATTCCTTCGATGACCTTACAAACAGAGAACGTAAAAAGCAGCGTCAACTTGTCCTCAAAGAGAAAGTGGATGCCTACTTTGAGTGGGCAAAAATAAAATACAGCCAAGTAACTCACAACAGTGTTATTGGGCGTGCCCTTGCTTATAGTATTAACCAAGAAGATTACCTAAGAGCCTTCTTAAATGATGGCAAAATCCCAATGGATAACAACTATGCTGAGCAGGCCATCAGGCCATTCACCATTGCTCGTAAGAACTTTGTTCTCATTGAATCATCACAGGGTGCTAATGCAAGTGCTATGATCTTTAGTCTAGCTGAAACTGCTAAGGCTAATGGTCTTAACACTTACCAATACTTTGAACTGCTTCTTAGTGAGATTCCAAAGCACATGGAAGATAATAATCTTAACTTCCTAAACGATTTAATGCCTTGGTCAAAATCCGTTCAGCAAAAATGTCCTAGCAAGTATAAAAAATCTTAAATTTTCAAGTTACATAATTTATATCTTAAACCCAGCAGAAATGCTGGGTATTTTGATATCTGGTACTCATGTTTGAGGACTTACCACTAGAATGTCCCTGGGCTTCGTTCCATCTATCGGCATAATCTTTGCCGTGAGATCTTACTGCGCGTTGAATTGCAACATAAAAATTATCAAATAAGTTATAATAGTCAAAACAATAAGCGGTTCCGTCTAACTTTATAAATGGTTTGTACTGTATTGGTAAATTCCAAATTGGCCATCCTGGAAATTCCTCATGCGATAGAAACACCTTATCGCTATTAACCACCAAGCATAAATCGCTAATTAACTCATCTGTCCATTTTGTATTCTCTTTTACCTCAAACAAGGATGTCCCCATCGCTTTTAATACGACTTCTTGACTCTCTTTCAAGTAATCTTCATCTGGCTCAGAGCCCTCAAATAACGCCAACTTATCCATTTGCTCTCCGATAGCCAACATTGCATCAAGTCTTCCAGACGACAGATTCTTTTCCAAAACTGAAAGTCCTGATATTATATCTGAAGCTGACAATCCGTATAGTTCTTTCAGAAGAGCTTCGTGGGGCAATAATAATTCCTTCAATATTGGAATTCTAAACACTTGATATTGTTCACCTCGAACTTGTGACATCATCTGGGCAAAAACTATATACTCCTCATCCTCCAGACTAAGTTGTCCCATTTTCTGCTGTTGCGCTGCCCAATACATATAGAATGCCGGCAGCTTACTATATAGTTCTAAACAATGATTTGCTATTTCATGATAAACAGCTTCTTGCTTATCCTCATCTATTTCATTTGCCTTATCATGTTCCATCGAAACTAATAAACTTTGGACATATTCTACACTTCTTAATTGAAAGGAAGTGTCAGCAGGAATTTCTGATTCTGTAGTCAGTTCAGGACTCATCAACATCATTGAGTTCATTGATGTAAGAAAATTAAACAATGTAAGAGGATCTACCTTAGCAAGCTTTTCTTTAATTTTTTCTATAATCGCATCAATCTTTTCTTTTTCCTCAGTGTAATGGCCGGCTAGCCCCGAAATCCACTCTTTATGCTGATCTTCGCTCATATTATTATGTGTAACTACGGTATTACCAAATCTCGCTGCCTCAATTAGCCCATTACTATAATATTCATCTGGCTTTATTTTTTTCAATTAACAATCATCCCTCCAGTTTTCATATAGCAATATACTAAAATTTTTTATTCGCTTATACTGTTTCCATAGCGTAATAGTTTATAATCTACAGGAACTAAAACATCATAATCAAGGTTTTCACCAGTATGTATTTCAATATGGCATCCTTTATTTGTAGATGCCGTTTCTTCCATCAATGATTTTATCAAATCTTCTTTCTTCCCATAACGAACTCTATAATCCCCGTCCGCTTCATAAAAATACTCGCCTGATGCATCATAGATAACATTCAACCCTTCAAGTAACACTTCTTTTATATATAAGTGTTCATCTGTTACATCTGCCTCCAAATATACATCAAACTGTAATGGTTCAGCTCCCGGAACGTATATTATTCTTTGATTATATTCCGATAACTGCTGAACAATAAAGTTTTTTACATCCTTGTATTTTTCCAACAATAATTCTTGAATAACCTTTTTTTACAAGGCATTATTTTAAAATGATTGCGGAGTTTTCCATTTGAATCAATATATATTTCATAAGCCATGCCGCATAAAATATGCTTTGCTGCATTTGTATCAATCATCTCTAAATTATTATGCAGTCCATTGCACCATGCTGCTACTTTAATTGGAGCAACCGGAAGATTGGTAAATGTTTATTCCTTGAACGAATAAATCGTCTGAAGCCTCATTTTTCAACTGACTTTTATTTAAGAGACCTGGATTGTCATTCTGATAATTCCAGTCATGTGTTACCACTAATTCTATTAGTTCCTTACATAATCCAGCTTTTTCTACCTCATAGTCTTTATCTGCTAATGCCAATTCTGTATAAGGATAAATTCCTTTCTCTATTATTCCTTCATTGAATCTAAAATTCCCCATTAAAGAGGTATGTTCCCATGTAATCTGTTTTCCTTTTGTTTCCAAATAAACAGTATTTCTAACACGTTTAAGCATCTCCTCAATAGTAATTTTTGCAGTACCTATATACTTAAGTAGCGCACTTGTAAATATTCCATGGCAATCTTTTTCTTTAGCGATCTGACCTGGTGATGTTGCAAAAGCTATAATCGTCCCCTTTAGAGCAAGCATAGGTGCAAAGCCACCCTTTATCCCTCTAGCTCCATCTGAAAAATACTCTCTTCAAGCATCAATAATAATTTTAATTTCTAAATCGCTCTCTTCCAGCGCATCAATAACCAATTGCAGTTCAATAGCAGTATATTTCGCACTTAACTCATCAGTAAATGAAAGGTCAGTACCACCAAGATAATTATAGCCATCTATTTGAAATCCATGTCCGGCAAAAAAGAAAAGCCCCGAGCCAAAGTTCTCTAATGACGACTTAAAAATCAGCTAATGAATCTGCCATATCATGTCTGTTCGAGTGAGGGCTATTTCATTGCCATTTACAAACCAATTGCATACCAGTTATATCAATGTACAATCTTTCTGAGATTCGTCTCCACCATATCTCGCTTTACAATAAACTCTTTATAAAACTTAGCAAACTCCAACCTTTCTTCATCTTCATCACCAAGATACTTATACAATTCTTGCAAAGCAATACTAGCAAACGTACATGTCAAGCTAAAAGTGTTTTCACCATTATGTGGCGACCTTATTCTATCCGGATAGAATCCGTCATCTTTTACTTTCATAGCCATAGTCACATTCAAGGCATGAGTTTCCAACGATAATGGTCCGTACAATCCTTCATAATACTTATCCATGCCAACAACTTTCATCATTTCTTTGAAGTTATGCACTCCAACAACTTCATACCAGGCGGACTTTCCAGGTTTTTTTAACTTTTTTCTTTCATCATCAACTCGCTTAAAAAAAGAATTACTTTGAACCATATTATTAATTGCCGTTTTTTTTCTGTTCCATTTTTGCTGATCAGTAGCAGTCATTTTAGACATAATCCCACCAGGTTGCATTTGTTTCTCAGCGATAGCCATCTCTTGATAATGATGCCCCAAAAAGTAAGCCGCTGCTCTAAACCTTGTTTCATCACGATTTGTCTCATCTTTTAGCAAAATAAACTTTAATGTTACAATAGTTTCAAGCATTGACCTCAGCACTAACTCTGCCTCAGTAACTGATCCATAAGAATACAAAATATTAATTGCATCTATCTGTTCCATCAACTTTCGGACGAACAATGTAATCACAAGGTGTAAATAAGTATCATCATTACTGACGCCAACACTATAATTAAGTTCATTTGAAACCTCCCCAAGTTTATAAATAAGTGTGGAAAACAGTTCACTTGCCTGTGCTAAAGTATTCTTAACATTATCGTTTGTATTTATATCAAAAAACATATCTGTAAATATGTTCATATAATCATCATTCACACTAAGCCTCCTTCCAAATCACCGAAGTTTTTTCCTAACCAAGCCTCTGCCTTAAACATCTGTTACGATTAACTTCATTTGGTTTCACTTGTCCATATTACTTGGACTGTATCTTATATTGTTATCCCAAAACTGTTATCAAACATTTACTATTCCTTCCCATAAGAACATCTATCTTGTATTTCCTGCGTAGTTTATTAAACATATCTCAAGCCTTACCGTTATATACTAATCATTTTATTATAATGATCAATGTATCCTTCAATTTCAAATACCATTTTAAAAGCCTGTCGAAAACTATTATAATCAAATTCCTTTATATCAAAAATGTTTTGACCCTTCGAATGCGATTCTCTATTCATATACCTATTAAAAGCCATATAACTTGTCTCTTGTAATTCAGGTCTTTGAAATACTTGGGCAAAGTCCTGCTTTTCCACAAAATTGAAAAAGTATTCCATTACATTTCGCATGCAGTTCGCTATCAATGCCGGAGTCTGTTTTTCATCTTTTATAATATGCCAATATGCCTGATAATCGTTTTGAATATCTTCATATTTCATATCCTCAAAATAGCTGCCCTCTGTATTCTTACATATCCTAAAAAGTTTCTGAGTTTCCTTCCGCTCTTTATGATTCGTATTAGTCAACTCATAAAAGAAATAAAGACTGTGGGTCAGAATAAAGAGTTGATCATATTTTTCAGTCCTTAAAAACTCATTATGTATTAATCTTCCAATATTGAAAACATAAATATGGGACAAGCTGGATATAGGATCATCAATCACTACAATCTTCTTATTTGAAGCTTTTTCAGCGGTTGATTCTCCCTTGCATAATTCAATAAAATAGAGAAAGCTTATTACCATTTTTTCGCCTTCACTCAAGGTTTTAAAGACATATTCGTCCGAATTCTCGCGCCTTAGTCTATATAATGCATCCTCCTCAGAATACTTCTCTATAGTAAAGTCCGTAATTCCGATATCTATCAGCCCATTCTTTATATTCTCTACCGCTTCATCAATATTTACGGTCTTCTTTCGGTTCTCCTCTATTAGTACAGTGTTAGTGTTAATCTCAGATATTTTTGTTTGCAAATCCTTTTGGGCTTTTTGGGCAGATTGCTCATAAGCCTTTTCATTTGCTGAATATAACTCAATTACAGAATTATACTCTTTACGCATAAGCTGCCAAAATCTTTCCCTGATTATATTCTTATATCCTTTGATATCAGCAATTCTTTGATTATACATGGCAATTTCGCTGTTAGCTTTTACGATAATACTGTTTACAGATGATATTATTTCTTCAACTGGCTGCAGTGATACCTGAATGCTAGGGATCTTTACCTTTTCTTTCAAAGTGTTTAGATTTTGCTCGGATGCAGAAGCAAGGTTTGCTCTTAAATTTTCTATCTCTGTTTTCTTTTTTTCAAGGAAAGCATCCTCTTTAATGGCATCCAAAAAACTAGTCGCCTTTTTTATTTCCGCCTCGTATCTTGAAATCATCTGCTCAATCTGCGATTTGTCTTGATTATAGCTCTCATCAAAATAAGCACTGATTTGGTCAAGAAAATTATGTGTAATGGTTTCCTGCTGGCAGAAAGGACACAATCCCTTTTCTCCATCCATATGGACAAATTTAATTCCTGTATTAACCCAGTCCGGATTACCTAGTTCTTCAATCACTGTAGCTACTGAACTATTCTTATTTCCAACTATTGCTTTAGAAAGCAATTCGGATTGCTCAATATCATCAACATTAATCAAAAGTTTTGATAAAGGCTGTATACTCTGAGCTTCACCACGAAGATGCTGCGCTTCTCTCTTTAAATCATCTACAGAATAATCCATCTCACCTTCTGGTTTTTCTATGGAAATAAGATGTTTGTAAAGTGTATCTTTATTACCTTTTAATCCATCTAAGCAAAACTCTAAAACCCTATCACCGCCAGTGTGTTCTGTTTTTATTTTCCATACTTGTTTCTTATATTCTTCTATCTCGCGTAAGTGCCTCTGCTCATCTTTAGACTTTTTCTCTTCAATTCTACTCTTTTGCTCAGTCAGTTTTTTCACTTCAGCACTTGCATTATCTATTACTTTTTGAGTTTCAGCATTTCCCTTTGATAAGGTGAATATGCCATGTATTCCCTGTGGTTCATAAAATATATCCTGAACAAATTTCTGATTATACACCAATATTGTGTCATTATTTTCAAGCCCCTCTATTCTACATTGCGAAAACCTATCGTCCGAATGGTCATAAAGAAATTCTGAAAAAGTACTTTTTCCTGTCCCATTTAATCCATAAAACAAGTTTACTTTTTTATCTGTTTCAAGCACTGCCTCTTTTCTATAACTTGCTACCCCATTTAAAACTATTTTTGAAATCATTCTAATGTATACGGTAAATAGTGGGTACCTCGTTCCATTTGTTCGGATTTGAGATAATTCTGTATAACAACTATGGATTGTATGGAAACTATGGACATAGTTCTCATACAAGTCATAAAACCCGAACATACAGGAGGATACTCATATGAAAAATTCAGCTGCCTTAAAAAGACAGATGCGTTATCAGCAATGGGTTGAAGAAGTTAAAGACTTCAATTCCAGACCCAAAGACATGACAGTTCGTGAATGGTGTGC
>CAMJBT010000108.1 GCA_946403965.1 uncultured Pseudobutyrivibrio sp. | reverse complement strand
TATTAACTATACTTCAATTTTATAGTCCACTTAGTACAGTTATGTGCGCTAGGTGGGCAATTTTTTATCTCTTTTTAAGATTAACTATACTTAGTTCTGACAGTTCAGTTAGTACAGTTAAGGAGGTAAAAAATGAGAGTACAACCAATTCTTGTAGGACCAAATGAGTACAACTATCTTCTCATAGACTCAAATGGTCTTCCATTAGAGTACCCTGCAAAATTCATGAAGTATTTGCATAGTACTCAGAAATCACCTGAAACCAGGCGAACCTATTGTATGGCTCTAAGGAACTTTTATACTTTCCTAGAGCTAACAGAAAAAGATGAATCAGAAGTTAATGTAAAAGTATTAAGTGACTTCATGATTTGGCTCATGTCGCCAAATGAATATGCCAATGTAACTGGCATAGGAGAGCGTAATTCAGCTAGAACATCTTCAACCATCAATCTCTATGTCACAGCGGTTATAAGCTATTACCGCTTTCTTTTTGTGACATACCAATCTGATTTAAATCTTGATGAGAGTGTTTATTTCAGCAAGCATGGTCCTCGCAAATATAAGGACTTTCTCTATCACGTTACCAAAAACAAGCCCTATCAAAAGAATATGCTAAAAATCAAAGAATCAAAAGAGCGAACAAAGAGGTTGTCAGACGCCGAGATCAAGAACTGTCTAGAGGCTGCTGATAATATTCGTGACCGATTCTTGATGTACCTGCTTTTCACAACGGGATTACGGATAGGTGAAGCTCTTTCACTACAACACGAGGACATTATCCAAGATCAGTTTGGTTCTTTCAAAATTATCTTAGCCGATAGAAGAAACAATCCCAATCAAACATTTAATAAGACTGGTTCTAGAGAAATCCTCATGAATCAAGAATGCCTAGATTTATACGATGATTACTGCTTTTATTTGGAGTGTACGTCTGGAATATCTAGCAATTATATTTTTGTAAAAATTCGCGGGGAACAAATTGGTACCCCTCTTGATAAACCAAGCGTGTATTCATTATTTCGTAGAATTAAACGCAAGACAGGTATAGATGTTCATCCTCATCTATTTCGTTCAACATATGGCTCAATTCTATATGGGAAAACCAATGACATTGAATTTGTTAGAGAAGCTCTTGGTCATGCTTCTGTTCAAACGACTATAGATGCCTATATAGAAATGAATGATGAGGAAGTATTAACACAATGGAATAAGGTCAAAGACAGTTTTTTGGAGGAGAATAATAGCGATGGACAATAATTTTAAAGTATACAACACAGATGAATCTGATAACTCGCCTAAGCAGTTCTATGAAGAGTATCTCGTTGAGCAACAAAACAATATGTATCCAGTTCCTTCTGCTCCCAATTATTTAATGGAATTAAACACCTGGAATTGGGACAATGTGTGGCAAAAATGTAAAGTCACAAGACATTTAAAGGCGAATCATTTGCATGTTGAGTTTAATTATCCAGAGCTTCCAATATTAGCAGAAGCAAAGGCATATATGTTTTGGAAAATTTCTAAACAACAATGGGGTGCGGATGCAACAGTAACAACTTACAATAGGTGCTTAGATACTTATTTGGCATTCATTGCAAAAACATATCCTAATATAGAATCCTGTACTGAGATACCTCTACAGACAATGGAACTCAAATGGCATACATATTTGGAATACCATTATGATGATACTGTATCGCAACAGCTAAAAAGTTTTATAAAAATAATGTATCAAACTATGGATACTTGGATTGCAAAAAAGACTGGGACAATTTGGGAGAAGGACATCTGGGTGTATGAATGGCTTGAAGAATACAATCTTCATCGTACAAAATCTAGCAATTCCCATCAAATTAACTTCTCGAAAGTAGAATCACCAGCCTTAAAAAAGTTACTAAAGAAATATACCAAGCAACGACTTCTTAGTAGAACAAATTACACATGGGGAAGTGCCCAATCATATAATTCTGTTCTTATCGTTTTTCTTAATAGCATATATAGAAGACATAGTGATTGGACAGATTTAAACAATCTCACTAGAGAAGACATCTTGGCATATCATAATGAGATTTCAGCTTATAACGCTAAGGATAAAGCTTCGTATGTAAGCTACCGAATTCTTATAGTACGTTCGTTTCTAGAATATATACAGCTTATGGATTTTGAAGAGCAGCCACACACACCCATACTTAGACTTATACTTTCACAGGATATTCCAAATGGTGGAAGAAATAAGGTAAAAGTAGAGCGATATATTCCAGAAAACGTATTGTCTCAAATATATGCTAATATTTCATGCCTACAAGAAGATGTTAGATTAGTCATCATTATTATGCATAATACCGGGCTTAGAATATCGGATACCCTAGAACTAACAACCGACTGTTTAGACGAGAAGACCGGACAATATTGGATTCAAACTGACATAATGAAGACTAAGCTTAAAAATCACAGAATGCCAATTACTACAGAACTTGCTGAAATGATAAAAGAAAGATGCGAAATAGTAAACCGGTATGCTAATGAATACCGTAATCCCAATCATTATTTGTTTCCATCATCAGTAAAAGCAACCGAGCCGATGTCACAAGACAATGTTCTTAGAATACTTAACATTTTTGCAGATGAATGTAATATTACAGATACTGATGGAAAAATATATCGATTTCATAATCATGCGTTTAGACATACTTTTGCAGTATCTTGCTTAAATAATGGCATGGACATTTTGACTCTTCAAGAATTACTCGGACATGCTTCTGGTGATATGACTCTTTATTATGCAAAACTTTTCGATAGTACAAAGCGAGAAATGTTTGAAAAGGTTGTTGAAAGCGGTGTCTTTAGCTTTAATACAGATGCTTCATTAAAGATGGCCGATGTTTCATCTATTATAAAAACCGATTTAGATGACTTCTGGCTTGCTTTTAAGATGAATGTTATCGATACACCTTATGGTGTTTGTATGCAAAGATCTGAAGGTAAATGTAAATTTGCAAAACAGCCACCATGTTTGACTTGCAACGGCGGTAAACCATGTAAAAATCTCTGTATTGGTATAAATACTACTGATTCTGAAAAATATAAGGTTCTTATGCGGTCTGCATCATCAATGATGGCTATTGGTGAGAAGAATGGTAATGAAGCCATGACAACAGAGAACAAAGAACTTTTCAACTTATACCAAGAGATTTATAACACCATTTCTTCAGGAAGCATAATATACGGAAGAGCTGATAGACTAAAATCAGAAATCAAAAAGACTAAGGGGGGTATAGCATAATGGCCAAGGATCTAAAAATAGTTAGGGTTCAAAAAATAAAGAATACACACGATAAGGTTGATGCAGCAATACGAGCTTTAAACAAAGCCGGAAAACCTGTCAATTTCCATAGTGTAAGTGCTGAAAGTGGGTTATCAAAAACAACTTTATATAATAACGCTGATATAAAGGCCAGAATTTTGGCATTGCGCGGTGATAACACTAAGGTGAATGCAAATACAAAGCTTTCTGACTCAGGTAAAGATGCCATTATTGAAAGTCTAAAACGAAAAAATCAACGTCTTATGGAAGAGAACAAGGAACTACGTAAACAGCTGGAACTTGCTTATGAAAACTACTATGCGAAGATTTGAGAAAGGCGGTTTATATGAAATTTAATATCGAATTACCAGGATGGTTAAAAGAATCGTTAGAAGAAGAATACAAGGAATATGTTAAAGTTACGCCTATGACTCCAAAAGAGCGCCGTGCGGTGAGAGAGTGGGTGAAGAATGGTAATAGCGTTCATTCAAATCCAGAAGATGCTTGGCAGGATGGCATGGTTCCATTGAATTTTCTTGACACTTATCGTGATACTGAATATATACTTGAGCACACCAAAGGTATGACCAACGAGGAACGAGCCAAATTCGCGATGGCATATTATGGGTGGGATGAACCGGATGATACCATACCAGATAGCAGCTTTGAACCGCTAACAGAAGTAACTGGTAATCCATTCATTTAGTTTTGTTATGACCTGAAGTTTTTTATACACTTCAGGTCATTTTGTTGTTTTGCACTAATTCATACGATATAATGGATACCTGTCACTAGACAACCCTGTCTACCACTGAAAATATGGCATTTCTCGCTTTGTGTCGTGTTCATTGATAGCATGATTTTCTATTCTAGTGATTGAAGGGAGAACCTAGATGGATCAGAAAAAGATTGGGCAATTCATAAAAGAATTGCGAAAAGAAAAAGGAATAACTCAAGAACAGCTTGCGGAAAAGTTAAAAGTATCTGGAAGAACTGTTTCACGATGGGAGACCGGTAGCAATATGCCAGATATTTCTCTTCTAGTTGAAATTGCAGACCTCTTTGATGTTGATGTGCGTGAGCTCATTGAGGGAGAAAGGAAAAGCGAGATGATGGATGAAGAAGTAAGGGAAGTGGCCACTAAGATGGCTGACTATGCTGATGAAGAAAAGGGGACATTATTAAAGCGAATTCAAATTACCAGTTTTGTCGGTGTAATAATTTCAATACTATCAATTGGTTGGCAATTTTTTGCATCTTCAAGCACGGATACTTACGAATTTAAACTATCTGTATTTATCTCTTTTATTATTCTTGGAATAATGGCAGTTATAACACTGTATGTGACTGGTCTGCTAGAGAAACTTGTTAAGAATAAGCTTCTAATGTTAGGAATAAAAATTATAACAATTGTAAGTTTGGCTATAGTAACTTTGGTTATTCTATTTTATGTAGGATGCTTCGTTTTTGCTATGCTTATTTTTGCTGGAGATATATTTTTCTCAAGAATACAAACACATACTGATATTGAAAACTATTCAAATTATATTGGAGAAAATGCTGTAGCTGAATATTCTAGTAAATGGGGAATGGATGAAAGCATATTCCCTGACAAGATCAGTGATTCAATGCAGATAGATGAGTTTAGTTTCACATACTATAATCCTTGGGATGCTGAATATGTTGGTTATCTTACAGTAACATATTCGCAGGATGAATATGATAATGAGTTAGAAAGACTTTCTGGGAAAAGACATGATAAGTATGAAGGTCTATATAGCGTCTCCGGAGAGCCTAAGAATTATTCTGTTTTGGCTATGGAAACAAGTAATGATTGGGGATTTATATATGCCTTAACTCCTGATTCAAATAGTACTTCAATTACATATGTAGAGGTTGTTTTTCCAGGAAAATTAGAGATGAAACTTGATAAATATCTCCCAAAACAGTATCAACTTGATGGAATGAATGTTAACTAAAATTATGGAAAGGACTTGAATATAATCAATATGAAAAAAGTTTTGCACTAATTCATACGATATAATGGATATCTGTCACTAGACAACACTGTCTACCACTGAAAATACGGCATTTCTCGCTTTGTGTCGTGTTCATTGATAGCATGATTTTTTATTCTAGTGATTGAAGGGAGAACCTAGATGGATCAGAAAAAGATTGGGCAATTCATAAAAGAATTGCGAAAAGAAAAAGGAATAACTCAAGAACAGCTTGCGGAAAAGTTAAAAGTATCTGGAAGAACTGTTTCACGATGGGAGACCAGTAGCAATATGCCAGATATTTCTCTTCTAGTTGAAATTGCAGACTTCTTTGATGTTGATGTGCGCGAGCTCATTGAAGGAGAAAGGAAAAGCGAGATGATGGACGAAGAATTAAAAGAAATTGCCACAAAGATGGCGGATTATGCTGATGCTGAAAAAGGTAAATTATTAAAAAGAATTCAAATCATCAGTTTTGTTGGAGTAATAATTTCAATATTATCAATTGGTTGGCAGTCTTTTGTATCATCAAGTAAGGATACTTACGAATTTAGACTTTCTATGCTGATTTCATTTATTATTCTTGTAATAATGGCTGTTATAACACTATATGTGACAGGTTTGCTAGAGAAAATTGTTAAGAATAAACGTCTGCTTTTAGGAGTAAAAATTGTTACAATTGCAAGTTTGATAATAGCTGCTTGGCGAGTGATTATAATAACTATCTTTTCAGGAATACTTATTTGGATGGTTAACGATGCTGAAATTGAAGTATATGAAGATGTATCAAAATATAATGAATACATGAATTTTTCAAATGGAGCTTATGAGCCTGGTGTTGATACCATATGGACTAAGTGTGGAATGGACGAAACCATATGGCCAGCGGAAATCACAGATTCTATGGATGTGGCCGATTTCAAGATGGTTTATTATAATCCATGGGACGAACAATATCTTGGATATTTGGTAGTAGATTACTCTAGTGAAGATTATGCCAGGGAAGTCGAGCGATTAAAGGACTATAATTCGACTGAATATATTGGATATTATGATGTAAAAGAAGAAAAAACATATGACCTCCTTGCTGTAAACGCAGATTCATATAACGGTTTTGTCTATGCTCTAACGGATGGTAAAGGCAGAATCATATATGCAGAACAGATTTTTTGCAATTATTTTATGGATCTTGAATATAATGAATATATTCCACAAGAATACTTGTTGGATGGGTTCAATGCAACAACGGAAAGTAACTATTATAAACAAGAACATTCAACTGATAGTCTATAATATATAAAGGTTATAAAATTAGCAAAGGCACCTAAGAGGGTGCTTTTGAATTTAAGCTTATCTTTCCGTGAAATGTGAGTTTTGCGGAATTTTATGCTATAATATTAATAGTAAGTATTTTTGTCAATCTACACCTTAAGGAGCACCTATGAGTCGCGAATATAGAAATGAAATAGATGAAAAAAATTATACCAAAATCAATGAATTAGTAAACGGAATGCCTGAGTTTATCGAGGACTATTATGATTATCTGGTTTCTAAAGGTAGAACTACAAATACCATAAAGAGCTACATATATGAAGTAAATGTGTTCCTAAGATTTGTTGCAACAGTTGTAAAAAAAGAATCTATAACTGACCTTGTAGTAACTGATTTGGATAAGGTTAAACTCGAAAAAATTAATACCTTTGTTGCTAGATCTGAAGCAGGTGTCACACTTGCAGATACTGCAAAACGCAGACGGCTTTCTGTAGTGAAATCTATTTATAAATTCTATTTTAAAATAGGCGCCATTACAACTAATCCAGTAATTGAAGAAGAAGGTGCCAAATTAAAGGAAAAAGAAGTAATCAAGCTCAACGAGCACCAGGTAAAAGCTTTACTGGATTGTATACAAAATCAAAGCGGTGTAAATGAGCATTCAAAGGCGTATTCTGAGAAGCTTGTATACAGAGATTTGGCAATTGTCATGGTACTTTTAGGCACTGGTATGCGTGTATCTGAACTTGTTGGATTAAATATAAGCGATTACGATTTGACCACGCCAGGTCAGCCTTGTTTTCACATCATAAGAAAGGGTGAAGATGAGGACTACGTTTATTTTGTTGAGGCTGTCAAAAATGTCGTAGACGATTATTTAGAATTTACTCGTCCTCTTCTGGTCGATTCAGAAGAAGAAAATGCCCTCTTCTTATCTACACAACGTAAAAGAATGGGGGTCAGCTCTATTGAAAAAATGCTTAAGAAATACTGTAAGGCAGCCGGACTTCCAAGTAATATTTCACCACACAAATTAAGAGCCACATTTGCCACTACAGTTTATAAAAACACTAACAACATCTATGCGGTAAAAGATGCTCTTCACCATAGCTCGATTGAAACATCTAAGCACTATATTGGAGACAAGGACGAAAGAAAACAAGAAGCAGCTATTGCAGCTGCCTCGTTGTTCTCATAAAATACTATTAAGTTATAGATGAATCTAAAAAAAATAACAGCTGACTTAGAAAAATTTTGCATGAATATATAAACTACAGGGGTTATTATGCTTGAACCAAACGATATACATTATTTTCAAAGAATAGATAAAGATACTTTAAACGATCTACGTGAAATTGATATTTCCCCTATTGGACCAGCATTTAAGAAGGATTGTAGGATATTTATATTGAAATATTCTTTAGCTCTTATTATTGACTTATTTGCAACCTACTATCTCTTTCTTTTTAATATAAATCTGGCATTACATAACCACTCTATAAAGGGAGTTATAACACTTTTTGTTTTAGTTATGATTCCCGTCATTTGTCTTTTTGGAATAGTATCATTTTCAAGAGCAATGAAATACAAAAATCTTAAAGGTATTAAGGGCACCTGTGATAATATCGTTAAATCCTGGAGTAAAACAGGTGGAAGATATTATGCATACCACTGCACAACAGAAATTGGACAACAAGGAATCGCATACACATCCACTATAAAACCAAGAGCCACTACAGGTGATTCAATCCTTTATATAAGAATTTGTAATCATGACTTGATATACAAAATATAGTGTCAGCTCTAAAAAGAGGTAACTGTACATAGCCAGTATGTACGAAGCCTTATTCTATCACATACTGTACGGTGCGAAGTATATGTAA
>CAMJBT010000107.1 GCA_946403965.1 uncultured Pseudobutyrivibrio sp. | reverse complement strand
TTTAAAAACTTGTATTAATTCAAGGTTTGTTTCACTGTTCAGTTATCAATCTTCGTTTATTTGTTTGCGCTGTGTGACTTGCTGTCCCTCAGTGCTCGATTATAATATCACCCAGAATTACTAATGTCAACGGATTTTCTACGTTTTTTTAAAGTACATCTATTCGCCATTTCTAGGCGTATTGTTTGAATTGAACGAACATTATACTCAAATCTACTCATGAATATAAATAGAGGAAATCTTCACCTTCTATTCAATAATATATTTCGACTTCTAATGCTTATTTCAAGTTCCTCTTCTATCTATTCCATTATTTTTATAAAAGTTGCTTTTATCTTTGTACATTGATTCATCGGCTTTTCCCTGTAAATCATTAACAGTAGCCCCCGGAAAATCACTTACACTGGCATATCCAACCGCAGCATATAGACCTTCTATGTGGTCACCTTTCCAATCTTTCATTTTTTCCTTAAAACAAATTATTGCATCTTCAATTTCTCTTTTAGACGCAATAAGTGAAATAGCAAATTCATCTCCACCAATTCTACATATATTCGATTCTTTAAAATGTCCAAATGCATATTTAAGGCATTTTGCAGTAGCAATAATAAGTTCATCTCCTGCCTCATGTCCTAGATTGTCGTTATAGTATTTCAGTCTATTTGTATCTATCATTATGATTGCAAAATTCTTTGGCAGAGTATTATAACCATCTATTGTTTGGTAGTACTTTCGTCTATTACCAAGTTGAGTAAGTTCATCTGAAAATGCATATATTTTAGTTTGAACTAATTCTCTTTCCTCTTTTATACTGGTTGAAATACGTCTATAAATTAAGCAAATCTGTACAATCATATAAATATGCAAATCAAAAAGGAAAACAGTATCATAATTTGATATTACACTTCCTATATATAAAACAAGTGCTGCAACAGCCAATAGGACAAATGTAAGGTTAGCTAAAGAAACAGCTTTATAATTATTTGGTCCATTATCAGTAAAAATATTAATCAAAGAATAGTAACCAACTACCATAAGTACACTCACACTTAATAATTGAGCGAGATAAATCAAATCTCCCCAATTTACTATTCCCCAAATACCCAAAATTAATGCCAATATTACTATAATAGTTATACTTTCATCTATTGCTTTTGCGTAGTTGTCTTCCCTTTCATACATGTATCTTTGCATTCTAAAGAAGAATAAAGGCATTAGCAAAAATGCTATAATATTTAATATAGAGAATCCAACGATATGTCCAAATACTATGTATGGTAGTCTACAATCGTTGACTAACCACTGCGCAGCAAAGACCGAAAACAATCCCGCATATAAAAGTGATTTAAAAATCTGTTTTCTTTTCTTTGAATAATCTCCTCCCAAAAATATAGCAGCTATTATGATTTCAACTACTCCAGCAACTGTGAATGTAGAATACACTATCATAGTCATAATATTTTCAGTTAACGTTTTAGCTGCATATTCACCTCTTGTTGTAATAAAAGCCTGTGAGATAGCAGCACCATATAATTCCCTTTGCAAAGTAATGGTTAAAGCAATCTGCTTTCCTGAATATTCGTTATTCAAGTGTATCCATATTTCTTTTTTACCTCCATCAGTAGATATGCCATTATAAATGTTATCTTTTGAATGTTGTACAAGCTTACCATCAATATATGCTTCAAAGGAATCATAATACACCCATACCACTAAAAGTTGATCATTATATACAACTGGCAAGGTATTTGTGATAGTAAACGTGGCCTGGCTCTCTCCATAAGGAAGCTCAATCTTGTTATTATCAACTTTCCATCCGTCATTAAATACAGCATAGTTTTCCCCATAAACATTGTCTAAATCATTAGAGAAACTAAATCCAATAACAATCGATATTAATATAATTAAAATACCTGATACAGTTCTGATTATTTTATAGTATCTCTTTACCATAAAACACTCCTATACTTTCCCCATAGTTAACATATCAAGTGAATTATTAAAAAACTCTCTCCGGCATACTTTTGGATTGATATCTCATATCGCTAACCTTATATACTGTAACAAATGCCTTTGGATCAACCTTATCAATATATGACATTAATTTCTGAAATTCTCCCTTGTCTACAATAGTGATAATTTCGTTATGTTCTTCCATTCTATATGCACCCGTAACTTTGTAAACGCTGGCGCCACTATGTAATTCATTTAGTATGTAATCCCTAATCTGAGACTCAAAAGGTGAAACAATACATACTCTTCTTTTGAGTTTCTGATCAAATATAAAATGGTCCAAAACCATTCCATTTAAATATGTTCCTAAAAGACTCAATATAACAGTCTTAGAATCGTATACCAAAGCAGAAGATAGCGCTATACACATTCCCGCAATTGACATTGATTTACCTATTTCAATATGTAAATATTTATTAAGAATCTTTCCTACAATATCCAATCCCCCAGAAGATGCATTCCTATTAAATAAAATAGCACTTCCTATACTGACCGCAAAAATATAACAAACAACATCTAAAGCTGCATCACCACTAAGAGACTTATAATCAGGAAAAATGTTTTCAAATACACCTATTACTACAGGCAACAAAATTGATGTATATACTGTTTTGTATCCAAATTCAGTCCCACATGTAATAAATCCAATTATAAGTAACAAAACATTTAGCACCATAGTTATCGCTGAAACAGACGTTGGTATAAAGTTTGTAAGAACTATGGCAAATCCTGATATACTACTTACAGCTGCATGGCTCGGCATAAGGAAAAAGAATACGGCCGCACCAATAATAATAGTAGCAACTGTCAGTATTAATAATTCTTTGATAATAGATTTAACATTCATTATTTTTATCCTAATATTATTCGCCTTCTATATATCGACAAGAAGAACGTAAAAACACTTACCTTTCATTAAATATTCAAGAAAAATCCTAACATACCAGCCCTATCAAACATTGGTAAAATTCAGGATATTCCTGTTTAAGTCTAATAGGTCTACCATCTTTGTCTAAAAATGCATGGCTAGTTATTCCTGTACAAACAACCTTGCCTTCGCCATTTATCATTTCATAGGAAAGAAATAATTTTACGCCTTTAAACTCTTTTACATCAACAGAAATAGCGATTGTTTCAGAAAAAATCGTTGCAACTTTATAATCGCAAGCAACACTTAAAACTGGAGATACTATACCAAGAGACTCCAATTTTTCAAAAGGCCATCCTATCTGATTCAAAAAATCTACCCTTGCCTCTTCCATCCATCTAATATAATTCGAATGATGAACAATCCCCATTTTATCCGTTTCATAATAATGAACTGTGTGTTTGTATTTATTTATCACATTTATTCCCTCTTTCTTTACTTTTATCATGTTGTCTTTTTGATAAGCACAAAAAAGACACATAAAAATATATTGTATTGTAACATATAATTGTGTCATAACCTTATTTTAAAAGAGATTTATTGTAGCTCTCTGAGCTTAAGAAAAAGACTGTATTCCAGTAGATAATTTAGATGAACTTCTTATGCATAAAATATGTTTCAACAGCGATAAAATAAAATACTGGCGAAGACTAAATATAATCCTCGCCAGTTTAGTGATACTATTATTTTTTATTTGGATTTAAATCAACTGTGATTTTATGCCTTCTACTACTTGTTAACACTAGATTTCAAAAACTACATGTGTGGTTGTATCTACAAATGGAACAACCACTTCCTTTGTAGTTTCAAGTCTTAGTTCATGCTGCTTAAAAGCTTTAAATGCTTCTTCATTTTCAAAAATCGCTTCTACAGCAACATCTCCATTTGATGAGCTCAAGCAATCTGTATGTACTTCAATACTCTGAACACCAGGGATTTGTCCAATTAGAGCCTCCAATCTGCTCTTCATGTTTTCCTTTATAGTTTCAAGATTTGGGCCAAAACATTTGTCCTGTAATTTCCATATCATGATGTGTTTTACCATTATGAATTACTCTCCAATTTCTTTTCAATTAGATATTAGTCTATCACTTTCTATCTTTTTATGCTACTTTCCATCATATTAATAATAATCTAATGTATAGTAATTGTTGTATTACTATGTCGCATTATATTTCTTCCCATCCGGTGAGTATTCAACACAATGGTTAGCCTATATACTCTTTATTTCTAAAAAGTGATTACTCGAGGTGCATCTGTAAATGATGAAACTGTGGCTGTTGCATTTTTAAAATAAAGAACTTCTGTATTATCATCCTCTTCTGAATACATATTTTGAAGTGAAGGATATGCATCAAGCATACTCTTCTTTGCTTCAATTCTGTCATCACGTACCAATTCTCCAGCCACACGAACCCATCTTCCTTCGGCAAATCCACATATTTCAACTTTAGGATTCTTTTGAATCTGTTTTGATACATCCTTTACTTTTCCAGTTTGAATATAAAGCTTACCTTCAAAAATATTAACAGTACCAAATGGGCGCACCCTCGGCTGATCTCCATCAACTGTAGCCAAATAATATGTTCCACATTTCTTTAAAAATTCGTATATTTCTTGCATAATTTCCCTCCTCAATAGTTTATATATAATATTTTAAAATAAATCCAACATGCTGTCCAAATATATTTCTTCTCTAACTATAAGCTGATATTCAGGACGAACCATATAGTATAGTAAAAACTCCAATATAACAGCGCTTCCTAGCCCACGTCCTTCAATCTTAAAATGTGAAAATCCCATTGTAGCATATCTATTTTGAATGTCTTTAAGCCCAATGAATCCCGGATTCTTCATGGCATCAGAAAATCTATATCCTCTACCAGCTGTTGGTGAAACACAGATATGATCTTCACATTTTTCCCCCAAATTTTTACGGCTCACATTTTCATAACATTGCTTTCTATCATAGCAATCAAACCAACAGCATTCATTACATAAGAATTCAACCTTACCCCTAATTTCAATTGGCAATTTTTCCAATTTATCAAACTCTTTATTCAGCCTAAAATCCGGTACAACATAACTGTATTTATCAGAGTACAGCTCTTCTTCAAATTTAGAAAAATCTCTTATGACCTTAGTTGTAGAAGATACAAAATAAAACGACGGATAGTTTTTCTTTATATATTCCCTTAGAATATCTGAATATATAATCACTCCATTTCTAACACTTAAATTATTTTCAAATATTTCACATAATCTATTACATTTTTTATCTAATAGATGTTGTTCCTGCAACAATGAATTGCTAAAAGTAAGCCTTGCAGAAATATTATATTCTTTCATTAAATCCGCCGCCTTTTCTGCTGGACAATCCGCAAATCCTACTCTTCCTCCGCCCCATAAACAATCTCCTGGGGCGCCATAAATAGAGCCTATGTCACACCAATCATAAAAGTACTCTCTATGCTCTTTAAAAAGAGGAAGAAAAACATAATATAAATTGTAGAATTCAAATAACCCCGGAAGGTGATAGTATATTTTCATCAGTATTATCTCCAAAACTATTATATTTTTTCAAAAATGGTTTTTACCTTGTTTACATATTTTACACTGTTTAAGAGCTTTACATCTATTGCTTTGGTTACAATGTTTACATTATTTGTAATTTATGACTTCTTCCATAAAAATAGATTTATCTATTTTCATGTCCTTCAAAGCAGGATTCCTGCTGACAATTTCATTGTTTGGTCAGCAAGAAGTCATACCTTTTGATTAGGTTAATAATTTAAGTATACAGGATTTCATGTTTTCTTCTGATAGAAATTTTTAAATTTATTACCGAATATGGATACTTTTCTCTATTTATTTGTACAATTATAATGCATTATACATTTTAAAAGTCTAAAATATATGGATATACATTGAAATATCCAAGGAGGCATACTATGAATTTTTTTATAAATTTATTATTTGTATTTTTTATCTTTTCCTGCGTAGGTTGGTGCATAGAAGTAATACTTAAATACCGTCAATTTGGTCGTTTTATAAACAGGGGGTTTCTTAATGGTCCATGGTTGCCTATATATGGAGCAGGAGCTTCCTTAATCACACTAACAGTCGCCGGTCTTTCTCCGGTAGAAGCTGGCTTTGGAACAACTTTTGTTATATCGTTGATTACATGCGGTTTGATTGAATTCTTTGCAAGTTATTTCATGGAAAAAAAATTTCATGCAAGATGGTGGGACTATTCAAAAAAACCTATGAATTTAAATGGAAGAGTTTGGATTGGTAATCTTGTTTTATTTGGACTTGGTGGAGTAATAATTGTTCATTTTATTAATCCAACTTTATTTTACGTTCTAAATCATACCAGTTTATTTATCCGTGAAGTAATTGCAGGATTTCTTGCAATTCTATTTATTACCGACTATATAATTTCTCATTTCGTATTAAAACTTGTAAAAATTAGGATTGAAGCCAGTGATGCTGATAACACAGAAGCTATTAGTCAAGACATAAAACTGCTATTTCATAATAAATCTATTTTTTATAGACGATTTGCAGATGCATACCCAGATGTTATTTATAGAACTGAAAAAATTATGGCCAGAATGGAGGAAATCCGAATAGAGACTGAAAGATTTAGAATCGAAGCTGAAAGAAGAATAGATGCATTAAATAATCAGTACGAAAAAAATAAAGCAGAATTCAATGCTAACTTAAAAGCAAGTAAACAACAAATAAAATCATCTCTAGAACCAACTAGTTCAATCAAAAATAATTTAATTGAAAAACAAGCAGTCCTCATAAATATGCTTTATGATGAAACCACCGCTACAGCTCCTGCCAAATCACTATTAACAGAAATCCAGCAAGAACGTATCCGCCTTGAAAAGCGTATTTGGTAAACTAACGTTTTTCAGAAAACCTAAGTTCACACTTTATATTACAGAAAATAGGTACATATCCATACTGGTACTTTTTACGAGCATCCTCCGTTGATATTTCGAACTTTTTACCACAGTTTGGACATTTTAGAGTCATCATTTCCATATATTAGCTCCTCCAATCATTAATTACCAAGATTGTGTAGGCTAGTCCTCGGCTAATAGTTATTATGAACCCTGTTTATGTTTTTTAGTTTAAAAATATATGTATAGTATGTAAAATCCAAAGATTATTCAAAATCCCCCCATCGAATAATCACTTTTTGAACTCCATAATATCCATTCTTCATATCCTGCATCATTCAATGCACTAATTTGTTTTCTAATAGCATTACTATCGTACTCAATTGAATCTTGGATCCATGTGGCAGTGAATGCTTGTAACCACGGTCTAACAATAGCACAATCATTATATGATACTTGTGATAAGCGTTTTTGTGAACCATTAAGTGCAGCATAAATTGTTTCATAGGGATTAGCATCTGGTAACTCTATTCCAAATTCGCCACTTGCATAATGTGACGGATAAATCATCGGACATATTATATCTAAAGACTTTGCTAAGTTTGTATAATCCTGTCCAATATGAGATGCATCTTCTGAACTTTTTATTATTGTACCAAATACGTCTGCTGATACGGGCACCCCATACCCATGTATACTGTCGATTGCCTTAGTCAAAAATTTATTAATATATTCCTCACGGTTGTTTGTAAAATCAGCTCCATAATATGCATTCTCAGCATTCTCTCCTACCGGAAATCGAACATAGTCCAACTGAATTTCGTCAAAGCCCAATTCACAACACGTTTCTGCTATGCTTATAATATATTCCCATACCTCTTCATTAGCAGGATTGACCCATGCGTTACCATTTGCGTCTGTAACTGGATCCCCATTATAAGTTTTTAGAGATAATTCTGGTCTTGCTTCTGCTAATACTGGATCTTTAAAACAAGGAATTCTTGCAATTACATAAATATCATTATCCTTTAATTTTTTTAGTAATTCTGATATATCAGCAATGTAAGGAATACATGCGTTGACTTCTTGTACATTTTCATTATTCATTGAGAATGTTATGTTTCCAAAATCATCTTTAACATCTAAAACAATAGCATTAGCCTCAGAATTATTTATTATGTTTATGATATCATCCATTTTATCGGTTCCAGCAATTGGGCCAGTAACAAATAAACCACGTACTTTTTTATGATCATCTTTCCATATTACCTTTGAAAATACATCTTTATCTTCACAATTTATATTTTGCTGTGGTACATCAATTATTTTTTCTATATTAGATTCCTTAAACGAAAAGTAAACTAAACTTGCAATGAATATACATAAAAGAAATACTGATTTAAAAGCCTTCATTTTTATCCTCACACTTTTCAAAATCTGGTATTCAGTTTAACACTAATATCCCTTTTTATAAACAATTTAAATTTGATATAAAAAAAGCAAGTCAAACCGACTTGCTCATATCATCTAATATTATACATAGCAACCTCAAAACTTCACACAGTATTACGAGAACACGCTAAACATCTTTTCTTGAATAAACCTTCGATCTATTAGTATTCATCAGCTGA
>CAMJBT010000106.1 GCA_946403965.1 uncultured Pseudobutyrivibrio sp. | reverse complement strand
CCTTAGTTCCATTGAAAGTGTAGGTATTACCGCAGGGGCTTCCACCCCAAACAATATTATTGAGGAGGTTCAAAAGAAATGTCAGAAATGAGTTTTGAACAAATGTTGGAGGAATCATTTAAAACTATACACAATGGAGAGGTAGTAGACGGTACTGTTATCAGTGTAAAGCCTGATGAAATTGTATTAAACATTGGTTACAAGTCAGACGGTATTATTACACGTTCTGAGTACACAAACGAATCTAATGTTGATCTTACTACTGTTGTTAAAGAAGGCGACCAGCTTTCAGCCATTGTTGTAAAGGTTAATGATGGCGAAGGTCAGGTACTCTTATCTTATAAGAGACTTGCTCAGGAAAAGGGAAATGAAAGATTAGCTGAAGCATTTGAGAACGGTGAAGTTCTTACAGCTACAGTTGATAAGGTCCTTAAGGGCGGTCTTACAGTTGTTGTTGATGAAGCTAGAGTATTCATCCCAGCATCATTCGTATCAGATGTATACGAGAAGGACCTTGGAAAATATCAGGGTCAGGAAATTCAGTTTGTTATTACTGAGTTTGATCCAAAGCGTCGTAGAATTATTGGTAACAGAAAGACTCTTCTTGTTGCTGATAGAGCAAAGGCTCAGGAAGAGCTTATGGCAAAGATAGCTGTTGGACAGGAATTCGAAGGAACAGTTAAGAATGTTAAGGACTTTGGTGCATTTATCGATTTAGGTGGTGCTGACGGTCTTCTTCACATCTCAGAGATGAGCTGGGGTCGTGTAGAGAATCCTACAAAGACACTTAATGTTGGCGATACAATCAAAGTATTCGTTAAAGAAATCAAAGATGGAAAGATTGCACTTTCTTGCAAGTTTGATAACGAGAATCCTTGGAATGGAGCTGCAGATAAGTATGCTGTAGGTTCTGTTGTAAAGGGTAAAGTAGTTCGCATGAAGGACTTCGGTGCTTTTGTAGAGCTTGCACCAGGAATTGATGCTCTTCTTCATGTTTCTCAGATTTCTAAGGAAAGAATTGAAAAGCCTTCAGATGTTCTTACAATTGGACAGGATATCGAAGCAAAGGTTGTTGAATTCAATGATGAGGAGAAGAAGATTAGTCTTTCAATGAAGGCGCTTCTTGAGCCAGAGCAGACAGATGACGCTGATGTTGCTGATGTAAACATCGAGGAAGTTGCTGCTGAAGAGTAATTTAGATTATTTGGACCTAGGTACTATTTTGTACCTAGGTCTTTTTATTTTGTAAAAATATAGGTCAATAGGAGATTTTAAGTTAATTCTTAAAAAAATAACAATTAATACACAACTGTTAGTTATAATAAATTTCAATATGAGTGAGATTCCATTTTTTGTCGAATAGGAGAAGATTATGGATAATTATGAAGCTTTTAAAAAGGAAGTACATGACCTTACAAAGATTGATCTTAGCTCTTATAAAGAAAAGCAGATGCGTCGACGCATTGATTCGCTTGTATCAAAGCATAAATGTAAGGCGTATCATGAGTATGTTATGCTTTTGAAGTCTGATAAAGAAGTTTTTGAGGAGTTTGTAAACTTCTTAACAATAAATGTTTCTGAGTTTTATCGTAATCCTGAACAATGGGAGCTCATGAGTAAAGAGTTTATACCAGAACTAATGGCAAAATCTGGCCAACAGCTTAAGATTTGGAGTGCGGCTTGCTCAACAGGAGATGAGCCATACTCTTTGGTAATGTGTTTGTCTAATCATGTTCCATTGAATAAAATTAAAATCTACGCTACTGATCTTGATAAACAAGTTATTGCTACTGCAAAGGTTGGATTATATAGCGCAAAATCCATTGCAAATGTACCTGCTGATTTAAAAAAGAAATTCTTTACACAAGTGGGTAGTTCATATCAAATCAGCGATGAAGTAAAAAAATGTGTTGAATTTAAAGAACATAATTTACTTCGTGATCAGTATCCTACAAATTACGATATGATTGTTTGTAGAAATGTTTTGATTTATTTTACTGATGAAGCTAAGACTGAAGTTTATGCAAAATTTAACAAAGCTTTAAGACCTGGAGGAATATTATTTATTGGATCAACAGAGCAGGTCATTGACTACAAAGATTTAGGATATAAAAGAAGATATTCTTTCTATTATGAAAAGGTATAGGGGATATATGAACACCAATAACTCGCTAATGCTTTAGCATATAGCGAGTTATTTTTATAAGTATTACTTCTGTAATATCTGATACTGAAAGAAAAGTTTCTTTTGAATCATAGGATGTTTTGAATACACGAACTGAACCTGCATCTATTCCTTTAGGCAGGGATACATAGGTGCCAGCTGCCATGACTTTGCATTCCTTGCGAGTGGCAGGGCGTCTTTCGCTTTTGTCAATACTTTCGCCAAGAGACCTTGGAATAATAATGTCTTCATTTATAAGATAATAGTAATTCTTATAGTCTGGAAGGAAGGTATATAGTGAACATTTTGATATATTTAATGTAACGTATATACGATTATTTTTGATAATGTACATACCGTAATCACGAATTTTATTAATAGAAGATGGCAGTGATATATCTGTCTCTATCTCAAATCTCAATTTATCATCAGCAATCTCTTTTTTAATAAATCTCAATTCTGAAGCTAATAAATCGCTATAAGCCAGAATGTCAACTATATATATCATGCCTTTTATATCTTCGTAATTATGGAGAAGAATTAATTCTTTGGATTTTGGGTCTTTAGAAATAGAATAATGCTGATATACAGGAATAAGCTGACCACCATCATATTCATCTTTACGATTGAGACCGAGAAATTTTTCTATTGTTTTCTGTTTATAATTAGGTAAATCCAAAAGACATTTTGCCTTTGTTGTTACAAGATACATATCTATATGAGTTTTTTTCTTGATTTCAGTATCTATTTTATATTTTTTACAACGTTCTACAATAAACGATTCATCAAATCGGGTAGAGTTAAATCCTAGCAGCTTATCGTATTTACGAATAATTGTTTCAAATTCACTTATTATTTCTATTTCTTCGGATTCGTTTTCAGCAAGAAGCTGTGTAATAGATATAATATTTCCAAGCCTAACTGCATAGCCAATCATATAAATATAAGATTTCCTAGGAGATAGCCCTGTGCATTCAATATCAAAAAAAACAGTGTTGCTATCAAAATATTTAGATAAAGAATAACTTATATTATCTATTTCATATGTGTTAGTTATAATTTCCATTTTATCTCCATAAAAATACAAAATATCCTTTTAATCCTAAATCATTATAAATGAAAAGTCGACTAATTGAATATTTGGTACTTAAAAATATACAAAATTAATGAGAAATTTTATCTCTCCTTTGTGACAAAATGATATAATTTAAGTAAATATGTAACAAATATTATAAAGAGGGGTAATGCTTATGGGCCTTAAGACGTTTAAAGGTGGCGTTCATCCTTATGATGGCAAAGAACTATCTAAGGAAAAGCCAATCAAGGAATTAAAGCCACAAGGAATTATGGTTTATCCGTTGTCGCAGCATATTGGTGCACCAGCTCAAGCCTGTGTCAATGTGGGTGACACTGTTCTTAGAGGTCAGAAGATTGCCGATGCGGGTGGATTTGTTTCTGCACCGATATTTTCTTCTGTTTCTGGAACAGTGAAAGCTATTGAGCCAAGGAGAGTGGCAACTGGCGATTTCGTCAATTCTATTGTTATTGATAACGATGGAAAATTCATTGAAAAAGGATTTGAAGGCTGTAGTGATTACACAAAGCTTTCAAAAGAAGAAATTATCAAAAAGATTCAGGATGCTGGTGTTGTTGGTATGGGAGGAGCTGGATTCCCAACACATGTAAAACTATCTCCAAAAAATCCTGACAGTATTGAATTTATCATTGCAAACTGTGCTGAATGTGAGCCATATCTTACATCAGATTACAGGTCAATGGTGGAAGAGCCTGAAAAACTTATTGCAGGTATGAAAATTATTCTTCAATTATTTCCAAATGCAAAAGGTCTTCTTGGAATTGAAGATAATAAGAGTGATGTTATCGAAAGTCTGACTTCTTTGGTTTCTGATGAGCCTCGTATTGAAGTTATTCCACTTATGACAAAATACCCACAAGGTGGTGAAAGACAGCTTATCAAAGCTTGCACTGGTAGAGAGATTAATTCAAAAATGCTCCCTGCAGATGCTGGCTGTATTGTAGATAATGTTGCTACAATAAATGCTATTTATACTGCTGTTGTAGAAGGTAAACCAGTAATGGATAGAATTTTTACTATCACTGGTGATGCTATTATGGAACCCCGCAACTACAGAATATGCATTGGTATGAGCTGTAAAGATATTCTTGAAGCAGCTGGTGGTTATGTTCGTGAACCGCAAAAGCTTATATCAGGTGGTCCTATGATGGGATTTGCACTAATAGATATTGATGTTCCTACCACAAAAACATCAGGTGCACTTCTTGCTTTATCAGAGGACGAAGTTTCTAAATATGAGACCACTGCTTGTATCAACTGTGGACGTTGTGTGGAAGCATGTCCTGAAAATCTTATACCATCTCGTCTTTCAAAGTTTTCTGATCATGGGGACAAGGAAACTTTTGAAAAATGGTATGGTCTTGAATGTATTGAGTGTGGTAGCTGTAGCTTTGCATGCCCAGCTAGAAAACCACTTGCTCAGTCTATTAAGACTATGAAAAAGATGGTTCTTGCAGACAAGAGAAAAAAATAGAAAGGAAATGCGTGTCATGAGTAACTTATTAAAGGTTTCTTCATCTCCACATGTTAGGGCCAAAGATGATACCAGTCGCATAATGCTATACGTTATTCTTGCACTTATGCCTACTACAATTTTCGGTGTAGTAAATTTTGGATTAAGAGCTTTATTGCTTGTAATTGTCTGTGTTCTGACTTGTGTAGCTTCTGAATATTTATTTGAAAAGGCAGTTGGAAAAAAGAGTACAATTAAAGACTTTTCTGCTGCTGTAACAGGTCTTTTACTTGGATTAAACTTGCCATACACATTACCTGTTTGGCAGGCTGTGCTTGGAAGTATATTTGCCATTGTAGTTGTTAAAATGCTTTTTGGCGGATTGGGTCAAAATTTTATGAATCCGGCATTAGGAGGAAGAGCATTCCTTGTTATTTCATTTGCAGCAACAATGACACATTTCGAGTATGATGGTGTTTCCGGCGCAACACCACTTCAACTTTTGAAAAATGGTGATACAGTGAATACACTTGATATGCTTATCGGTCGTACCGGAGGAACAATCGGAGAGACAAGCGCACTTTGTATTTTGATTGGTGCCATTATTCTTATTTTACTTGGTGTTATTGATCTTTTGATTCCTGGTGTTTATATTTTAAGCTTTGTAGCTTTCATTACATTGTTTGGCGGACATGGTTTTGACACCACATATATTGTTGCTCATTTATGCGGTGGTGGTTTAATGCTTGGTGCATTTTTTATGGCAACAGATTATGTAACGTCGCCTATTACACCTGCAGGAAAAGTTGTTTTCGGCATTTGTCTAGGTGTTCTTACTGGACTTTTTAGAATTTTTGGAAACAGTGCAGAGGGCGTAAGCTTTGCAATCATCTTTAGTAATCTTTTAGTACCACTTATTGAAAGAGTTACAATTCCTCGTGCCTTTGGTATTGTCAGAGAAAAAAAGACCAAGGAGGTGAAAGCTAATGAATAAATTAGTTAAAGACGCTTTGGTTCTTACCTGCATTACTGTTATTGCAGGATTTGCTCTTGGTCTTGTATATGAAATTACAAAAGCTCCTATTGCAAAAGCTCAGGAAGAGGCATTACAGAAAGCTTATCAATCAGTATTTGATACTGCAGATTCTTTCGAAGAACTCAATGGATTTGATTCAACGAAGGCTACTGAGCTTGTTCAAAAAGCTGGATACACTGATGATACAATCGATAATTGTGTTGAGGCACTTGATGCTGGTGGTACAGTTCTTGGTTATGTAATCACAGTTACAACATCTGCAGGATATGGTGGAAATATCACTTTTTCCGTAGGTATTACAAATGATAGTAAAATCAATGGATATTCAATTACAAGTATTTCAGAAACTGCAGGTCTTGGAATGAAAGCCAGAGATACAGGAAAAGGTACATTCTCATCTCAATTCGAAAATAGAGATGCTGAAATAT
Source organism: uncultured Pseudobutyrivibrio sp. (assembly GCA_946403965.1). Taxonomy (GTDB): domain Bacteria; phylum Bacillota; class Clostridia; order Lachnospirales; family Lachnospiraceae; genus Pseudobutyrivibrio. The sequence continues at coordinate 2,336 of CAMJBT010000106.1, read as the reverse complement.
TTACTGTAACTAAAGGTGGTGCTTCATCATCTTCAGAGATTGATGCCATTTCTGCAGCTACAATCACCTCAAAGGCTATGACTGGTGGAATTAATGCTAGCGTAACCTACTTTAATTCTTTGGTAGGAGGTGCAGCAAATGAATAAGTATATTGAGAGACTATATAATGGTTTATGGAAGGAAAATCCCACATTTGTATTGATGCTTGGTATGTGTCCAACACTTGCTGTTACCACTTCAGCTATCAATGGTATTGGAATGGGACTTTCAACTACAGTGGTTTTGGTTCTGTCAAACATGATGATTTCTGCTCTTAGAAATATTATTCCCGACAGAGTAAGAATGCCAGCGTTCATTGTTGTAGTTGCTTCCTTTGTTACAATCGTACAATTTTTAATGGAAGGATTTACACCTTCATTGTATGAATCACTTGGTATTTATATTCCACTTATTGTAGTAAATTGTATTATTCTTGGAAGAGCAGAAAGCTATGCGTCAAAAAATCCTATAATTCCATCTATGTTTGATGGTATTGGAATGGGATTAGGATTCACTGTAGGTCTTACTTTAATTGGTATGGTTCGTGAAATACTTGGAAATGGTTCTCTATTTGGTGCTACAATCACACCTCTAAACAATTTCCATATATCATTGTTTGGCCTTGCTCCTGGCGCCTTCTTTGTTCTTGGAGGTCTGGTAGCAATTATGAATGTGATTCGTAAAAAAATGGAAGAAAAGGGAAAACCTCTTCCTGCTGCCCAGGGGTGTCTTGCAGGAGATTGCTCTGGATGTACATTATCATCAGCATGTAAAGGTAAATCTGCTTCTGAAGCAGTAGAATCACTTGGAAAGGGGGAAGATAAATAATGAGTTATTTTACTGGATTAATTCTATTATTGGTTGCATCTGCAATTGTAAATAACGTTGTTCTTTCTCAATTCCTTGGATTATGTCCTTTCTTGGGAGTTTCTAAAAGAGTAGAAACTGCAGCTGGTATGGGAGGCGCTGTTATTTTTGTAATTACAATAGCCTCATTTGTTGCTTCTCTAATTTACAAATTTATACTAGCTCCTACAGGATTTGAATACATGCAGACAATTGTATTTATTCTTGTTATCGCTGCTCTTGTTCAGTTTGTAGAAATGTTTTTGAAGAAAAGCGTACCTTCTCTTTATGAGTCACTTGGTGTTTATCTTCCTCTTATTACTACAAACTGTGCCGTTCTTGGTACAGCAATTAATAATGTTACAAACAACTACGATATTTTAGAGTCGGTTATTAATGGTTTTGGCGTAGCTGTTGGTTTTACCATTGCCATCGTTATTATGGCTGGTATTCGTGAGAAGATTGAATACAATGACATTCCTGAGACGTTCAAAGGATCTGCCATAGTTCTTGTTACCGCAGGCCTAATGGCCATGGCATTTCTAGGATTCTCAGGAGTAATATAAAAGGGGAGGGCTTGCTATGAGTATTACAGGAATATTACTGGCAGCGGTCATAGTTGGCGCTACTGGCTGTATTATTGGTTTTTTCTTGTGCTTTGCATCTGAAAAATTTAAAGTTTTTGTTGATCCTAAGGAAGAAGCAATTTTAGCATGTCTTCCAGGAAACAATTGCGGAGGCTGCGGTTATGCTGGATGCTCTGGACTGGCTGCGGCAATTGCAAAAGGTGAGGCTCCTGTTAATCAATGTCCCGTTGGTGGCGCACCTGTTGCTGTTTTTATTTCAGAAATTATGGGTGTTGAAGCAGAAGATGATGTTCGTAAGGTTGCATTCGTAATGTGTAATGGTACTTGCCAGAATGCAAAACAATTATATGAATACACTGGTGTCGAAGATTGTAAGGCAATGGCTTTTGTTCCAGGGGGAGGACCAAAGGCCTGCTCATATGGATGTATGGGCTTTGGCTCCTGCGTAAAAGCCTGTCCATTTGATGCAATTCATATTGTTGATGGAGTAGCTCTTGTAGATAAAGACGCCTGCAAAGCATGTGGAAAGTGTGTTGCTGCCTGTCCAAATCATCTAATCGAATTGATTCCTTACGATTCAGGCCATGCTGTTCGATGCCACAATAATGACAAAGGCAAGGATGTTATGGCTGTATGTTCAGTAGGATGTATTGGCTGCCACAAATGCGAAAAAGTATGTGAAAGTAATGCTATTCATGTAGATGGCTTCTTCGCACATATAGATCAGACAAAATGTACAAGCTGTGGTAAATGTGCAGAATCTTGCCCAAGAAAAATTATCCTTTAAAAAATATCAGGGTGGGTCATTATGGCCAATGTCATTAAGTTAACATTGCAGTGGAGACTAAAATAAAGAAAACGAGA
>CAMJBT010000105.1 GCA_946403965.1 uncultured Pseudobutyrivibrio sp. | reverse complement strand
GCCAGCTCATCATCTCTCATTTCAGTATTGGAAAACATATCAAGAAATGTTTTTTCATCCACCTCCTGCATAACTCCAAAATCAATGTAGTTTCCAATTCGTGCCATCACAAGTGATGTTGCTAGCGGATTTTCACTTTCCTCGATTTGCTTTTCTAAATCTGCCTCCATTGAAAGCACTAAATCATTATATTTTCTATTAATATCTCTATAGCTTGGCATAGAGCCAATATATTTTTCGTATGCCTGGTTAAATGCAAAATTCATCTCTGCACTACATGCATTTTCATCACGATTTTCAAGTATATTTTTAACTTCTTTTAAATACTCCTTGTCATCGGTCTTTAACTGCTGCCTATCATACATGCATTTCGCGCAGCTTGGTGTAAGTTTCATTCTTTGTTACCTCATCACTATATAATCTATAGGTTATTGATTTCCTCAGAAAATCAAGAATCCTGCTTTACCACACAAATGGTATTACCTTATATTTTACTCGTTTTTTGTACTGCCTGTATCCGTCGAGTCCCTCTTCCAGCACCTTCTCCTCGTTTCTAATGCGCTTTGCAATGATTGGAAGATATACAAGCATAATTACAAATGAAAAAATAGAGCCTAGAATAATCGGCATAGCTAAAAAAAGCAGGATTGTTGCCATATACATAGGATGGCGCACTATTCCATAAAGTCCTGTGTCTACTACCTTTTGGCCTTCCTGCACTTCTATGGTTCTTGAAAGATATTCATTTTCTCTAAGCACCTCAGCGTATAGCAAATACGCAAGAAGAAAAATTACTGTACCTATAATCGTCACCCATGTTGGCAACACTAGCCATGAAAATCTGAAATTTAAACCAGCAATTATGAAGGAAGATAAAAACATTAGGCCGCTAAACAAAACCACTGCTTTTTGCTCCATCTGTTCTTCCTTTGCATTTAATCGCTTTCGCAAAAGCTCTGGATTTTTCTTCATCAAAATCAAACCCGCTACAAACATAGGGATAAAAAGCACCCCCATAAGCAACCACCCCTGCCAAAATGCAAAGCTACCTGCTGCAGGAAATAGCAGTAATCCCACTAATATCACACCTGCGAAAAATTTAATTAGTGCTGAAATCAGTAATTTATTTGTCATAGCTTGCTCCCCCAAAATCAGCTTACATCCAACTGTTTACAATTGCTATTTCTTCAATATATCCTGCATCATCATTTGGTGTTTCCAAAATAAACGGAAGATTTTGAAGAATGGGATGTGTTGCAATTCGTTTCATTGCTTCCATGCCAATGCATCCCTGTCCCAATTTCTCATGGCGGTCTTTGGCTGCACCACATTCATTTTTACTATCGTTGAAATGTATTGCCTTCAGTCTATCCAATCCGATGATTTTATCAAACTGTGTAAGCACACCATCAAAGTCATTTACAATATCATAACCACCATCCCATACATGGCATGTGTCAAGGCAAACTCCCAACTTGTCGCTAAGTGTAGTACGGTCAATAATCTCTCTTAATTCTTCAAATGTTTTGCCCACCTCTGAGCCTTTGCCCGCCATTGTTTCAAGAAGAACCGTGGTATGCATATCCTCAAATAGTGCCTCGTTAAGTCCGTCGGCAATCTGCTGAATTCCTATTTCTGTCCCCTGGCCTGTGTGGGAACCTGGATGGAAATTGTAATATTGGTTTGGAACCTGTTCCATTCTCTGTAAATCCTGCTTAAGCATATCAAGAGCATTTGCTCTGGTCTCCGGCTTTGCCGAGCAAAGATTCATGGTATAGCTGGCATGAGCTACCAGAGTACCAAATTTCTTCTCCTGCAATATTTGCTGAAGCTTTTCAACATCTTCTGACTCTATATCCTTGGCTTTTCCACCTCGGGGATTTCTTGTAAACCACGCAAAAGTGTTTCCGCCAAAATCTACCATCTGGCGTCCCATTGCTTCATATCCATTTGTCACTGACAAATGACAGCCTATGTATATCATTAATGTATCTCCTTACTAATCATATTTTTTCAATGTGATTATATCAAATCCAGTGTCAGCTGTTCATATTTCTCAGGCAAATCATTCATGAATCTGAAACAATCATTAGGCTTATAAAGGATGTTATGAGCCTTACATGTGTCTTCAAATAATCTCATTAGCTTTTTACTATTAGGACTCGGAACATTATAGGAATTTCCAAAAGTTTTAATGTATTTTTCTTTCAGTCCTGGAAAATTTTTATCTAAAGCTTCGTAGAAATATTCCCTGTCACCTTCTCTAAGGGTCACACCCATATCAAAACAAATAATGCCCTTCACACCGACGCGGATACATTCCTCAAGTATCGCATTTACGTTTTCCTCTGTATCATTTATAAAGGGAAGAATTGGTGTCAGCCAAACCACTGTTGGAATTCCACGCTTTTGCATTTCCTCTAGCACCTGTATTCGGCGTTTTGTATTACAGACATTTGGTTCTATAATAGCGCACAAGTCATCATCATAGGTTGTCAATGTCATCTGTACCACAGCCTTTGCCTTTTGATTTATCTCATCTAAGAGATCAATGTCCCGAAGTATCCTATCTGATTTAGTATGAATCGCCAGTCCAAATTCATATTTTGAGATAATTTCCAAGCAATGTCTTGTGAGTTTTTGCTGCTCTTCACAGTGCATATATGGATCTGACATGGCACCTGTGCCAATCATGCATTTCTTTCTTTTTGACTTGAGCGCAGCCTCCAAAAGTTCTGGGGCATTCTGCTTCACCTCAATATCCTCAAAGTCGTGAGTGAACTGATAGCATTTGCTTCTACTATCGCAATATATACAGCCATGCGTACACCCTCGGTATATGTTCATACCACACTGGCCTTTATTTGCAGTTAATATCCCCTTCGCATTTACGAAATGCATTTTAGCCCTCCATTTTTTTTATGATTCCACAATAGGCTTCGCCTGAAATTATTCTATATTGTCCACGCTGATATTAAGTGATAGCTCTATCTCATCCTCATCTGCTTCACCAGTCTCTTTAAAACCAATCCCCTTATAAAGCGCCAATGCTTTTTGATTCTCCACATTGCAGGTAAGCGTCACTCTATCAGAGTCACCAAAAGGCTTCGTTTTAATGTAGGCCATGACCCGCTTTAGAGCTTCTTTTCCATAGCCTTTACCCTGATGCTTTTCGTCAATCATCATATGCCAGATGTCATATTCTGGAATATCATAATCATAAATCACCATAACGTAACCAACCATTTTTTCATCATTATAAAGCCCAAATGGCTGACATTGGTCACGATATAAATATGCCTGGGCCAGACTTCGCACAGGATGAGAAACAAATTTCTCCTGTCCATTACCTAATTTTAAATTAAATGCATCAATAAAATTTTCTTCTGTAATTTTTCTAAGATTAATCATGTGAATCCTCCATAAAATGTTAATGCTAGTTTGTAAAGTCTTGTATGAACATCTATGAAGGCCTGTGAAATGTTAAAGAACTGCCCTTATTATACAAAAATACCGTGGCCTAGCCACGGCAAATAGAATTCTTTTTATGATAAAACCGAGGCCCTCAACAGATATTCAGAAATACTATTTTTTCTATTCATCATAATTGAACACCTCCTCTTTCTTTTATTTGCTTACAAAATGGATTATACACAGATTTTATATATTGCGCAAGACGACATTGTAACTTTATTTTATATCCCTATTAAAATGTCTTATGGAATTTCCAAAAATCAATGGTCTCCTGAAAATCAGCTTCATCTACAAAAAGATTCATCTTCTTACCAATAGCTATTGCCAAATTAAGAAATCAAAGGACTTATAAGCGGGATAGCCATTTTACATTCATAATTTAAAGCCTCAGAATTGCTATGATTTCTTCTCCATCCATTTCGCCATTTTCAACAAAACCATATTTTGCATATAATTTCTTTGCAGTTTCATTCTCCGGTTCATAAGACAGCCAACAATATTCTGCCCCTCCACATGGAAATGACTTGATAAAATCCAGTGCAAGCTTTACTGCCTGCGCGCCATATCCTTTATGCTGATATTTCTTGTCTATCATCAAACGCCAAAGATTGTAATTTCCAGTTGCAATGGCAGGCGCATCATCCCAATAATCATCTTTATCAAATCCAATCATTAAGAATCCCACAGGAATATCACCATCATATATTCCAAATGGATATGCGTATCCATGGGCGGTAATGGTTGTGTATGCCTCTATGATACTTGTATCATTTCCAGCCACAAACTCCCGCTGAGAATCTTCCACTGTAAGTTTCAATAGCTCCCATACATTTTTTCCGTTCACTGCTTCTAGTCGTATCATGTCCATCCTCTTTCAAATTCTTTTGATATGAATTCCACCTCATCAAGTTTGCCTATAATATGATTTCTATTTCCTGTAGGAACAAATCCTTGTCGCAAATACAGACGCTCTGCATCATGATTGTTCTCTAATATCCATAGAGATGGGATTCCTGCCAAGATATAGAATGGATTCTGGCTTGGTACTTTTTTGAAATATCTGCAATATTCCATTTAGTCTTTTTCATAATATACGATATCCATTCTGTCATTAATCTTGTCAATTCGTCCTGTCCGGTGATACACCAGCCCTCTCATCATCCGCCAAAATAAAATAATAAGTAGTCCAAAGCTGTTTAAATCTTGCATTTACCTTATCTATTTTTTCTGCTGCCGGACTCATATCAAAATCTTTATACTTTTCCAAAAGCTCTGAAAATGCATCCACCTGCATCTTCCAAACGATTTCAATATCTTGCTCTACTATCGGCTTTAGTTTTACGATTTTCTTCTGCTCCATACAATCCCCATCACCCACACTATTCTTATTTCTTGACTCATCTATATCCTCTCATCAGTAACTATGTGCTCAATGCCCACATGTTCAGATTGTAAGTATTCCTTCATAAAAGAAGGAAAAGCCTTATATTTATCCAACTCCGCAATAGGAAACCAAAACATATTCTCTCTTACGCCTTGAGTAAAACTGTTGCTTTTCAGTTCTTTTGTACCTCTGGATTTCATCACAAAATAAAGAGCAATCTCGTGACAATCCATATCTTTTAGTATTCCATACTCTCTAATCTCCTCCAGTACACTTGTGACTTAATAAAAAGCTATATGCACATCTGCAATAATTCTAACAAATAACAAATCTTTGAACAACAAAAGCATTATTCTGTGCATTAAATTAAGATCTTTCCCGTTTTATAAAAATTGCTGTAGCATAAAAACTACAGCAAAAATTCTTTTATCTTCTCTTCAACAAGCCTAACATCAATTGGTGCATCTGATGACTCCATAGTTGTGATTAAATCCCGGCCTTGAATGTAACCATTTTTCTCGTAATCCTGTATCTTTTTAAAATTCTTTGTTGCATACTCTATGTCTGAAACAATTCCTAGATGTTCCCAATAAATTGTCTTATGTGTTCTTACATTAAGAATTACAAAGTCCGGATATATCGTATTATATCCTAGTTCAAGCAGTGGCTCGTATTGGTATGGTACATTGTACTTTGCCAATGCATCCGCAATAATCTTCTCTGATTTGGAGCGAACCATCTCGCCTCGATTTGTTTGATATATGCCTTCTTCTGGAAATGAGTTCTGTTGTCCTGGGTGTTGTTCTAGCCATTTTTCAATGAACATCTCATTTGGTTCTATCAGAGGAGTTACATATTCTTTACGACCGTCAATTAAACTATCATATACATCAAAAATCTCTTTTATATCGTAGAGGGAAATAAACTTTTGTAGACGCTTATGTAATTCCTTTAACTTCTTATTCAAGACAAATTCATAGTCTCTCTGAATATATTTCTTAATTTCTTTTTCTTTATCAGCCCCCATATACTTTCGTATACCAAGAGTCTTATCTATATAATAATATTGTGAATTTCCTCGACACCGAGATACGTGAATACTACCTTGACCTAGATCTTTATACTTAGCAATATTCTTGTTTGACCGCTTTATCAGGCTATTCAGCTGTTGTAATTGCTCCTCTAACTTATTTTTATAATTTTCCATTGTACCTCCAGGTTATTATTTTCAATTAATACAGTTTTTCTGGTCAAAAACCATGAAATCACTGTATACTCTATTTCCTTTCACCTTACTCATACAGTTATTTTTACATTTTTCCATCAAAGAACTGTACGACATTTAACTCCTAATACTCAGATACAGTTTTTTTGTAATAGTTCTTAAAATACACTGTCAGCACTTTTTTACATAAACAGTATATTTACAAAAAAACATATAAAAAACTGTATTGTAACAATTCCAACTATTATTTCTTACAAAAGCATACAGTGTTTTTTCTCAAAAAATAAGATATCACTGTATTATTAATTTTCTCAGCTATTTCAAACTAGGAAAATTGTGGCGAACTGCCACGAGAGTGATAAAAACAGAATATTTTTCAGTGGTTAAGTGATAATATAACGCCCGAGCTAATATTTGTCAACCAGAAAAATACCTAACTAGCAAAATCCTCAAATAGCAAAATCCTCAAATAACAAAATCCTCAAATAACAAAACAGCCGAGAGACTACTGAAAACACAGTATCTCTCGGCTATTAAATAATCCCACTATCCCTGATATCCAGTTATAATTCCATTTCATAGCAAAGCATTGGTTGCTCATATATCTCGCACTCGCCCACCTTGGTAAATGGGAAAGCCGAATAACATTTAAGTGCTTTTAAGTTATGTCGATTAACTAAAAAATGCAAACTCTTATAGCTTCTGTCTTTAAGCTCTTCCAGTCCTTTTTCTATCATTTCTTTGGCTAAGCCCTTGCTTTGACAATCTGGGCTAACCGCAAGTCGCGAAAGTTCGCCACCTGGTTGTAATTCAGATGACCAGCACTCCAAATTATCTACATCTTCATCCTCATCAACAGATATTGCAGCGATTATCTTGCCCTCTTCTCGCATTACAAGTAAAGCGTCTCTAGATAAATCAAAATCGATTGTTTCCATTGAAGGATAGTCTTCATTCCATGGACAATATTTTCTACCCAACTGTGATTTATATAGTTTAAGAATTTCTTCTTTGTCTTTTGTAGTAGCTTTCTCGATTACACTCATGCTATTCTCCATTTCTTATTGCTACAAGTCTGCCACATCTACTACTTTTATTCCATTTTGTTTTAGTAGTTCAACGAACACACCATTTCCAGGTATTAGCTTTCCTGAAAAAGTCCCATCATAAATAGTATTAACACCACATGATGGACTCCTTGATTGTAATATCACAAGCTCTGCGCGCTTATCGAGAAGTATTTGCAAAGACTTCTTTGCACCATCTCTAAATTCAACATTTACAGAGTTACCGTCCTTATGTTTTACAACGCCATTAACTATTTCCGCTGATTCCCTCGGTATAGGAAGCCCCCCTAAAACTTCAGGACAAACCGGAACAACCTCATGACCTTTTATAAATTCTATTGTTTTCTCACTGTAATTATTGCCCCCATTATATTTGCAATTTTCACCTAGCAAACATGCACTAACACCTATGACCATACAGATATTTCCTTCAAAGAAGCCTTCGATTTTATAATCATCGGCTCTTACTTATTCTAATTTCTGTCGCTTTACATCTGAAAAACATTCTAACAAATAGCACATATCTAAACAATAAAAACCGGAAACAATTCAAGTATTTTAAAAACCCATTTGCTAAATCTCCACCAGATACGCTATAAGATCCTCTATCCAACTATTTATATTGCTGAAATCAAAACCGGTCTTATCTGCCAAATCCGTGTTTAAAGTCATATCATCCATGTAGCCATTATATGGAGCTGCATCTCCGTTTTCTAAAATAACTGCCTTTCTTCCGGTCAAATTTTCTATCATACTAATTAATTCCGAAATAGATATATTTCCCTTTGAAGCTCCGTTAACAGCTCCATCTATGTTGTGATCCACAAGATGCCTCTATAAGTGCATTCACCGTTGGAATACCAAAAAATCTAGTTCCACCCACTACTAGTATTTTAGCCACTGTTCCCTCCTGTTTCCTTATAATTTCTTCATCATCCAGTCCGCATCTGCATATTTACCATCCACATATTTCATGTTATCCGGGAAATGTCCACACTTCTCAAACCCCAGATTTTTATAAAGAGAAATTGCTTTATAATTATCTGAAATCACTTCGAGTTCAGCCTGCTCATATCCAATATTCTTTGCAACCTCTAGCACTGTCTGCAACATAATTTTTCCTATGCCGCATCCACAGTATGCTTTGTACAATGCTATTGCCACATCACACCTGTGTGCATACCGCTTATAAGGTCCGATAGTCATTAGTGAACAATTGCCTATCTGCTTACCATCTATTGTAGCAATCAGCATCAGTTCTCTGGTTGCATCTATTTTGGCTTTAATAAAACTTTGTTCCTCCTCCAAAGATAGTGTTACCTCGTCAGGTTCACGTATCAAAAAAGGTGTCTCTCCTGTTGTATCTTTTAGGTACTCTATAAGAGCTTCAGCATCCTCGACTTCAGCATTTCTAAGAAT
>CAMJBT010000104.1 GCA_946403965.1 uncultured Pseudobutyrivibrio sp. | reverse complement strand
AGAGCAGAGAGCAGAGAGCAGAGAGCAGAGAGCAGAGAGCAGAGAGCAGAGAGCAAAAATCAGCAATAAAACATTTACAAGGAGGCGGGAAATGTTTTTTGAAGATGTAAAGATTAGACGTAGTGTTAGAACTTTTGATGGAAAAGAACTTAATGATGAAGTAATAAATGATTTGAAAGAATATGCAAAAACTATTGTGAATCCATACAATATCCCAGTAGAGTTTGTTTTTCTAAATAAGGATGATCACAAGCTTTCAAGCCCGGTTCTGTCAGGCGAGAAGGAATATATATCAGCTAAAGTAAAGAAAGGACAGAATGCTGACGTTGCATATGGCTATAGTTTTGAGAAGATGTTGATGTATGCAGTTAGCAAAGGATTGGGTACAGTTTTTATTGGTGGAACACTTCCAAGGGATAAATTTGAAAAGGCTTCCGAGCTAAAAAATGATGAAATCATGCCATGCATGAGTCCAATAGGCTATGCCGCAGACAAAATGGGTGTTAAGGAAGTTCTTATGCGAAAAGGTGTAAAGGCAGATAGTCGATATAATTTTTCAGAGTTGTTTTTCAAGAATGATTTTGAAACACATTTATCAGATGATGAGGCAGAAAAACTTGGTGTAAAGAAAGCTCTTGAAGCAGTTCGATTAGCCCCATCAGCTGTTAATAAACAGCCATGGCGTGCAGTGGTCAGTGATGGAGGCGTCCATTTCTACGAGAAAAAGGACAAAGGCTATGATAATGGAACTTATGATGTACAAAAAGTTGACATGGGAATAGCCCTTTATCATTTTGAAAATCAGTGCATCGAAGAAGGTAAGCAACTTAAATTTGAAGTAGCTAATCCTGGAATAGCTATTCCACAAAATACTGAATATATTGCAAGCTATCTTTTTTAAAGTACTACCTTTTTTCACATCTAAAAAGATTTTTACTGATAATATCCTTAAAATGATTAGTTAGATGTTTGTGCTAGATGGCCAGATAACGGACAAATCCAGCATGATAAAGCTTCCAGTAATCTCTTGTTTAAAATGATAATGAAGCCTGTGACACCGCTTTTTTCTTTGGGCTGGTGCCATAGGTTTTTTTATACGCACGTAGAAAGGTTGAATAAGTACCAAAACCAGCATTTTCGGCAGCTTCAGCAATAGAAGCCCCCGAATCAATCATAGATTGTGCAAGTGATAAACGTTTTATAGTGATGTAGTTGCCAATGGTGTAGCCAGTTTCGTTTTTAAATGTGTGCATTAGGTAATAACGTGAAAGGAAAAATTCTTTGGCTATGGACTCAACAGAAAGATTATCATTAAGGTTGTTATTAATGTAATTAATGATTTCGCCAATTTTTGAACCTTCGTAATTGGTAGAAAGATACTCCACTTCGTCACTGAGAGTTGCGCGATTGAGTTCTATCATAAATTCTAAAAAAAGCACCTGCATAAAAAGCTCGTTTGCATAGTCCTGGTTGCCTAAATTTGATGTTAGCTTGCTGACTGCAGTTGCAACTTTTGAATTCTTAAATGAATGAAGACGAAGTACATGTGAACCGTTTTCCATAGCATTTCTAAAACAATATGATAAGTCGTTTTCATCCTGGCTATATTCAGCCAAAAATTCCTTTGATATATAAACGATAATTCTTTCATATGTGGATTTGTCATGAAAGATTGGACGATGCACTTCCCCAGCTCCAACAAACACAATATCATCAGGTTGAAGATTAAAGGTCTGCCCTTCAATTGAATAAGATGTATTCCCTGACAGATGAATTAGAATTTTATGGAAGTCATGATAATGAAAGTCTATCTCTGCAAGATTTGAATCAGTTAGGTGAAATATTTTGAAATTGTCATAAAGGTAACCTTTTTTTGAATATACTTCCATAATAACTCCTATAAATCTATTTTCATGGTATTTACGATTCCTTGTACAAATATAAATAAGTAGCTCTACCCAAAACATTAATTACCTCTAAATTATATCATCGAAAGCACTATTTGCAATAATTTAGGCACTAACCTAACTATAAATGAATAAAAATGCGAAGTATACTATTCATAGAATTAGAAAATAGAATAAGTTCAGTGACAATAAATCATAACTCGAAAGGAAGGCTTATGAAATTTACAAAAATGCACGGCTGTGGTAACGATTACGTCTATGTAAATCTTTTTGAGGAGCAGCTTGAAAATCCAGCAGAAGTTTCAATAAAAGTAAGTGACAGACACTTTGGAATCGGATCTGATGGTCTTATAACAATTGGCCCTTCAGATGTAGCAGATTTCAGAATGAGAATATATAATGCCGATGGTTCAGAGGCTGAAATGTGCGGAAATGGAATTCGTTGCGTTGCAAAATATGTCTATGATCATAACCTCACTGACAAGACAGAAATTACTGTTGAAACAGGAGCAGGCGTGCTTACATTAATCCTTTATCCAGAAAATGGAAAGGTTCAGCAGGTTCGCGTGGATATGGGTGAGCCAGTTCTTACACCTGCCGAAATTCCAGTTGTTTCAGACAATGACAGAGTCATTGATGAGCCTATAGAGGTTGGTGGAAAGACTTGGAATATGACCTGTGTTTCTATGGGCAATCCTCACGCAGTTGTGTTTGTAGATGATACAGCAAGCTTCCCGCTTGAGACTTATGGTCCGCTTTTTGAAAATCATCAGCGCTTTCCAAAGCGTACTAATACAGAATTTGTTCAGATAATCAGTCGTACAGAGGTTAACATGCGAGTTTGGGAACGAGGCAGCGCCGAGACCTGGGCTTGCGGCACAGGCACCTGTGCATGCGTCATGGCTTGCATCTTAAATGGAAAGACCGAAGATAAGGTCCTCGTTCACCTTCGTGGTGGCGACCTAACTATTGAATACGCCCGCGCGACAAATCACGTATTCATGACAGGTCCAGCTACGGAAGTATTCGCTGGCGAAATCGCTTTATAGTAAAGTTAGGAGTAATTATGAAATTAAAAGATTTATTAGAAGAATTAGATTATGAATTATATGCAGGAGATCTTGATAAAGAAATCTCCACTTTAGTATACGACTCTAGAAAAGTAGAGAAAGACAGCGTATTTGTCTGCATCTCAGGTACAGTGAGAGATGCACACGATTTCATCCCTGATGTAATCGAAAAGGGCGCAGGCACTATCATCATTGAAAAGGACGTAGAGCCAGTAGATGGCGTTACATATATTAAGGTTGCAAGCAGCCGTCAGGCACTTGCAATTCTCTCAGCTGCTTACTTTGGTCATCCAGCCAAGGAGCTTAAGACTATCGGTATCACAGGTACAAAAGGAAAGACTACAACCACATATATGGTCAAGTCTATTCTTGAAAAGGCGGGTATAAAGACAGGTCTTATTGGAACAATCGAATCTATCGTTGGCGAGGAGCGTATCCCAGCTGTAAACACTACACCTGAATCTTACCGTGTTCAGGAGCTTTTCCGTCAGATGGTTGACGCGGGTCTAGATGCAGTAGTTATGGAAGTTAGTTCACAGGCTCTTATGCTTCACAGAGTTTCAGGCTTTACATTTGATATTGGTGTATTTACAAACCTTGAGCCAGACCATATTGGTGAAAATGAGCACAAGGATTTTGAGGATTACATGCACTGCAAGAGTCTTCTCTTCCAGCAGTGTAAGACAGGTATCTTCAATGGAGATAGCGAACACATCGAAGGCATTCTCAAGGGACATACTTGCGATGTTATTAAATATGGTTATGGCAAGGACAATGATCTTGTCGCAGAAAATGTAGAGCTTCTTAATGAGCACGGTGCACTTGGGGTTAAGTACCATATCTCTGGCAAGGAAAATATGGATGTAGAGGTAAATGTGCCAGGATCATTTTCTGTTTACAATTCACTTACAGCAGTGGCTATTTGTAAGCAGTTTGATGTTGCTGAGGACAAAATCAAGGCGGCTCTTAAGGATGTTCACGTAAAAGGTCGTATCGAGCTTGTCCCAGTATCAAAGAAGTTTACAGTTATGATTGACTATGCACATAATGCCATGGCACTTGAAAGCCTTCTTACAACACTTAAGGCTTACGAGCCAGGTAGATTGGTATGCCTCTTTGGCTGCGGTGGAAACCGTGCAAAGAGCCGTCGTTACGAGATGGGAGAGGTATCTTCAAAGCTTGCAGACCTTACGGTCGTTACTTCAGACAATCCACGTAACGAAGAGCCAATGGACATCATTAACGACATCTTAATCGGTGTAAAGAAAGCCGATGGCGAATATGTAACTATCCCTGACCGCAAGGAGGCAATCCGTTATTGCCTCGTTAATGCAAAAGAGGGAGACATTGTAGTCCTTGCCGGCAAGGGGCATGAGGATTACCAGGAAATAAAAGGTGTTAAGCATCACATGGACGAGCGTGAGCTTATCGCAGAGATTATTAAGGAGGATGGCAATGACATTATTTAAGGGAGCAGGAGTAGCATTAATAACTCCATTCAATGAGGATGATACCGTAAATTATGACATGCTTGGAACTCTTATCGACAGACAGATTGAGGGAAAGACAGATGCAATCATAGTATGTGGCACAACAGGTGAGCCAGCTACAATGAGTGAGGAAGAAAAGCTTTCCGTTATTGAATTCACAGTAAAGAGAGTAAATCACAGAATTCCAGTAATTGCAGGAGCGGGAGCAAATTCAACAAAACTTGTAATTGAGTTTTCAAAGAAGCTTGAAAAACTTGGAGTAGATGGTCTTCTTATTGTTACACCATTCTACAACAAGGCCACACAGCAAGGCCTTTATGAGCATTACACTACAATTGCAAGAGAAATCGATCTTCCTATTATCATGTACAACGTGCCTAGCCGTACTGGATGCAACATTCTTCCAGAGACAGCTATGAAGCTAGGTCTTGAAAATAAAAATATTGTTGGTATCAAGGAAGCAAGCGGGGATATTTCCCAGATTACAAAGCTTGCCAGCCTTTGCCGTGGATGTCTTGATATATATTCAGGAAATGATGACCAGATTGTGCCTATCCTTTCTCTTGGTGGAATAGGCGTGATTTCAGTTCTTTCAAATGTTGCCCCAAGGGGTACACATGATATGGTTATGGAATATTTAAATGGTCATGAAGAAAGAGCAAGAAAGCTTCAGCTTGACTATTTGGAGCTTGTAGATGCCCTTTTCTGCGAGGTAAATCCTATCCCTGTTAAATCAACTATGAATATGTTAGGATTTAACGTAGGAAGCCTCAGACTTCCTTTAACAGAGATGGAGGATAAGCACAAAGTGGCAATGAGTCAGCTTCTTAGCAGAATGCCACAGGAAATGCTGGCATAACGTGAAAAAAAGTAAGAGAGAATTTTTAATACCAAAAAATGGTCCAATCACATTTCTATTAGTGGCAATTAACGTAATTGTCTTTTTTGCAATGGAATTTTATGGCGATACCAATGATGGGGCTTTCATGCTTGCACATGGAGCTCTGAACCCAGGTGCTGTTTTATATCAGCACCAGTGGTATCGTCTTTTTTCATGCACTTTTATGCATTTTGGAATAGAACATTTGGCAAACAATATGCTGTTGCTGTTTTTACTAGGGCAGATTTTTGAGAGAGCGGTAGGTACCACTAGATTCCTTGGAATATATTTAGGATCAGGCCTGGCGGGCTCCTTTTTGTCTTTCTTTTATATGTGTCTTATGGGACAGAACAATATTGTGGCAGGGGCTTCAGGTGCAATATTTGGAATCATTGGCGGGATGATAATAGTGGTACTTTGCAACAGAGGAAGCTATAGTGGCATTGGCGCAAAGCGTATGCTTTTTATGGCTGCTATCACGTTATATTTTGGTTTTGCCACAGCAGGCACAGACAATGTAGGTCACATTGGGGGACTTTTGGCGGGGATTATTTTTACGTTCATTTCTTATGGAATTCCGACCATAATCAAAAATATCAAAGCCTTAAGAAAAAAGCGTGACGTTGATTTTGATGACTAAAAACCATATACTTGAATTAAGATTTATTGTGATATTTTGACAAAGATATAGCTGGTGTGCCATGGGGGAACGCCAGGACACAGGGGCGAAAGAAGAGGGGCTTTTAATGAAGGTAAACATTTATTATGGCGGAAGAGGCCTTTTGGAGGACCCAACACTTTATGTGATTGGCAGAATGGAGCAGGTTCTTACAGAGCTTCAGGTAGAGGTTCATCTTTACAATATCTATGAGCAAAAAAATGCAATTTCTATGTTACCGCAGACTCTAAAGG
The DNA here is from genome assembly GCA_946403965.1 of uncultured Pseudobutyrivibrio sp. GTDB lineage: Bacteria > Bacillota > Clostridia > Lachnospirales > Lachnospiraceae > Pseudobutyrivibrio. The sequence continues at coordinate 2,396 of CAMJBT010000104.1, read as the reverse complement.
AGGCAGACGGTATCATTTTGGCCACAACTGTAGAGTGGCTTGGAATCGGCGGATATATGAATCAGTTTTTGGATGCTTGTTGGCTTTATGCAGACAAAACAGCACTTTCCACTACTTACATGCAGCCAGTGGTTATGTCTACTACCTATGGTGAGCGAGAAGCGATGGTAACTTTGGAAAATGCATGGGAAATCCTTGGTGGGTTGCCGTGTGCAGGCTTCTGTGGTTATGTAGAGGATTTAAAGGAGTTCAGAGAAAATGCTGAATATGCCCATATCATAGAGAAAAAAGTGGAGACACTTTATCGTACAATTTCTCAGCATACTAAAGGTCTTCCAACCAGCAATCAGGCTGTCACAAGAAGCATCCTTAGAACCCAGCAAATGCAGCTTTCTCCACAGGAGACAGAGCAACTTTCAAAGTTTGTTTCGGATGATGAATATGTTCAAACACAAAAGGCGGATATTGCAGACCTTACAAACATGTTCAGAGATATGATGGGCAAAAATAAAGAAGATATTTCCGAGGAATATATAAACGATTTCGAAGGAAATTATAGACCAACACCGGAATTCACAGCAAGGTATCTGTTTATGATAGACGGCAAAGATAAGCCCCTTTATGTGGCAGCATCAGGTGGCGATTTGGATTGCCATTATGGCAAGGAAGATAATATTGATGTCTATATGAAGCTGAATACAAATATTATGGACAACATAGTGGCCGGCAGGGAAACATTCCAGCGAGCCTTTTCTGTGGGGGATATGACTGCCAAGGGCGATTTTAGAACATTGATAAAGTTAGATGAAATATTCACTTTTACTAAATAGGAGGACTGAAAATGAAGGACGAAAAGTGTATTTTTTGTAAGCTTGCAAATGGAGAAATTCCAACTAACTCAATCTATGAGGATGATGATTTTAAAGTGATTCTTGATGCTGCACCAGCTACAAAAGGTCACGCTCTGATTTTGCCAAAGGAGCATTATGCAAATCTTTTTGAGATTGACGAGCAGGTTGCCGGGAAGGCACTTCCACTTGCAAAGAAGATTGCAAATAAGATGATGAAGGAGTTAGGCTGTGATGGAATTAATATTCTTCAGAATAATGGTGAAGCAGCTGGCCAAACAGTACATCATTTCCATGTGCATGTGATTCCTAGATGGGCAGGAGATGGAGCCATCAAAGAATGGGAGCACAAGACATTCAGCGATAGCGAAACTGCTGAAGTTGTTAAGAAACTTAGTTTATAAATACAAAAGAGTCTGCAACAACGCAGACTCTTTTCGTTAATTAATATTCTTTATCAAATCAAGTATTACAGCATTAGCATCTAATAATTTTGATTCTTCCATTTTCTTTACTATTTCATCTCGGCGTCCGAAAACATCAGTCACTGAAGAAAGTAGAAGCTCACTTGTAAGTTCTTCCTCCTGGATAACTGTAGAAAAGCTTTGCTTTTCGTAGCTTGCAGCGTTAAGAATTTGATCGCCACGGCTTGCAGCAGCAGAAAGAGGAATTAGGATATTAGGAATCTTTAAAGCAAGAATTTCACTAATAGAATTAGCGCCAGCGCGACTTATCATAATATCTGTCATAGCGAAGATATCATTTAGCTGTTCACTGATAAACTCATACTGTTGATAACCAGTGATATTTGTCTTGTCATTGTTGATATTTCCCTTACCAACAAGATGAACAATCTGGAAAGTCTCAAGCAATTTATCTAAAGAGTCCCAAACGGCATTGTTGATGAATCTGGAGCCGATACTTCCTCCCATAATCAGAAGGACAGGCTTGCTAGCATCAAAGCCACAGAATGACAGTCCAGCTTCCTTATTTCCAGAAAAAAGCTCTTCTCGAATAGGCGAGCCAGTGTGAATGGCTTTTCCTTCAGGTAGATACTGCAATGTCTCAGGAAAGTTGCAACAAACTTTTGTTGCAAAAGGAATTGCCAGTTTGTTGGCAAGACCAGGAGTCATATCAGATTCATGAATGATAGCTGGAATATGTTGACGTCCTGCTGCCATAACAACAGGAACAGAAACGAAGCCACCTTTTGAGAAAACAACATCAGGCTTAATATGTTTTAGCAATTGATTTGCTTCTGAGAATCCCTTGATAACCCTAAAAGGATCGGTGAAATTTTTCCAATCGTGATATCGTCTAAGCTTACCAGAAGAGATGCCATAATAGGTGATACCAGCATTTTCTACAAGCTTTTTTTCAATACCATTGTAGGAACCAATGTAAAAGATATCATATCCGGCTTCTTTTAAAAGTGGAGCCAAAGCAAGATTTGGGGTAACGTGACCGGCAGTTCCACCGCCTGTCATAACTATTTTTTTCATATAAATCTCCATTCCGCGGAAAAGCCGCGGCACAAATAGTGATGAA
>CAMJBT010000103.1 GCA_946403965.1 uncultured Pseudobutyrivibrio sp. | reverse complement strand
CTTTGATGGACCTAAGATGTTCTGTGCAGCAGCTGAGGAGTCAGGCAACAGCCTTCTTGATGGTAGAGGAGATGCTTACTGCGGTATGCTTAACGCAAGCTACAACTTACAGCTTCGTAACATCAAGGCTTACATCCCAGAGTATCCAGTAGGAGATGCTGAGGATTGTGCAGATATGATTCATGACTTCGAGCCAATCGCTCGTGCCGTGATTGCACTTTCAGATCTTAAGATCATTAGCTTTGGTCCTAGACCTATGAACTTCCTTGCTTGTAACGCACCAATCAAGCAGCTTTACAACCTTGGTGTTGAAATCGAGGAGAATTCAGAGCTTGATCTTTTCGAAGCATTCAACAAGCACGCTGGTGATAGCCGTATCCCAGAAGTTGTTGCAGATATGGAGAAGGAGCTTGGCGCTGGTAACAAGAAGCCAGAGGTTCTTGAGAAGCTTGCTCAGTATGAGCTTACACTTAAGGATTGGGTTCGTGATCACAAGGGATATCGTAAATACGTAGCAATCGCTGGCAAGTGCTGGCCTGCATTCCAGACACAGTTTGGTTTCGTTCCTTGCTATGTAAACTCTCGTCTTACAGGTGAAGGAATCCCTGTATCTTGCGAGGTTGATATCTACGGATGTCTTTCAGAGTTCATCGGTACAGTTGTATCAGAGGATGTTGTAACACTTCTCGATATCAACAACTCAGTACCAAAGGATATGTACAATGAGGAAATCAAGGGTAAGACAGATTACACACTTGAGGATACATTCATGGGATTCCACTGCGGAAATACATGCTCTAGAAAGCTTGCATTCTGCGAGATGAGAAACCAGAAGATCATGGCTAGAGCACTTCCTGTAGAGGTTACAAACGGAACACTTGAAGGTGATATCGCTCCAGGTGAAATCACATTCTACAGACTTCAGTCTACAGCTGACAACAAGCTTCGCGCTTACATTGCACAGGGTGAAGTTCTTGATGTTCGTACAAAGTCATTCGGTTCAATCGGTGTATTCGCTATTCCAGAGATGGGACGCTTCTATCGTCACTGGTTAATCGAGAAGGGATTCCCACATCACGGAGCTGTTGCATTCGGTCATTTCGGAAAGGCTCTCTTCGAAGTATTCAAGTACATCGGAGTTGATGTTGATGAAATCGGATACAACCAGCCTGCAGGCGTAAGATATCCTACAGAGAATCCTTGGAGATAATTTAAACTGAGTAGTGACTGACTCGTAGTTTTTCATGCTCCCGCAGGGCACCCCTCGTACTCGAGCTAGGCAACTTTCCGCTACGCGGCTCCCTCCTAGCTCGGCACGATACTTCCCTGCTCGCGCTTGCTAAGGTTATGTGTCAGTCACTTTTTATTTTTAATGATTTTTGTAGAGAACGCCTACTGGCGTGGTTATACGAAAAGGAGAAAAGAAAAATGTATTATATTGGAGTAGATTTAGGTACTTCCGCTGTAAAACTCCTTCTCATGGAAGGTAACGGAAAAATCGAGAAAATCGTTTCTAAAGAGTACGCGTTAAGCTTCCCTCATCCAGGTTGGTCTGAGCAGAAGCCAGAGGACTGGTGGACTCAGGTAATCGCTGGTATTAAGGAGCTTACTTCAGAGGTTGATAAGACACAGGTTGCAGGTATATCCTTCGGTGGTCAGATGCACGGTCTTGTAACACTTGATGCTGATGACAATGTTATCCGCCCAGCTATTCTTTGGAATGATGGACGTACAGGAAAAGAGACAGAATATCTTAACAACGTGATTGGAAAAGATAAGCTTTCACAGTACACAGCAAACATTGCTTTCGCTGGTTTCACAGCTCCAAAGATTCTTTGGATGCAGGAAAATGAGCCTGAGCTTTGGGCAAAGGTAGCAAAGATTATGCTTCCTAAGGATTACATCGCTTACAAGCTTTCAGGAAGTTTCTGCACAGATTATTCTGACGCCAGCGGTATGCTTCTTCTTGATGTTAAGAACCGTTGCTGGAGCAAGGAAATGATGGATATTTGCCACGTTTCAGAGTCTCAGCTTCCTAAGCTTTATGAGAGCTATGAGGTAGTAGGAACAATCAAGCCTGAGGTAGCAACAGAGCTTGGCTTTACAAACGACGTTAAGATTATTGCTGGTGCTGGCGACAATGCTGCAGCAGCCGTTGGTACAGGTACAGTTGGAGAGGGCAAGTGTAATCTTTCAATCGGTACATCAGGAACTATCTTTATTTCAAGCAAAAACTTTACAGTAGACCCTGCAAATGCACTTCACTCATTTGATCACGCTGATGGTGGCTATCACCTTATGGGATGTATGCTTTCAGCTGCATCTTGCAATAAGTGGTGGATGGATGAAATCCTTAAGACAAAGGATTATCCAGCTGAGCAGGCTGGCATAAAGAATCTTGGTGAGAACCGTGTATTCTATCTTCCATACCTTATGGGAGAGCGTAGCCCACACAACAATCCTGACGCACGTGCTATGTTCATTGGTATGTCTATGGATACAACTCGTGAGGATATGACACAGGCAGTTCTTGAAGGTGTTGCTTTTGGTCTTCGTGATTCACTTGAAGTTGCTCGTAGCCAAGGTATTAAGATTGAGCGCTCTAAGATTTGTGGTGGTGGTGCAAAGAGCCCATTATGGCAGCAGATTATCGCTTCAGTAATGAATCTTAAGCTTGATATCCTAGAAAACGAGGAAGGCCCAGGTCTTGGTGGAGCAATCCTTGCAGCAGTAGGATGCGGCGAGTATGCTTCAGTTGAAGAGGCATGCGATAAGCTTGTAAAGGTTAAGACAACAGTAGAGCCAGATTCAGAGTTGATTCGTAAATACGAAGAGAGATATCAGGAGTTCAAGAAGCTTTACCCAACTGTAAAGGAATTGTTTTAAATAAAATTTTATTATCATACAAACAAAGGGCAGGTCAATAAAGACTTGCCCTTTATTGTTTTAGATTTAAATAATAAAAATAGTAAATCTATGACTTCTTGCGGGCCACTTAAGGAAAAGACCCGCAAGAACCTGGCTTTGCCAGGCAATATTTTCCTTCAGAAAATATTGGTCTGTGTCTGGTTCTTGTGGGCTACTTAAGGAAAAACCCACAAGAACCTATACATAAAATATATAGCCAATAAATGAAAACAATATTTTACATATAGCAGAATCCATTATAAACTAGTGGCATCAATTCACAAATTTGGGAGGTTTAAAATGGATAATTTTACAGAGTATTTTGCAAATGAGAAAAAAGAAAAATTGGAGAGATTTCGTCATCTAAATAGATATGTAAAAAAGGGCAGATATTATTTACAGGATCATCCTTGATGGAGCAGTTTCCAATTAATGAAATTGCAATGACTCATGGTCTTGATGCTATTATTTACAATCGTGGTATAGGTGGTTATACAATACCAGAATTCTCAAGATAAGCATGTTTCTGGAGCAGCAAGCTCATTACAGTCTGCACAGGAGGCTAGTGGTGCTAAGTCATCTCAGGGAGGTCAGGTTGGCTTATCTCAGTCTGCACAGGAGGCTGGTGGGTCTAAATCATCTCAAGTGGATCAGACAGTAATGGCAGAGCCAAACAAGGCTAATCAGATATCTAGCACTACAGGTGAAGTTCAGGCTAAACCAATTAAAGATTCCAAAGTTGATAATGCTAATGAAAATCAGGACAAAAATGAAACGGTATCAGCATCTACTGAACAACAGATTGAAGATGCTGCAGTTCCAGCATCAGGTAAAACAGGTTCTAATAAATTGTTTATTTTGATTGGAGCGGCATTTGCTTTATTAGCAGTAGCTGTAGTTGGAATTATTCGTTGGAAGAGAATGTAAAAAGGGGCATTAACATGAAGAAAATATTGAATAGTGTACTTTTAATTTTACTTATGGTTACCATGCTGTTTGTTCCTGAAAAGTCAGTAAAGGCAGCTGGAGGGTTTTCTGTATCAGGTAACAACATCTATGATGCAAATGGTAATGTATTTGTAATGAGAGGAATAAATGTGCCATACGCATGGTATACTTCATATGGCAAGGAGATGATTCAGGGGGCTGCATCTACAGGGGCCAATACTGTCCGTGTAGTTCTTGGGGACGGTAGACAGTACTCAAAGACATCATCTTCGGAATTAGAAAAGATTATCGGATGGTGTAAAGATAATAAAGTAGTATGTATTTTAGAAGTTTACGATGCAACAGGTAGTGATTCCTATGGTGATTTAAATGCAGCAGTAAATTACTGGATTGAGAACAAATCATTATTGAATAGAAATACAGATACAGTTATCGTCAACATTGCAAATGAATGGTATGGCACATGGAGTGGAAGTGCTTGGGCTGATGGCTATAAGTCTGCTATTGCTAAATTGAGAAATAATGGAATTAACAATCTTTTGATGGTGGATTGTGCAGGATGGGGGCAGTATCCTGATTCTATTAAGGATTATGGTGCTAGTGTATTTGCTGCTGATTCCCTCAAAAATACAGTATTCTCTATCCATATGTACGAATACGCAGGAGGAACATCATCTGTTGTAAGGAATAATATTGATAATGCACTTGCTACAGGCGCACCTGTTGTAATTGGAGAGTTCGCAGCAAGACACACAAACGGAGATGTTGCTGAGGATACAATCATGCAGTACTGCCAGAAAAAGTCTGTTGGATATTTAGGCTGGTCTTGGTGGGGCAATAATGATGATATGAAATATCTCGATATTGTATCAAGCTACCAAGGCGGAAGCTATTCAGAGTGGGGAAACACCCTTGTAAACGGACAGAACGGTATAAAGAAAACATCTAAGACTTGCACTGTTTATACAGGCGGAAATAATGGTAATAATGGTGGCTCATCAAGTGGCGGAAATAATGGCGATAATGGAAACAATGGTGGTCCTTCAGGTGGAGGAAATACAAGCACAGATACAGGTTCAGACAGCTATGAATCCATATTCTGGGGCAAATCTTCAGCTTATAACTGGGGGCAGGCGGCATGTATTCCTACAACTAGGGCAGGCGGCAGCTTTAATCCAAGTCACATTACTTCTGGAGGACATTTTTACGTAGAGTACTCTGGAAATAAGGGGGATGTTGAACTTATACTTCAGAGCTGGTCAGGGGGAGCTGAATGGGCAAAGGTTAGTCCAAGTCAGTCAGGTACAGCAAATGGCCATTACTATTGTGAGTATTCATATGATAATTGTGTAAAAGCATTTGGAACAAAGGATTTTTCTAGTTATCTTGATATGATTAATATTGGTGCAAAGAGCGGCTCAATAGAACTTTATTCTGTGTGCTACACATTCAAATAGAAAATATTAATCCATGGATGGTTCTTGTTTTTTTACATATGTGATAAAATCAAGAAAAAATGAGGTGACTATAATGGGTTATATAGAAAGCTTAAGAAAAGTTCATGGCCATGATATGATTATGACTGTAGGCTGTGGTGTATTAATTGAAAATGAAAAAGGGCAGGTTCTTCTGCAAAAACGAAGCGATACAGGAGAGTGGTGTGTTCCAGGTGGAGCTTTAGAGCCTACTGAAACTTATGAGGAAGCAGCTCAAAGAGAGCTACGTGAGGAAGTGGGTATAGAAGTAGAAAATTTAAGACTTTTTGGTCTATATTCTGGAGAGGATAGAGTTATCAAATATCCTAATCAGGATATTGTATATTCACTTGCAGTAATCTTTGTTACGGATTCCTTCAAGGGAAATATTTCAGATGAAGACTCAGAAGTTCTTGAACACAGATATTTCAGTCCAGAAGAGATACCTGTTGATAATCTTTTTGCTCCAGATGCAAGAGCAATCCTTGACTGGAAAAATGGTGGAAATACAAAACTGGTAAAATAATTTAAGTAAATATGACTATAAAAACTGCCTGTTCATTTATTGGACGAGGCAGTTTTTTTGTAAAAAAGAAACCAATATGAAAAAAAGAAACCGAAATGAAAAAAAGTAGTTTACAAGATGAGTAAAAGATTATATTATGTCATATGCGTTTGGGGGAACGGGGTAACATATAACATATAGTGTGTATTAAATTATAAAAAGACGAGGATAATTATGAGATTAGGCAGAGTTAACCAAATGCAGTTTTTTAGATTCATAGCTTTCTTTTTGTTGTTTGAGTATCATGCATCGATTTGGGTGCCAAATTATGCAAATAACAGTGTAAGTGGTTTGTTTGCATTGTTTTTCTTTATACTTTTAAGTGGCGTAATGTCATCTTACTCATTGTATTCAAAGGAAGATATAGCTCCTACAGCGTCTAATATTTTTTACTATGTAAAGAAAAAGGTATTTAGATTCTACCCTTTATATCTTGTGACAAATCTTATAGCAGTTATTTATACAGTTCCTACATATATGGTTTCATTACATAATTATAAGGAAGTATTGGTTAAGGCATTTGAGTTTATAGCCACAATATTCATGTTTCAGACTTGGATATTCAGACCTTATGTGTATAACGCAGCCAGTTGGTATGTTGCATCCATAGTTTGGCTTTCAATTCTCAACATTCCATTTAGCCACATTTCAAGAAAAATAATGGTTAAGGACAAAGCAATCAGAAAGTTTGTGGGTATTGCAGTCCTTGGTGTTATCTATTCTTTGTTAGCATCTGCATTTTCAATGGCAGTGTTACATTTGTCAGAAGCTGATGGCATTACAGCACATCCACTTATTATCGGTGGAATTTACATTACAGGAATGGCCATTGGAAATATAGTTATTATACTTAAAGAAAGATTACAAGCAGCTAATGTGAATACTAAATTGTTTACAGCTATTGAAATCACCTTAGTTGCCCTTAGCCTTGTGGTTATCGAGTACAAGGGCTCAGGAAATATGTTTATTTATGTTTTGCCTATCTTCTTGGATTGTGCCCTTCTTATTGTTTTTATGCTTGGTTTCGGAAAGATTTCAAAACTTTTTTCAAAGAAATTTTTTGTTATGCTTGGAAATATCACATTTGAAGCATATCTATTGCATCAGGTGATTATTTTCTTGTTTGCCACTTCAAACAATTGGGCATCAGGTTCAACATTAGGTAATATTTATGCTTTAACCTTCTGCTTTACCACATCACTTGTTGCGGCAGCCATTATATATAATACTAAGAATATGAGCAGAAGCAGATATCAAGAACAGATGAAAATCAAAAATGATATCGCACCTATCAGGAAAAACGTATTTGAAACAGCTATTTAAAAAAGACCTTCGGGTCTTTTTTTTGTTGACAAAGTTCCTATAGCGTAAGTAAAATAAAGCCTAGTTCTTGAATAGGTTTTTGGTAAAAGGATTTAGTAATGAAAGAAATAAGTTATAAAGAATTAACAGAACTGGCAGAGGAAAGCTTCATATTAGTTGATGTTAGAAACGAAGGAAGCCTTAAATATGGAATGATTCCTGGAGCGGTAAGTATTACACAGGAATTGTTTGAAACAGATTTGGAAGGTGTTTTGGCACGCCTTGATAAAGATAAAAAGATTGTTTTGTATTGTACAAGAGGTCAGGTGTCTCTGGAGGATGCAGAAATTCTTGGTGAGAATGGCTTTGATGCAGTTAGCTTGAAGGGGGGCTACAATAGCTATTTATCAGCTTTGATGGAAGCTCAAAAAGCAGAGGACGATACAGACTTAAAAGAAAAGACAGCAGAAATTGAGCTTAGCATTCGCAAAAAATTTCACAAGGCTTTGTTTTCACCATTTGCTAAAGCATGTAAAGAGTATGAGTTGATTAAAGAAGGGGATCATATTTGCGTATGTATCTCTGGTGGTAAGGACTCAATGCTTATGGCAAAGCTTTTCCAAGAGATTCAAAGACATAGAAAAGTCAATTTTGAGCTGACATTTCTAGTTATGGATCCTGGCTATAGCAAGGTGAACAGAGAGCTGATTGAAAGTAATTCCAAGCTTATGGACATACCAATCACCATTTATGAAAGTGATATTTTTGATGCGGTAGATACCGTAGACAAAAATCCATGTTATCTATGTGCCAGAATGCGCCGTGGTCACCTTTATTCAAAGGCAAAAGAACTTGGTTGTAACAAGATTGCTCTTGGTCATCATTATGATGATGTTATTGAGACCATACTTATGGGGATGCTTTATGGAGCACAGATTCAGACAATGATGCCAAAGCTTCATTCTACAAATTTTGAAGGTATGGAGTTGATTCGTCCCCTTTATCTTGTGAGACAGGATGATATTATAGCTTGGCAAAGATACAATGGTCTTCATTTCCTACAATGTGCCTGTCATTTTACAGAAACCTGTGATAGCTGCTCAGTAGATGGCACCAGTGCATCGAAGCGACTTGAAACCAGAAATCTCATAGCAGAATTGAAAAAAGTTAATCCTTATGTAGAGTCAAACATTTTCAGAAGTGTTGAAAATGTTAATTTAGCAACTGTGATTGCCTATAAACAGGAAGGTGTAAAGCATCATTTCCTGGACACTTATGATGAATAAGTGTTACTGCGGGGGCATGAGTTGGTGAATCAGTTGATGCTTGGATAAGTAAAGCAGATGGGAAGCTTTATCAAGGAAAGCAAAATGGAAAAAATCAGGATGTAAGTTGAAAAGCCTTAAAAAAAACAGGGGACCGATTTGGTCAATGTCATTAAGATAAGATGACGGAATAAGATCTCTATATCAAAATGGTATAGA
>CAMJBT010000102.1 GCA_946403965.1 uncultured Pseudobutyrivibrio sp. | reverse complement strand
CCGGATTCAGTAGCGAGAACTATCTCATCTCGGTCTTCCGTCGTCGTCTGGGCATAACCCCTTACGCCTATCGCAACGGCACCGTCCTCCGCAACGGCAGGTATCCCTTCAACCAGTCGGCACACGACCGCAAGATGCTACTCGAAAAGGTTGCAGAACTCAAGTCGCGTAACGACGAACCCACTCCGAACGCACAGTAAACCCTTTCCAATCGAGGGATACAGTTTTCATCTACCAAATCTTTATTCTCCGCTCGGACCATACAGATTCCATCTACCAAATCTGTATGCCTCGCTTGGAGCATACAGATCCCATCTACCAAATCTGTATGCCTCGCCTGGACCATACAGATTCCATCCACCAAATATGTATGCCTCACTCGGCGCATACAGATTTCACCTACCAAAACTGTATGCCGCGCCCGGAGCATACAGATTCCATCCACCAAATATGTATGCCTCGCTCGGAGCATACAGATTTCATCTACCAAATATGTATGCCTCACTCGGCGCATACAGATTTCATCTACCAAAACTGTATGCCGCGCCCGGAGCATACAGATTCTATCTACCAAATCTGTATGCCGCGCCCGGAGCATACAGATTTCATCTATCAAAACTGTATGCTCCTACAAGAGTATAAAGATTTCGTATACCAAATCTGTATGCTACAAAATAACGGGTCCAATCCACGATTCAGAATTGGACCCGTTACTTAGAAATAGGCATGTATATTGTTTTGACGGCTAAACAATCACTTCAAAGATACGTTAGCCGTTCCATTCAATCCATTGCGTATTGATGTCTTTTTTGTCATTTGAAAAGTCGAATGTAACGAGATAACCTTTGTCCATGTGGCGGGTATTGAGGTAGGCTGCCAATTGATCACGGCCGCTCTCCTCGTACTTGTCGCCTCTATAAATCTTCAACTCGATAAAATAAGAATAGACTAACCAGCTATAATATTTTAATTTCGCTTAACCATTCAATAAATGCCCTTTTCCATTGTCTTGATTCTACGGTCCCCTTAGTGTCAGAGGCTCCAAAGCCATGCCCCCCAGTTTTATACTGAATGTATTTATGGGAAATATTCTTCACCTCTAATGCGGAGTCTAATAATTCAGAGTTATGATAATGTACAGTCGGATCATCAAGACAATTTACAAGGAAAACGGGTGGACAGTTGTCAGGGATATGTTTCTCTAAAGACAAAGAATCTCTTAGTTTCTTATTATTCATCCTCCTTTCTCCTAACAATGCCCTTCTTGATCGCTTATGAGTACACAAACCTGACATTGTAACCACAGGATAAATTGGTGCAATAAATGCAGGAAGAGTTTCATTGTCATAGAATTCGACTAAAGACATAGCTAAATGACCTCCTGCAGAGAACCCCATAACGCCTATTTTATTCTTTTCAATTCCATATTTGTCAGCATTCTCTTGGGCGATAGTTAGTGCTTGTACCAAATCTGATAGTGGGTCAGGGTATCTTACACCTCTAAACAAATATCTATAATGAGTAAAAAAACCAAAGAAGCGAGCTGTTCTATATTTAAGGACAAAAGCGGATATCCCATTTTCATTTAACCAATGTGCGACTTCCTCCCCTTCTGTTTTCATATCGTGCCAAAAATAACTTCCTCCTGGGCAAATAATTACAGCTGCGTTGCTCTTACCTGTAACCAAGTAAGGGGTTAACTCAACCTTTTCGCAATTATAATCTTCCCAAATATTTATTTGGGAATTTAGGATTTGCGACACAGAGCATATGATTATAACCCAAAATATTTTTCTAAGCATCTGTTTCTAAGTTCATTTACAATTCAAGGAGGCAAGTATTATAAGATTCATTATTTGCCATTTTCTCATCATTTCAGTAACCTTAATTACATCAATATTCATTAAATGGCTTATAAGAAAGAATTGTTCCATATTCCCCTTTCTCAGTCTTTATGATGTCAATAGTAAAACCTGGGAGAGATGGATCTTTGGGGTTCTTCCCAATATATTTTTTTAATCCGTCTTCTCCAGAAGTGAAAACACTGATCTCATAGATCCTTTTCTTCTTTTTAATAAAACCCTCACAAACTTTTTCGGCATCTGCTAAAGAATTACTTAATTTATAAAAATTTGCTTCTTTAAGATAATTATTATAGCCATCCCTTAGGAAACCAAAAGTCAGATAGTCCCACATAAAACCTTCATGTTTTTTTTTCATAAAAAAAAGCTCGTTGCTTTCTTGTAAATACGAATTAACAGTTCCAAATTGGTTTTCAAGGATAGTTTTTGCTTCATCAAAAATAGTGCCAAATTTGACTCCGCAAATTGAAGTCGGTTTGATAGCCGATGCTGATTTAGTATAATCATATGGTCCGAAAAGAAGTGAAGTTGAATATTTACCTTGATTTTTTCCATCTGAAGATTCCAAGATCTCAATGATAAAGCCACATTCATCGGGATTTGTCGGATCAAATCCTCCCACGTACATTTTTAATCCGTTATCTTCATCGATATATTCATCAATCTCATAATTATTGCTCATAAGCTCTTTTATTTTATCACGATTCTCTTCGGCTTCCTTTAGCGTATTACTAACGATTAATAACATTCCCCCATTTAAAATGGTTTCATCATTCATTTCCTGAAAATGAAAATAAATATTATCCCAATTAATTCCAGCATAGTTTTTATTTTCATAACTAATAAACTTCTCTCCAAGTTCTACCTTCACACCTAATTTTTTTTGTTCAGCTTCAAATTTACTTTGAAGACTAATGCCAAACTGTTGATCTAATAAAGAAAGTGCATTTTCGTAACTTGTGCCAAAGTTTATACCACAAATTGAATTCTGTGCGAATAATGTCGATGGAATAAGCATTAACAAAACAATCATTTTATTCATAATGTCATAAAATTAGTGTTGAATATTTATAATAAATTGTGTTTATTTTTGAATTAGTTGTAAGGAATCTAATTAACCAGAATATCATTCAACTAATAATATTTCATTAGTATTGAAATTTATTTCCCAATTTCCATTCTCAGCTTTTTCCCATTTGTATTTTTCATACATGCAATCCCACCATTGTTGAAACTTAGTCGCTGTTTCACCCATGTCTTGTATGAGTTTTTGATACAAGGCATCATTGTCGGCATTCAGAATCTTTGCCAACTCATTAAGACCATTACGGCGTTCAAACAGCTGTTGAATTTCTTTTTTTTCTTGCTCCGTAACCGAGCCAACTATTCTTTTCATTGTTGAATATAATTTAAGTTAATAATTGGGTTTAATATCAAAAGGATCCAAATAATTGATTTCCTTAATAACTTTATTTGGAAGGAGTGTTGTTTTCTCTTGAATTCGTTTCAAAAGGGAACGCGAAGCGTTACGTTCAATGTGTGTAATAACACATTGTTCGTGAGAGGGAGTATTGACTTCATATGTCGTTTTACGATTCAGCCAAACACAACGTTTGCATTGGTATGCGTCACAGATTCTACACAAAGGCGCATGTTCAAGGTCATATAGCCTAATATTTGGTATGTGCAATCCGTTTTCTAAATCACCGACATTAAAGCAACTATCGCCAAGTCCATAATCCCCGCTATCGAAATAGAAAGCCGGGCAAATGTAGAATTTACCATCAGGAGCTAACGTAATTGTTTCAATGCCCGCGTTGCAATTATTCATTTCGTCAAGCATAAAACGATCAGTAAGCAAATTCGTCTGAACAAAATGTCCACGCACATATTCTTTCAGTATTACATCAGACAAGGAATTGAGAGTATTATTGTATCCATCCAAATCTTCTCCGTTTATAACTTCAATATCAGTCATAACGATATTCAATCTTCTGACGAAAGGAAAAACAGATGCTATTAAATGCCCACCATGAATGATTTCTGAAAATTTACATCTAATAACAACGTTTAGATCCTTCAAAAAATCAAACTGAGGAAGATTTGTCAAGCCTGAATGTACATAAATAGAGTTTTTAGAAGATAGCGTAGGTGTAGTGGACTCGGTAATGATAGTATGGTCAATTTGCCCAATAACCGTCAAATATTCTTTCGGGAGTTCATAGCTAGGAAAAACTATTTGAACCGAAAGGTTTTGTTTCATCGCCCATTTGATTTCTTTTCGTAATACTTCAATGTCAATCAAGTTTTGGCATTTTCTATTGGAATAATGGCAAAAAGATGGTGCAGAGTCACATAATTGTATGATGAGATATTTCAACATGGCTTAACAATAACTATTATATTCACTACACATTGACTCTTTATGCTTAGATGTCTTTTCCTCCTCAATACCTAATTTACGATGGAGTTTGTTCCAGTAGTAATTATTGGCACGTACTCTTGCTTTATGCATTTTGCATATTGCAGTCGAACGCTGATAGATTGTAGGTGTATCAGCTGCATCGTAGTTTTCACCTTGACACCATGCACATCCACTTGCGACTTCGCACTTTATGCATTTATCAGGGCTTTGCGTCAATCTGTCAAGAGTAAGGAATGGCCTAAGTTTGTTTTGGTCAATACCATCATAAATGTTCCCTACAATCCAAGCATGTTTATCTCTTAACGAATATTGAGCAAACCTAGTACATGGATAGAAGTTCCCTGTTGCATCTATACTGAGCATCTTGCCAGCTCCACACCAATTCTGATTAAAAAGAGTCGGATCAAGAGGCTTGCCAATCTGATCATTGAAAAAAGAGCATTGATAGTCTTCATTCAGTCCTAGATCAATGATTTCATCAGCCAAATCACATAGTTGGTCTTCAAAGAGAATATCGTCACCCTCTTGCCAAACATTTTCAAAAACACAGTTGATGCTAACTTCGTGTATGCCTAACGAAAAAAGATGTAAAATACTATCTTTGATATATGGAATATCTTTACTGCTGACGGTTACTTTTGTGCCACCATACGGGAAATCCCTTAACCAAAGTGGTATGTTTTTTACAACATCTTCATAGGTGCCTTTGCCATTGCCTTTATAAATTCTGTTCAAGTCATGTTTCTTTTGTGTTCCATCAATAGTTATTCCAATACTTAAGTGATTAATGTTTTTATGAATAAATTCTTGAACTCTTGGCTCATGATAATTGATTCCATTTGTCGAGAAACTAAAACGATATGAATTGAACCAATGATGATTAAGACGGTACATCTCAATCTTCAAATAATCACATATTTTATCAATTAACTCTATTTCAAGAAATGGCTCTCCGCCAATAAATTCCCATACTACAGATTCATCTGGAAATATCTCTTCATGATGTAATATATAGTCAATGGCACCCTTGGCTATCTCAAAAGGCATTCGTTCTTTTGAATTTTTACCTACGAGATAGCAATATTTACAAGCAAGTTGGCAGTCCTTGGTCACAATAAATGTAATAGATTTTGCACTGCCTTCTTGCCATGGCAAAAAAATTGTTTGTTGAGACATTAGTAAGGAAATTGATATGTATTATAACTTATACTATTAACTCCTCGACAACCACCTGAACATCCTATACCACAATTGCCAGAGCATGAACCGCGACAATCTCCGCGGCAACTCCCTTGACATGAGTTCCTACATCCCAGACAACCAGACATACAAGAATCTTTACACTGGAAACTACAAGACTCCGAACACTCATAAAAACAAGAGCCTTGACAATTGGAGCCACAACTGCCTTGACAACTGGCTCTACATCCTCCGCGACAATCCCCTTTGCAACTCTCTGTGCATCCTTGTCCACATCCCTCACCGCAAGATGTGGAACATTTGCTTTTGCATGAACCTGCACATGAATCGTTACATGAGCCCTTGCAATCTCCGTAACAAGTGGTAGTACATAGTCCACTACAATCTCCATTGCAACTACTTGGGTTCTCATTTGCTATTAGTTCCTCTGTAAAAACTCCACCAAAAGCTAATGTTGCAAGCATTGGCAATGCAGCGCTACCAAGTTTCTTAAAGAAATCTCTGCGGGTTTGTTTATCTTTGTTGTTCATATTAATAAGAGTAAGTCATAGTATAACCAGAATAGTCCCAATGAACAGAAATAGCAAATGAACATTCATCAAAGAAAAAATTCAATGCTCTGACTTCATCGTCATCGGTGAGATATATCTTAGTTCGTACTTTTTCTTTTTTTAATACTACTGGCTTTCTTGGATCAACATATTTTTTTGCACATGGCCATGAATAAGCTGACAATGCGCTCTTCAAAGTAGGATATTGATCTGAAATGTAATATTCGAATTCACAGTATTTTTCAATCCATCCTCCTGATTTTTTGATTTCTCTCCATTCTTTTTTTGTCAGTTCATGTAAATTTAGATCTCTATATTTGAATCTGAAATAAAAGTCACGGGCATTAGCTACTGGTCTAATAGATCTTCTATATGACTCTGACAAAAAACCATAGTGCAGATATTCGTAACTTTCTCCAGCAACAGCATAACACCAACCATCCTGGTAAATATATCCCCATTGATTTGTTTGCCATTGATCCCATCCATAACTTGTACTTGCAGAGAATTGTTGAGCAAAAATATTACCATTGAAAAGCACAATAATGGCAAAGATGACGTTATATAACTTTGTATTCATATAGCTACTTTATTAAATTTCTGAAAAATATAACTAATTTGTCAATTAAAATCTTGGCTGTTTTATAGTTATTGACTGATTTTACATTCTTTAACAAACCTGTTTCTATACTGGCAATATGTCTTCATTATCTTTGCACCCAAAACAAAGGTGTATGAAAGATGATATCAAGAATCAAGTTGGCTAGATAAGGAATCTTTCCTCAGAGGATTTCCAGGAGCTGTTGGAAATTTTGCTCCATTGATACTAGATCCTCTATTGTCGGTGTGTCTAGATTGTGGACATCTCGGCACTATCCACTATAAAATGTCTTGTTTGAAAGAAAAATCAATCATTATATAGAATACAGCCTATTAAAAAGTTCTGTTTTTGCTTTCAAATGGTTATATGATAATATCACTCAAATGATACCGACTGTAGCACACTAAATGATACCGGTCATTTGTGGGAAAATGCTAGCTAGAACGCTCTCAGAAGGCTTTGCGCCTCCTGCCGCTTGGCAAACCACTGCAGTGTTTTTCATGGTGCGCAGGGCTGCTCGAAAGCGGTACTGTTTCATGTGCTACAAGCGGTATTGTTTGAGAGCTATGATCAGTTAAATATTGAAGTATAAAGTTACACCGTTGATTGTCGCTTTATATTTCATCATTCTTAAATAGTCTTGCACTTCCCGATTGGGAGTAGATACTGGGTAGTTATTGCTTTGATAACGGACAGGACTAATTTCATCCCATATTTGTCTTCCATGGTTATCTCTGCCTTGGCAAATAGCAACAATACTCCCGCTTTGAACTTTAATCAATATAGATCCTATACTTCCACCACTAAGATAATAAGCGGTTGTGACATTCCCAAATTGAGCACTTGAGGACATGTTTTCTATACGCATTTCAGGAAATGTAGCTGCAACAGAGAATAAACCTGCAAATAAAAAAAAGAGAATAGGTAATAATATTTTTTTCATAATTGTTTTTTGCTGCCTCCCTACTCCACGTTCGGCATTAGAATATACAATAAAGACGGGAGCTTTCTACTTGTTGCTTACCCGTCATCGAGGCTTCTCGCATTGCCCTATCAGTGGATAAGCAACGTTGAAAAGCCCACGTCCGGATGATATGCAAGTACCAGATCCCTGCCCATCGCGGACGTGGAAGTGGTGATGTACATTTCACCGCCATAGACGCTTCATCCGTTGCATTACCTTCACTGATATGAAACTTTGCGAGAATTTCGAGGGCGAAGATAACGACGTTGTAGCGTCTTTTGTTTACAATAAGATCATTCTATTGGAGACACCGAAATGCCTCGGAATGATGGGGCAAATATAATGGATTTTGAATGATTATCCAAATTTTTCTTTTATTTTTTTGCAAAACTAGAGTTTTTTTCAATATCTCATCATCCTTTTCGGGCAAAATAAGGTAGAAAAGTGAAGAATTAGAATGTTTGATCAAGCAGAATAAAATTGCAACAATAAAATCAGCGACTCGTTGGCGAATCGCTGAATTGACGGTTCTTGGCGTTTTTAAAGCCCGATAAGAAACTGATTCTTAATATGCTTGGTCATGGACTCCTTTCACGGCACGACCACTGGGATCGTTCATGCCAGCAAATGCCTTGTCCCACTCGAGGGCGATGGCGGTAGAGCAGGCGACACTGGCTTCGCTGGGGACGCTGCGTGCTGCCGAATCGCTGGAGAAATGTTCAGCGAAGATGCAGCGGTAGTAATACTCCTCCTTGTTCTTGGGCGGGTTGATGGGGAAGCGTTCGGCAGCATGAACCATCTCGTCGTCACTGACAGCCGCAGCGGTGATGGCTTTGAGTGTGTCAATCCACGAGTAGCCGACACCGTCGCTGAACTGCTCCTTTTGTCGCCATGCGACTTCAGCGGGCAGTAGGTCGGCAAAGGCCTCACGGACAATGCGTTTCTCTATTTCTTTTCCTGGACACATCTTTGCCTTGGGATTGGTGCGCATGGCAACGTCGAGGAACTCCTTGTCAAGGAAGGGCACACGTCCCTCAACGCCCCAAGCCGACAGGCTTTTGTTGGCGCGCAGGCAATCGTAAAGGTGTAGCTTGGACAGCTTGCGGACGGTCTCTTCGTGGAAATCTTTGGCCGAAGGAGCCTTGTGGAAATAGAGATAGCCACCGAAGATTTCGTCAGCACCTTCGCCCGATAGCACCATCTTGATGCCCATCGACTTGATGACACGGGCCAGGAGATACATCGGGGTAGAGGCGCGGACGGTGGTGACATCGTAGGTCTCGATGAAATAGATGACGTCGCGGAT
>CAMJBT010000101.1 GCA_946403965.1 uncultured Pseudobutyrivibrio sp. | reverse complement strand
GTGGGAGAATGGAATAAACTATATTCCTGTGTATATGGTGCCATTTATATAGGAGTAGGATTCTGTATAATTGAAGACATTGAAATTAAGAATCGCAGTTTGTAGGGATAATAAAATAATGATTACGAAAAACAAACAATCCAATGAAACAATCAAAGAGATGGCAAGGGTTGCATTTCCAAATAAGTCGGTGGTTAAGATAAAAGAACTGACAGAAGGAATGTGCAATGTTACATACCATGCAGTGTTCGATGATGCTAGTGAAAGTATCTTAAAAATTGCGTCAGAAGATACTACAGGAAATACTTCCAATGAAATAAATCTAATGAGGGCAGAAGTTAGTGCGATGAGATTAGTGTCTGATAATTGTTCATTTAAAGTGGCAGATGTCCAGTACTATGATTGTTCTAAAACGGTATGTAACGGGGATTATTTTTTTATGGAAAAAATACCGGGAGATAATTATATATTTATAAAGGATAATTTACCTGAAACTGTTATTGCAGTATTAGATAGAGAAATTGGCAAGATATCTAAAGAATTAACTACTATTACCAATAAGCAATTTGGCTTTTTGGGAGACGAAAAAAGATATAATTCTCTTTTCGATTTCATAAAAGTTATGCTAACTAATCTGATATCTGATGCGCAAAAGAGAAGCATAGATATTGGGTGTGATGCACAACGTCTGGTAGAACAGTTGGATAGCGAAAAATATGTATTTGATTCAGTCGAATTGGCTACCTTGGTTCATTGGGATATGTGGGAAGGCAATGTGTTTGTGAAAAATAATCACGTGTCTGGTATTATAGATTGGGAAAGAGCGCTATGGGGCGAGCCCTTTATGGACGATCGATTTAGAAAACACAATAGAAATGAGAATTTCTTAAAAGGATTTGGAATAGTTGATTTTTCTGAAAATGAATTACGCAGACTTCGTTGGTACGATATTATTTTGTATTTGACCATGATGATAGAAGTATTCTATCGTGAATATGAAGACAAAGGTCAGTATCAGTGGGCGAAAGAAATGTTATTAGGTGTATTGTAGTGCAGCAAAATGCGAATGGACACTGCGCTAAATACAATTTATCTGACTAAATAAACATATTATAAGGAGCTGTTCTGAACAGCCCCTTTAATTTTACCTATTATTTTTTCTTATCCAAAAAAGCTGGATCTTCTATCTTCTTATGAGACATCATATTTCTATAATAATATGTAACCACATCATTTGATTTTTTTACTTCACGAATATCCTTCACTCTATCTTAATCTTCATCTGGAAATCTTTGAAGAAATATCAAATTATCACCACCAATGATTACTGTACTTTCATCACATTCCACTTCAAACATTTTAGGATTATTTGATAAATCCAATTCTTTTATTCCAGATCTTTGGCAATAAATAGATTCCATTTTAGGATTGTTTGATAAGTCTAATGAATGTAAATAACAAGCATCTGTACAGGTAATACCTTTTAAATCAACATTTTTTGATAAATCAAGTTTTGAAATCCGGGTATCATCAATTGATAATCCCTCCAATTTTATATTATTTGTAAGATTTAATTCAGTGATTAACGTGCCGTTACAACCAAATCCCCTTAATTCCTTCAAATCTTTCAAATCAATTTCCTTGATGTCTGTATGACAAATATTTATATCTTCCAGTAATAAATTCTCACTTAAATCTATATATTTGATTTTAGTCGAATCACAATTCAATTCCATTAATTCTTTATTATGTGATATATCCAATTTTTCAATATCTGTATAACCAACTATCAATTTTTTTAGTTTTAAATTCCGAGAGACATCTAAATCTGTTAACCCGCAATCATAACAAGTAAGCTCTTTTAATTCCGAAAAATATTCTATTCCCTTTATAGATTTTAAGTCTTTGTATTTTTCATCATAAAAACTATTTATTTTAATTGTGTAGACTTTATTAATCTCATCTTCAGACAACAAGCCATCATTGTTTCTATCTATATATTCTGAAACATAGTCCTTAAAAATATCATCTTCAAAGGTCTCATCAATAATAATATCTGTATTTTGATAAGTATCTGTAGACGTATTCACTTCTTTTGTGCCACATCCTCCTAAAACCATAGAAAACATAAGTATTAAAACTACTAATTTATTTTTATTATTCATAACTGTTTCCCACGATACCTTATATTGTTATCTAAATCCTTTATTTTATTAAGTTCTTTAGCCATAATGCTATTCAACTGCCTTAATCATTTTTTTGAATTACTTATTTTTTACTTTCAAATATATTGAGCCGATAACTGTAATCACTATTAAAATTATTTGAGCAGCTAAATTATATTCAAAAATAATAGCTATAGCGAATCCATCATCCCCTTTTACAAAAATAGAGGATATGAACATAAAAATTAGATTAACTATAAACATACAGAATATACCTAATATCATAGCTTTTAATTTATCGTAATATGCTTTTTTTAATATAATATAATCTACTATTACCATAGCTATAACAATACAGTAATCCAAAATATACTCCAATAAAGATAAATCGACAAATTCAACCAAAACAAAAGCAATTAATAAATTTATAAAAAATATGGTTAATACAATACCTATTAATTTTATTATTTTTTTAATCATTAGCATGTTCCTTATATTGATCTTTATAATATTTCCCATTAGCAGATTTAAACTTATACTCATATAGCGCTCCCCAGAAAGACTCTCGAGCTTCAACCGTTCTTCGCTTTGTAAAACATTCAAAACTGTAGCATCAAAAAAAGAACAGGTCAATGGAAAACCTGTCCTTTGGCAAATACGTCTTATTTTTGGCAAAAATAGCGTCTTATTATTTTTTCTTATCCAAAAAAGCTGGATCTTCTATCTTATTATGAGACATCATATTTCTATAATAATATGTAACCACATCATTTGATTTTTTTACTTCACGAATATCCTTCACTCTATCTTAATCTTCATCTGGAAATCTTTGAAGAAATATCAAATTATCACCACCAATGATTACTGTACTTTCATCACATTCCACTTCAAACATTTTAGGATTATTTGATAAATCCAATTCTTTTATTCCAGATTTTTGGCAATAAATAGATTCCATTTTAGGATTATTTGATAAGTCTAATGAACTCAAATTGCTAGTATTTGTACATGTAATCATCTTTAAATTAATATTATGAGATAATTCTAGCTCAGAAATTTCAGTATTATCTATTGCTAAACCTTCCAATTTAGTATTATTCCTGAAATTTATATCTGTTATTAAGGTTCCCTGACATGCAAAATGTTTCAGCTCTTTAAAATCCTTTAGGTTAATCGTAGAAATATCAGTTCCACATATGTCTATATCTTCCAGTAATAAATTGTTATTTAAATCAATTGTATCAATATGGGTGGAACTACAATCTAGTTCTACCAATTCTTTATTATAAGATATATCTAACTGTTTAAGATTTGTGTAACCTACTACTAAGTTTTTCAATTTTGTATTATTAGAAACATCTATTTCAGATAAATCACAAGCATAACAAGTAAGCTCTTTTAATTCTGGGAATAATTCAATCCCTTTAATGGATTTTAATTCTTTATATTTATTTTCCCTAAATCCATTTATATCTATTGAAATTACTTTATTAATCTCATCTTCAGACAACATCCCATCATTGTTTTTATCAAAATATTCTGAAATGTAACTTCTAAAAATATCATCTTCAAAGGCTTCCTCAATAATAACTTCACTATTTTGAGATGGATTTATATGAGCAGTGACTTCGGTTGTGCCACATCCTCCTAAAACCAAAGAAAACATAAGTATTAAAACTACTAATTTATCTTTATTTATCATGAGTGTTTTCCACCATACCTTATATTGTTATCTAAATCCTTTATTTAAAATACAGTTCTTCTCCCAAATACTTTTTCTCAATAAAAACATTCAAAACTGTAGCATCAAAAAAAGAACAGGTCAATGGAAAACCTGTCCTTTGGCAAATACGTCTTATTTTTGGCAAAAATAGCGTCTTATTATTTTTTCTTATCCAAAAAAGCTGGATCTTCTATCTTATTATGAGACATCATATTTCTATAATAAGATGTAACCACATCATTTGATTTTTTTACTTCACGAATATCCTTTTTGATATTTGCGAAACGTGTCTTTGCATATTCCCTGTTTTTGTATTCACTAGCCTCTACATCTGCTGCAAGTTCAGTGACTCTTCTGATTAAATCTTGCATCAATTTAATTTCATCAGCATATGTCTCTCTGTCTGCCTCAATAATATCCTTCACTCTATTGAACATCTGCTCAAAGCCTTCATCCAGCATGATGATTCTGTCTATAAGCTCTGACTTCATATTCATATTTTTTTCCAAATCCTCCGGTGTGGTATTTGGATCCTGAAGAATTGCAGTCTGCTCCTTGTTTCTAATTTGCAGCACCCTCAAAATATCAGCTTTCTTTTCTAGCGATTCCCTTAGCATAATCACATAATCCATATTTTCCATAGTCTACCCCCAATTGTTTTGTATACCTGTCAAACAAAAAAACAAGCCCCTCTACGGGAGAGGGGCTTTGTCTAAAACTATCTTTCACCCAGCAGCCTGTCCATCCAACTTCTTGCCGTTGGCGGTAAGCTTCATTACATCCTTCCAGGTATCACGCATTGTACGTAGGTGCTTCAGCACTTCCTGAAGGGTTTCTGGATCCTTATCTATCATAGCATGTCTCAGACAGCTCCTAAGATAAGTATACACTGCATGGAAATCCTTTGCTACAGGATATTTTTCATCCAAAGTAATTTCAAATTCCTCTATGATTCTATCGGTTTTACGAATATTGATATGTGCCTTTTCAATATCCTTATTCTCGCAAGCAACTATTGCTATGTTGCAAAACTTGATTGCTCCTTCATATAGCATCAATGTCAGCTCCGCAGGACTTGCTGTTAATATTCTGTTCTTTGCGTAAGCATCATAACCATTCATTGGTGTCATATAAATCGCCTCCTGATAATCCTTTATTTCTGCCTCAGCTTTCGCTAAATTTATCAACCACCAAGCATAGAGGTGATTGAAGATGAATTGCTTTGCAACTGTGCAAGTGCTGACTCCATCTTTGCAAACTTCTTATAATATGCATCTTCCATGTCTGTAACTCTATCTTGCCATGTTTTAATCAGAGTAGAATAGCTAGAATACTCTGAAGCCATTTCTTTGTCATTATATACCGTATATACGGATTTTACTGAGGTTGACTTCATCTTCTCATCCATTGCAGAATACAGACCGCTGGTCATCTGCTTCAGGAATTCGATTACTACTTCTGGCTCTTCTGCCAATGCAGCTCGAAGCTTGTCCTCCTTGCCAGAGGTATAAGAATCTTCGGAGTCACCATCAATATGATAAGCATATCCTTCATTCTTCTCTGCATTGATATTTCCAAGAGTATGTACATTAAAGCTTGACCAGGCATATGTCTTACCGTCAATCTCTATGGTCTTCATCATAGACATGGTCATTGCGGAAATGATGCTACTTAAACTATTATCTCTACGAAGTAATGAATCCTTAATCTTCTGCTCCCACTTTTCAATCTGATCCTCCGACATTTCAGCCTTTTCATCATCTGTAAGAGGCTCATAGTCCTTTGCTGAATCAGCATTGTAAAGCTTTTGCATCTCGTTCATTAAATTGTTGTATTGAGTAAGGAAATCCTTTACCTTATCGTAAATACCATCAATATCATTATTTACAGTTACGGTGATTTCAGAATCACCTGTTGTTGCCATGGCCTCGATGGTCAGACCATTTACAGTAATTGAATTAGTACCGTTTGTATATTTAACACCATTTAACTCAATCTCTGCATCTTCACCATCAACCTTTTTGGCAACATTTTCTGGATTAATTTCTACATTTCCAGCCTGAATATTAGCAGCTAAATCTACTCTGTAGAACACACTGCTAATCAAATCTATATTGTCTGTCTGAGTCCAGAAATCGCTGTAGCTAGTGTCATATTCTGAATTCTGAGCACCGAAATTTTCCTCTACATATTTTGCCCACTTTGCGTTGGTAGGGTCTTCCAATGCCGTGCTAAGCTGCTGTTGCGCTTCTCTCAGCTTTTCTGCCCTGATAGCTATCTCTTCAGATGTCTTCTGAGGAAGAGCCTTTGCTGATGCAACCGCCAGGTAACCATCTCTTACGGCATTAATTGATTTGCTCAGCTCCTGATAAGTTGGATCGCTTGATATGTCATAGTTGGCACTGGTGTATATATCTTCTGCAAGCTTTGAAAGTTTCTCATCATCCAGGTTGCCCCAATCGATTGTTCCACCTGAACCATACTTCTCAACCTGAATATTGTTGTTCTCATCTCTAGTAGTCTTGTAAACCTCGTCAGAATATTTCTTATTTATATATTCCTTAAGCGCAAGTGACTCTTCATCACTTGCTGTTGCCAAGCTCTCCAGCTTACTTTTTATATCGGCTAGATTTCCAGATAATGTATATGTCTTTTTATCTTCGCCCTCGCCAACACTATATGTCATGCTACGAATAGCCACATTTACAGTCTTTCCTGTTGTATCATATGATGCTACTGCATAAACTTTTCCAGAAAGCTCTGAAAGCTCATCTTCAGTCATGTCAGCCCAATTAATGTTGCCCTCTTCGTCTGCAAAATTAGATTCCAGATACGATACTATATTGTCATACTCTGTTTTTTTATCTGCATCTGTAACTGTGCTCGGATCTTTCTTGTATTCCATAACACTGGTAAGCAAAGTTTTTAAATCTGTGGCATCCATAATAGTTGTAGAATTGCCATCCACTGAAAATGGCATAACCTTCTTTGCCATACCAGCACCTGACGCGCTGTTTTGAATATCTTCTATTTCCTCTCCAGACAAAAGTCCCAGCTTCATCAAGCTGTTCAAGCCTTGGGATGTATTTGCTGAAAGAGTAAAATCTCCTGCTTTACCAGATGTCTTTCCGCTGACATAAAATCTGCGGTTTTTTTCGTCAAAATTCGCCTCTACTCCTGCATCCTTCAGCTTATTTACAAACTGATTGATGGTCATACTGCCTTCAATCTCGATATTTGTAACCTTTGTTCCAGTTCTAAGTGAAATACTGGCTTTTTCACCACTTTTATCAGTCTTGATTCCAAGTGATGCCAGTGTAGATGTTCCCTTAACACTTCCATCAAGCTCGGCACCTGTAATATATGCTGTGCTTGCTAATTTATTTATCTTTAATTTCTGTGTACCATTGATAGCTGTTCCGCTAGCTGTAGCGGTTGCCTTTGTGGTATCGCTGACTGTTGTTTTCTTTACTGCATAATTTGATGAATAGCGCATACTACCTACAGATGTATATAAGCTATACACCTTGGTATTCAGCGATTTCCATGCATCCTGCTTCCACGAAACCTTTGTCTGGGCCTTTACATACTTGTCCTTCTTGTAGCTATAGGCTGATACTAGCGCACCAACAAGGGCTTCGGTATCCAAACCCGATGTCAGTCCTGATAATCTAATAGGCATAAATAACCCTCCTATCTTTTCTCATCAACCATAATTCCGGCAAGCTCCCATGCCTTAGCTATAAGGTCCAAGGTTTCCTCTGCTGGAAATTCTTTAATGACTTTTCTGGTTTGCTTATCAACCATCTTAATCATTACACGGTTTGTTCCCTCGTGAATGCCAAATACTGCTTCGGCATTTCCCTGAGCAGAATTAATCTTGCTAATTGCTTCCTTCAAAGAAGAAGAAGGTTGTGCCTTGCCCTCTTCATCCTCTGTCTGCTCAGTGCTGTAATTTGGGACTCTATTTTCAGGTTCGCTGGCGCGCAATTCTCTTGCAGCTGCGAAATCTATTGGTGTATTCTGTGTTGTTGCTTGTACTGGCGCCGCTTTTGCTGAACTTCCTTGTCCCTGGTAGCTACTTACTGCACTACTCACTTCGCCTATTTTCATTGTTTTCCTCCTTACGCCCTAAGGTCCGAAGTCCCACTCTTCATTCCCTAAAAACTTATATACATCCTTGTACTATGGGAAATTACTAGTTTTCTAATCTTTATATCGACTCTTGGTTGAGGAAAGTTTATAGCTGAAAAAAATATTTTTTTCTATAAAGTGAAAAACACCATCTTACAGCTAATGCTACAAGATGGTGCTATTTTTATAACAAATTCTTAAGTGCTTCAACATCATCCATGCTGATGCCTTGAGCTTCTTCATTTTCTTTCTGAATTTCTAAGTATACTTCTTTTCTGTAGATAGATACTTCTTTTGGCGCTGAAATACCGATTTTTACCTGATCACCGCGAACTTCAAGGACTGTAATCTCGATGTTGTTGTTGATCATAATAGCGTCGCCTGTTTTTCTAGTTAATGCCAACATCGCTACTCACCATCCTTTCCATGTATTGCGTCATGAATAAGGTATCTGACTGGCTCGTTACCATCAATAATTATCTGGTCACCTACATTTGTATCTGTATTGATGACAATAGGAGCCTTTAAATTAATAGATGCTTCCTTTGGATTTTTTGGTACACGCACTGTAACCAAGACGTATGTATTCCCCGCCTTCAGGTCCCCAAGCTGTTGAAGTGCATCGTCGTTGAATTCTGGTGCATAATCTGGCTTTACAACATGTGGAAGCATAACTGGCATTGCAAAATCTGTCTCGTCAAGAGATTGCAGCCACATAATGTTGCCCTTGTCTTTTTTTTCTTCGTCGAAAATGAGGGTATATCTCTTCATGTCTGGAAAACCTATTAGCCCATGAACGAGATTGATGACTTTTTCATCGGAAATTTCAATTTCGCCGAACAGTCTAGTTTTTACGCGCATTATCCCTTCTCCTTTTGGTGTGTTTTGTAACAACTACTATAGGTAATTCAAAAGTGTAGAATCGCCCAGCTTTCCAGCGGCTGTAAGCGATGCCTGATATGCGGTGTAAGCGGCTGTATA
>CAMJBT010000100.1 GCA_946403965.1 uncultured Pseudobutyrivibrio sp. | reverse complement strand
GAAAAATCAAAGAAACAGGTCACAAGCACTCCTACACAACAGATGGCAACATCATTCAGCCATTTGCATTTACAGGCTATCAGGAAGATGAGGTATCAGGCCTTAAGTTTGCGCAGGCAAGATTCTATGATTCAACCACAGGCAGATTCCAGAGTGAGGATAATGTAAAGGGATTTATTGATAGTCCATTTACAATGAATCACTATGGATATTGTTGGTGCAATCCTGTTGGATTTGTTGATAGAGATGGTAATTTTGGAGAATGGATTGCAAATGCAGCGGATAAGATTGAATCTACAGTTAAAAAAGTGGATGATTGGGTTGCTAACAATACTGATGTTGTGATAGATAGGGAAGTATCAAATAAAGGTATTATAGGTCCTTATACATCTGAGACTACATCTACAAAATCAGGTGATTCAAAGCTTTTTACAGTGAAAATTAAGAATGGAAAAGTTTCAGATGCTTCTATAAATGTTCAACCGATAAAGATTGGTAGCTATGAGTTTAAAGGTAGTCTTAAGAGTTCTTCTAAAGATGGTTTTAAACTAAGTGTAACAGGCAAACATACAGATAAAGATGGTAATTCTGCTTCTGTGAAATTGGAAGGAGGAAAAGTATCTAGTTCTATTGAATTATCAACAACAACAGGTAATGTCACAACTGGTTATGGTTATAGATTTAGCGTTAGTCCAATAAGTTCGGATGATTTATATGGATTTACATCAGTAAAAGTTAATGATCATGTGAGTGAAAGAATTGAAACAGGGTGGTCAATTAATTCTGGTTTGGGTGATGTTATTATAGCGGCTGCAGCTTTAGCAATATATTATATTGCGCCTAGTGTTTGTGCGGGAGCAGGAGCTGGGGCAGGGTCTGGTGGTGCCTCTGGAGCTGGAATCATAGTATTTCCAGGTGCAGCAGAGATTGGAAAGGATGTAGCAGCAATTCTCTTGGCATTTTTGGGATACAAGACAGTATCAGAGGCAAAAGAAGCAGATTATTGTAACCAAGAAAAATAAGCTAAAAGGAATATTTATTGATGAAAAACAAGATTAGAGCAACATACTGGATGAGAAATTTAGTTATGATTAACACTATCATTGTTATGTTTTTGGGCATAATTGCGTTCAAAAATAATATAGTACCTCTCGTAATAAATGTGGTGTTATGTGTAGTATGTTTTTTTGCTGCGGTATTTAGTTTTCCTAGATATTTGGCAAACCAATATAAAACACGTTTGGCATTTGGCTCTTTAATAAACCACTACACAAATCTTGGTTCAAAAACTACTAGTGAAAACAATTCGCTTTTTAATGCTTTATTATGGGCTGGCGATATCGAAGGTATAAATAGATACTTACAGAATAATGGATTATCTATTGTCCAGAATATTTCGTATGAACTTTTTATGGTAGATAAGTCATTATTTGTGGATGGAAATAAAGAGTATGCACACATGCATTTGAAGCACGCAAGTGCAGCATTGGATATCTATTGTAATAGTCCTGATTCTGATGACGGAATTAAGAAAAGATTTAGTAGTAATATTTTATTTTTTAATTATTATTTAAATGAAAAATATACTGAGGCAATCAAGAGTACAGAGCCAATAGCAGGTTCGAAACCTGTAGAAATCTGGAATGAATATCATGTAGGAAAGTGTTATGAATGCTTAGATAAGCATGATAAGGCAAAGGATTGTTATGAAGCTATAAGGAGAAGAAAAGGCATAACTCGTTTTCATAAATGGCTAGGATATAATAATCCTGAGGGCAGTGCGTACTCAATTCTTATGATATTATTGAGCGTTCTCAGTATATTGGGCATTGTCTTAGCTATATTTTTACTAGGAAGAAATTATAAAGAATTATCCGATGCGCTTAGATATGAATATGGCATAGATGATAATTCTATTAATAGTCTTTTTGAAAATCAATCGGAGAATAATGGCGTTAATATATATTTAGGTACAGATAGTATTGTATATTGCTATTATGAATGTAAGAATGGAAATTACAGTATAAAGAAAATATACAGAGATAAGGAAATTAATCAAGAAGAATCAGTAGATAGTGATTTTTTTGAAAGTGCAAGGATAATACAGGTTGAAAAATGTTTTTACAAGTATACAGCTGATGATATTGAAAATATAGTCGTAACAAAAACAAATCAATTTGATAGTAATTTTATTGATACAGGCAATATGAAATGCATATATTCAATTTCAGTAGATGATGATACTTATTATTTAATAGATATACAGGGGGCAACCATAAAAAATGTTAAATAAAATTAATGATGTATATAAGCTGTATGTTGTTGGAACAATAATTGAAATAATACTGTTTTTACTTATGACTGTAAAATTTGTTGTTCAATCGAGTGCTATATTGCTGCTATTCAATACCGTAATTTTCTTTTTGTGTATTGCTATGGGGCGTTATTATGGTTGGAATAAATATGTATATGACTTTCTGTATTCTCAGTGCAACATTTCTGAATATGGAAGATTCATGTTTTCTAGGATAAAGAATAAAAACAAAGTGCCTCTAGACTTAGCTAATAATATTGCATTCCTTACAGGTCAGAAGGAGTATCTATTTGATCAAGAAATAGGCGAATATATAGATATTGAGGATAAAATGTGGTTATGTGGGAACAAAGATGATGTTAAAGCTGATGAGATTAATTTGCTTATAGAAAAATCCACAAACTCTTGCGGGTTTGTAGAACAGTACCTACCAATCATCAAGGATACAGTTATGCAGAATTATAGTGATGCTTTACAAAAACTATATGGTTTGGCATCAGACAATGCGTATAACGATATTCCGAGAAGGTTTTATTCAACTATAATCCGATTAAAGACAGGTGAAAATATAGATAACCTTAAAAATGATATTATTTTTATACTTAACAAAGGTAAAGATACACGTTATTCGAAATATATAAGCTCATTGGTTAATTGTGCTGATTTAGAAATAGGGTATATTCATGAGAAAATATATAATAAAATGTTGATTCCTATTTCGTTATATATTATTTGGGGATTCTTGGTTATGGCACTGGTGTAACTAGGAAGAAGAGCTTAGTGCCTGGCACCATTACAAATTAATTGTGTTATAACAAAATTGTAAAGGGGGCAGGTAAATATATAGAGCCTTGTGCTCAATTGTTAAAAGAAGCAGTCTTTACACTTTTTTCATAACTGAAGTATATAATAACGCTTGTATTCTTATAGATTTTTTATGAGGGTTTTATCTATGGTACAGCATACAAATCCAAATAATCAGCAAAACAGAGGAGGACTGGAATACCCAGAGTTTTTCCTGAAGGCTAGAGAATTATATGAGCTTGATGATGAAAAGCTTGAGGTTCTTAATCCTGAAAATCCTCCACAGGAGCCAAAGAGAAATCTATTGATGACTTTGACTCCTTTATTTTTAATGCTTGTACTTATGGTTTTTGTGAGAAGCCGTATGATGAGCGGTGGCATCATGTACGTTCTTTACTTTGCAGCATCTATGATGGTAGGTGGAGCTATGTCCGTATGGACATATTTTGATACTCGTAAAGATTACAAGAAGAAATTAGCTGAAAGAGAAGCTAAATATGCTGACTATATAAAACGTAAGACAGACGAGATAGTTAGATGTCGAAACGAAGAACATTATATTATTACAAGAAGGAATCCATCACTTGAAATGACAGTTGATAGGATTCTTAATTTTTCTCCAGATTTATTTGAAAAGAGAAAAGAACATGAAGACTATCTTGATGTAAGAATAGGAACGGGTAATGTAAAGTCTTTACGTCAGATTGATTATAAAAAGCAAGAGTATGTTCATGTTTACGATGATCTAATGAATGTACCAGAGCGAATTCACAATCAGTATAAGTATATCCCTCAGATGCCAGTGGTTTTGCCACTAGGAAAAGTTAATGCAGTTGGTTTTGTTGGAGACAGGACCAAGCTTTATCATATGATGAAAAATATAGTTTTAACCATTGCTGGACAGGAAACTTTTACAGATGTAAAAATGGTTTTTCTTTTGGATGAAATCTATGCTCCATATATGCAATGGGTTCGTTGGCTTCCTAATACCTACGACAGTGAAACAAAAGAACGAAACATCATGTATGATGATAAAACTAGCAAGCTGGTTTTGGGAAAGATCTATTCTGAGATATCAAGACGCGAGGAAATGAGACCAGAAGAAGTTAAAGCACTTCCTGATTACATTGTTTTTGCTTTTCGTTCAGAAAGATTGTCGGAACATCCGGTTAGCCAGTATTTTGATTATGCAAGAAAATTTGGATTTACGTTTATATTCTTTGAGGAGACAGAGAGTCTGCTACATAAATCCTGTGCATATTCAGTTAAATTGGAAGACAATGTATATGCAGGAACAGTAAAGAATATTTCAGATGCTACAGAACTGCAGAAATTTGAATATCCTCATATTACAAAAGAGGTTGCGGAGCAGTGCGCTAGAAAGCTTGCTCCTGTATATATAAAAGAACCTTCTCTAGAAAATGACCTAACAAAGAACATAACACTTTATCAGCTACTTGGTATAAAGAATGTCAAAGAGCTATCTTTATCTAACAGATGGAATAGTTCAAGGATATATCAAAGTATGGCGGCACCTCTTGGTGTTAAAGCTGGAGGAGAAACAGTATATCTTGATATTCACGAAAAGTATCATGGACCTCATGGACTTGTTGCAGGAACCACAGGTTCTGGTAAATCTGAGATTATACAAAGTTATATTCTATCGCTTGCAACATTATTTCATCCTTATGAAGTCGGTTTTATAATTATTGATTTCAAGGGTGGCGGTATGGCAAATCAGTTTAAAGATTTGCCTCATTTGAATGGAACAATTACAAATATAGATGGTAAGCAGATTAATCGTTCATTAATGTCAATCAAGGCTGAGTTAATAAAACGACAAGAGCTCTTTGCACAGTATGAAGTAAATAAGATTGATGATTATATAAAGCTTTATAAGAATGGTACTACACCAATCCCATTACCTCATCTTATTTTAATAGTTGACGAGTTTGCAGAACTTAAAAGTGAGCAACCTGAATTTATGAAGGAGCTTATTAGTGCAGCACGTATTGGTAGAAGCTTAGGTGTACATCTTATTCTTGCAACACAAAAGCCAGCAGGCGTTGTTAATGATCAGATTTGGAGTAATTCGAAGTTCAAACTTTGTCTGAAAGTTCAGGATAAATCAGACAGTAATGAGGTTTTGAAATCTCCACTTGCTGCAGAGATTAGGGAGCCAGGTAGAGCATATTTACAGGTTGGAAACAATGAGATATTTGAATTGTTCCAATCTGCCTATAGTGGCGCCTATATATCTGATGAGCATGTTAAAGCGGTTAAAAGATTTGCAATTTCATCAATTGATTTAGCTGGACGAAAAAATGTGCTGTATTCGCAGAAGCCTGAGACAAATGAGAATACCGTCACAGAACTTGATGCTATTGTAGAGTATATAAATGAATATTGTAGGAATGCAGAGATTAGTAAACTGCAAGAGATTTGCTTGCCTCCACTTTCAGGACAGATTCCTTATCCTGAATCTATTAAGGCTGAGGGAAGTGATATTGTTGTGCCTATTGGCGTTTATGATGATCCTGCACGTCAGCGTCAGCAAGAACTTTATATAAACTTTACTCAGAATCATGTGTTTATATTAGGCTCATCTTTATCTGGAAAGACTTATCTGATTCAAAACATGATTTATGGACTTACAACAAAATACAGTCCATCAGAAGTGAATATCTATATCCTTGATTTTGCTTCTATGGTTATGAAAGTTTTTGAGGAAATGAAACATGTAGGTAGTGTTATTACCATTGCTGATGAAGATAAACTAAAGCATTTTCTTGAGATGATTCAAAAGAAGCTAGATGAGCGAAGAGAGATTCTGGCAAATGCAGGCCTAAGTTCTTTTGGAGCTTACAAAGAAGCAGGTAATAATGACTTGCCTCAAATTGTTGTTTTTCTTGAAAATTATACTGTCTTTAAAGATGTATATGGAAGCTATGAGGCTCAGTTTATAAAAATATGCCGAGATGGAGTGGCCCTTGGTGTTTCTATCGTAATTACGAATCAGCAGATGAGTGGAATTGGTTATAGATTGATAACAAATTTCGCAACTAAGATTGCTATGAATTGTAATGATAGATCCCAGTATTCTATGTTGATAGATAAATGTAGAACTCAGCCTGATGAAATGCCAGGTCGAGGTCTGATTACCATTGATAATGAAATTATGGAATTCCAAACATATCTTGCATTTTCTATGGGGAAGGAAATTGAAAGAATTTCCAAAATCAAAGAATATATTAAAGCATGTAATAGCAAATATTCAGCTCACACTGCCGAGCAGGTTGACTATGTACCTAATGTGCTGAACGACGAGTATCTGGTTTCAAGATTTGGTACATCAAAAATGTCTGATTATCAGATGCTAGTTGGCTTAGGGTATGCTAAGGCTAATCCAGAATATAACGATTTGCTTAAGAAGCCGTTGCTTGCAATACTAGGACGTGATGACCTGGGACGAGGCAGCTTTATTCGTTATGCATTCTCTAAAATGGGTGAAAGCGTTGGTGATTATCCTCTCGAGCTTTATGTGGTCGATGATGATAAAGAAAGCTTGGTATATTGCAAGGATAATCCAGCATTGGCATCTTATTCTTCAGAAGGTATGGATATAATTGATCTTATTGATAGGGAATATGAGCTGGCGCAGAAAAGATTCAATAAGAAGATGATGGAAGGCGATTTACATGGAGAACCAGTACATGTAATTGTATTAGCAAGCTCTAAGGCTCCAGATATCATTCGTGAAAATGAAGAAACCTTCATGAAGTTTAAGAGTTTGGTTACTAAATATGCTAATTGTAGGATTTCAATTCTATTTACTAATATTGAAAATGTTACTTTAACAGCTGTTTCAAATCCTGTACTTATTGTTATCAGAAATTGTATGAATGTTCTTTGCTTCGAAAACATGGACAGCATTAAATTTGTTGATATTAACATTAATATAAAACGCCAGGTTAAGAAACCAAATGCCCCTGGAGATGCCTTCTTTATTACCGATGGAAAAATCAAAAGGGTAAAAACTGTTAGCAGATAGTCGTGAGGTGAAAATCATGAAACAATCTATAGTGGTAGAATTTAGATGGGATAGTAATAGCATGGACATAGAAGTACCTATGTATATTACAGGATATGAATTAGTCCACGCTCTGAATGAAGGTATAGGATTGGGTATTAGTGAAGAGATTGCCAATTCTTATAAGGTGTACGCTAATAGCATTGATGTTACCTCAAATTGTAATAAAACAGTTGAAGAGATGGGGCTATATGATGGAATGTGTATTTCTATACGATAAAATATGCTAAAATATTCATATGGAAAAAAATGGGGTTAAAAAGTGGGGGAAGTTAATAGCGGTGTATTCTGCTGTGGCGGCTTTGCTGATAGGGTGTGGCTCGCATCCTAATAATGCTACTGTGCAGAATTATACAGGGTCTGCAATCTCTGGTGCAGGAAAAGAGTCTGCAGAAGCTGGAGGAGAACAGGGCATTGATGATACTGTCACCAGTGAAGAAGTCTCAGAAAGTGAGAAGCTTTTTATTGTTGAGGCTCTTGATATGACAGAGGAGACCATTGCTCTTTATTCGGTGGATTCAGACCAGCAGCTTCGCTATAACTACAATATGACAACAAAATTCATAGATAAATATGGTGGCAACAGCACTTGGGCTGAGTTTCCTGTGGGGACAGTTGTGACAATAGGTGATATGCTGCCATCTTCTGGTGCGCTTAGTCAAGTGCGAAAATCCACTGGAGTATGGTCCTTCGAGGATATAAAAAAATATAAAATTGATGAAGAGCACGGCTTGATAAAGATTGATGGTCGTAATTATAAACTTACCGATAAAACCAAGGTTTATTCTGATGCAGAGAAGATATTAGTCTCAAACATCAGTAAAAAAGACAAAATCACAGTGATTGGCAGAGATAAAGAGGTTATTTCGATTTCTGTAAATACTGGGCATGGATATATTAGTCTGGTAAACACTTCTGTATTTGACGGAAGCATGATTTTTATTGGCGACAAGATTGCTACCATGGTAAATGGAAATGAGACAATTGAAGTGCCAGAAGGCACCTATAAGGTTACTGTGGCAAATAATGGTTGGGGAGGCTCAACAGATATTACCGTAAATAGGGATGAGAATGTGATGGTAAATCTAGAGGAGCTTAAAGGAGATGGGCCTTCATATTGCCTTATAACATTTCTCGTAACGGTTCCAGAAACCTATGTTTACATTGATGGCAAGATAATTGATACTAATGAGCCGCAGAATATTCAATACGGCGCTCATAAGCTGGTTGTTAGATGTAGTGGTTATAAACCATGGAATAAGACTCTTATAGTCAATTCAGCTTCGGCAGAAATTACTTTGGCAATGGAGTCTGATGAGGAAGCTTCAAGCGAAAATACACAGACGTCTGAGACAGAAAACAATGAAGAAAATACTGAATCAGCGGGTGAGGAAAATTCATCTGAGACCACAACAAATGGTCATGAAGAAGAGACAGCAGGCAGTGCAATTAAGAATGATTATGACTACGAAGTAGACTATTTATCAACAATTTCAGACCTTATAAGTAACTTAATGAACTAAAATGTGTGAAAAAATGGTGAACCACCTAGAAAATCAAGGGTTTGTAAATGGTAAATATGTTTAAATTTTGCGACAAAAATTTGTAATAATCCATAAAAACCTTATAAAATGGCGGTTTTTTGGGGTTTTTTGTTGACACTGCAATTTAAAACAATTATAAAGGATATTGTAGTTATTAAAGGATTTTGGTCCTAAAATAATAAATAAAAATTCTCGAGGAGGAATAAGTAATGAACAAGACAGAATTAGTAGCAGCTATCGCTAGCAAGGCTAACATTTCT
>CAMJBT010000099.1 GCA_946403965.1 uncultured Pseudobutyrivibrio sp. | reverse complement strand
AAAAGGGTAAGGGATACTATCATCAGCCTAAGTCTGGTAAGGACTTTACAACAGACGAGCTTATTGATCACTGGGCAGCTCTTGTAGATAAGTATCCAATCATTTCTATTGAAGACGGTCTTGATGAAGAGGATTGGGAAGGCTGGAAGAGAATGACAGCAAAGATTGGTGATAAGGTTCAGCTTGTTGGTGACGACCTTTTCGTTACAAATACTGAGCGTCTTTCAAAGGGTATCGCAAACGGATGCGGAAACTCAATTCTTATCAAGCTTAACCAGATTGGTTCTGTTTCTGAGACACTTGAGGCTATCAAGATGGCTCACAAGGCTGGTTATACAGCAATTTCTTCTCATAGAAGTGGTGAGACAGAGGACACAACAATCGCTGATCTTGCAGTTGCTCTTAATACATGCCAGATTAAGACTGGTGCTCCTTCAAGAACAGAGCGTGTAGCAAAATACAATCAGCTTCTTAGAATTGAAGAACAGCTTGGTAGTGCTGCAGTTTATCCAGGAATGGGTGCATTTAATGTAAAATAATAAAGTTAATTGCTAGCTTGCAAAAAACAGGAGTGAAACTTTAGTTTTTCACTCCTGTTTCTTTGTTTAATGATTCTTATATGTATTAAATCATAGTGATTCATCCCAAAATAAATCATCTAGTGTTTTATCTAAAGCCTTGCATATAGCGATACAAAGTTTGATTGTGGGATTATAGTCTCCCTTTTCAATGGCGCTTATGGTCTGACGGCTTACATCGCATAGCTTTGCTAAATCTTCCTGAGATAAATCTTTTGCTGCTCGGGCTGATTTTAATCTGAGATTTTTCATATGTTAGCCCTCCATTTTATCAGTGATTCTCTTTATAAAATATGTTATTGAAACACTTCCGAAAATAATACCGCAAAAAAGTTGAGAAAGGGAGTTAGTGAATTGAAGTACTCCATTTTCAATTGGAAAAGTTGTGTTTTTATAATTAAGTATAAAAACACCAATGTTTAGAAGAGCAATAAAGCCATATAAAACAAATATACCAGTGCCGTGCTGATTGACCTGAAGAAATGCACTGTTCCATACACTGTAAATAAGAAAAATACAAACAGATAATAGTATACCAGTAAAAGCAAGAACTGATGCTGACAGGGTAATGAATTTATCACCGAAAAACAGATCATAAATGAAATACACAGCAAGAAAAATAATCAAAGTGTAGTTTGCATATTTATTGGCTTTGCCACGGATTATTTCCTGTCTTTCATCATAATGATAGTTGGTATATTTTTTAATTGGCAAAGAAAAAAGTAAACATACTGCTAAAACAATACAAAATAATAAAAAAGTAAATGTAGATTTCATGACAAATCCTCCTCGTGTTATATATAAAGTCTTTGACTATAGCCTATGATTATAGTATAAATTCGAGATGAAAAATGTCAAGTATACTTTACAAAATGATATTTATTATCCTAATGCAACATCTAGAATCATCATAAGTACAAATCCCATAGAGAATGCTATTGTGCCTAGGTTTGAGTGTTTTCCCTCAGACATTTCAGGAATCAATTCCTCAACAACCACATACATCATAGCACCAGCAGCAAAAGCTAAAAGATATGGAAGCACTGGTATTACAAGGCTTGTGGCAGTGATTGTAAGAATAGAGGCTACCGGCTCTACAGCACCTGATAAAACTCCATAGAAGAATGTTTTGCCTTTTGACATACCTTCTGCACGAAGAGGCATGGATACAATGGCGCCTTCTGGAAAATTTTGAATAGCGATACCAAGTGCAAGAGCAAATGCAGTGGCATAGCTTACATTTACATGACCTGAAATCCATCCTGCATAAACAACTCCTACAGCCATTCCTTCAGGGATGTTGTGAAGTGTTACAGCAAGAATCATCTTGGTGGTTTTTGAAAATCCAGATTTTAAACCTTCCTCCTGATTGTCCATATGTATATGCGGCGTAATCATATCTAAAAATAAAAGAAAACCTATACCAATTAAAAATCCAATAGCTGCAGGTAAAAATGAAAGACGTCCTAGGGAGACAGAACTATCGAGAGAGGGTTGTAGTAAGCTCCAAAAAGATGCGGATACCATGACACCGGCAGCAAACCCAGTGAGAAGCTTTTGAATTTTGTCTGAAATTTTATTCTTTAAAAGAAAAACCATTGCTGAGCCAAGAGTTGTGCCCATAAATGGAATCATAATTCCTTGGAATACCGTTATATTCATATTAATTCCTACTTTCTATGAAAAATTGTAAACAATATTTATATGAATACAATAACATGCGAACAATAGTTAGACAAGACTAACGTTGTGATATAAAAATATTTGATAGCCAGCTATCATAAATGGTGGGAACCAGGTTTATTGACCTGGTTCTTTTCTTTTGTTAATATCCTATTAACCTAGTAGGCGTTAGGAATTTAATACGATAAAGTGGAGGATAGTTATATGAAAAAATTCGTACAGTTGACTACATTATTAATTATTACTGCATTGACATTATTTGGCTGTGGAACGGCAAAAGCCAGTGAATCTGTGGAGACAGTGAAGATAGCCTATCTTCCAATTACACATTCTCTGGCTGCCCTGGAGGAAGCAGATGAACTTGCTGATAATGAAAATGTGAGAGTAGAGTTAGTGAAGTATGGGTCATGGCCAGAGCTTTTGGACGCCTTGAATTCGGGGCAGGTAGATGGAGCATCAGTTCTTATTGAGCTGGCGATGAAATCCAAGGCTGAAGGAGTTGGAATCAAGGCAGTTGCCCTTGGACACAAAGATGGAAATGTAATTGTGGTATCAAATGATGTTAAATCGGGAGCAGATCTTAAAGGAAAAACAATTGCTATACCACATCGTCAGTCATCACATAATATTTTGGTAAATGATGCGCTATCTAAGGATGGACTTTCAATAGATGATATTAACGTGGTGGAGCTTGCTCCTACAGAAATGCCTTCTGCACTTGCAGCAGGAACTATAGATGGTTATTGCGTTGCAGAGCCTTTTGGTGCAATGGGGGTATCTATTGGAGCAGGTAAGGTACTCTATACTTCAGAGGAGCTGTGGGAAGATTCAGTTTGCTGTGCACTTGTTTTGACAGATGATTTTATTGAAAACCACAAAGACACAGCAAAGCTTTTTGTAGAAGGATATAAAACAGCAGGAAATAATCTGGATGCTGATACAGCAAAAAAGGTAGCAAAGGAATATTTGAATCAAAAGGATGATGTTCTTGATATTTCTCTTAAGTGGATTTCATATGACAATCTTGAGATTACAAAGGAACAGTATGAAGAACTTGCAGAAAAAGTAAAGACATATGGACTTTCTGATAACCCACCTGCGTATGAAGATTTTGTAGAAAATGACTTCTAGTTTAGGGGTTTAGATATTAAAAAGGGGAACTCATGAAAAAAATTATCTCATTTAAATATGTATTCGTATCAATACTTTTACTTATAGCATTATGGCAATTCGCATTTACGATAAGCGATTATAGCGAGGCTTTATTTCCATCACCATTAATGGCACTACAAGCACTTATAGAAATGATTTTAGATGGTACATTATTGGCATCAATATCAGCAAGTATGTATAGATTTGTCATAGGCTACGGTTTGTCTGTAATAATAGCGGTTTTATTGGGATTAGTACTTGGAAGTTTCCCAAAGGTGTTTAACTACGTGAATCCTTCCTTGCAACTGCTCCGTCCAATATCACCAACTGCCTGGATGCCATTTGTGGTTTTGCTCTTTGGCATAGGAGATTTGCCGGCAATAGTAATTATTTTTATAGCAGCCTTTTTTCCTGTACTGCTATCAACAGTATCAGCTGTATTAAAAATTGATGATATTTATTTTAGAGTAGCTGACAATTTTGGAATTAGACAGCCGGCTCTTATGTGGAAAGTGATTCTTCCAGCCGCATTCCCTCAGATCGCCAACGCTATACATCTGGCACTTGGTAGTGCCTGGATATTCCTGGTTGCAGGAGAGATGGTAGGAGCACAGTCTGGACTTGGATATCAAATAATTGATGCCAGAAATAATATTAGAGCCGACATTCTGCTGGCTACAATTTTTGTAATAGGAATCATAGGTTTGTTTTTAGATTTTTTATTAGGTTTGGTTGAGAAGAAAATTCTTAAGGCCTGGGGAGGTGAACAGTAATGTCGTATATTCATATTGAAAATGCAGGAAAAACCTTCGTTGAAAATGGTGCTGAATTCACGGCACTTGCTGATGTAAATTTGGATATAGATAAAGGGGAGTTTATATGTTTACTGGGACCTTCTGGTTGTGGAAAAAGCACATTGCTAAATGCCATTGCAGGATTTGATTTAGCAAACCATGGTAGTGTTCAGATAGATGGAAAAGAAGTAGTCAGTCCAAGCACCAAAAATGTAACTATTTTCCAAAATTATGGTTTGCTTCCATGGAGGTCTGTTATTAAAAACATTGAGCTAGGGTTAGAGGCAAAGGGAATCGAAAAAAATAAAAGACGAGAAATTGCAAATAAATACCTTAAGCTTGTAAAACTTGAAAATTTCGCAGACAGCTTTCCAAGACAACTGTCAGGTGGTATGAAACAACGTGTGGCCATAGCTAGAGCACTTGCGGTAGAGCCTGATATTATTTTTATGGATGAGCCTTTTGGCGCACTTGATGCCATAACAAGAATGAAGCTTCAGGATGACATATTGGATATTTGTAAAACTGAAAAGAAGACCATTATCTTTGTCACACATGATATAGAAGAAGCTGTTTTTTTAGCAGATAGAATTGTTGTTATGACACCGAATCCTGGCAAAGTAAAAGGCGTTATTAAGGTACCTCTTCATCATTTTAGAGATAGAACCAGCGGAGATTTTCTTCTCGTACGAGATAAGATATTTGATTTACTTAATATGAAGACTGAAGAGAGCATAGAATACAACATCTAAGTTTATAATAATTGTAAAGGGAGAATTTTAAGCATGAGTAATACACACAATCACAATGAAGAAAACATACACGAGCACTGTCATACGCATGACCATTCACATTCACATTCACATGGAAAAAATGGTGTAGAGCATATTCATTCTCATCGAAATCTAATAGGATTTGATGAGCACGGAATACCAACTGTTACATTGAAGGCAAGTAATCATGGCGGAGAAAGTAGTCCAGAGGATTTTACAAGGGATTATATGAATGCAGTGTCAGAATATAGAAAGACATTTCCATCAAAACAAGATGTAATAGAACAAACTCCTGATCCAGCAGTGCGGGATATGCTTTTAAGGATGGAGCAGCTTGGTATTGATACAGCATTTGACAGATTTGATGCACAGAAGCCTCAGTGTAATTTTGGACTGTGTGGTACTTGTTGCAAAATTTGTAATATGGGCCCTTGCCGTATCACTCCAAAATCTCCTAAGGGTGTCTGTGGTGCTGATGCTGATTTGATTGTGGCAAGAAACCTTCTGCGTTCTGCAGCAGCAGGAGCAGCACAGCATGGTATGCACGCCAGAGAAGTAATGCTTACATTAAAAAAGGTGGCAGAAGGGGAGCTTGATATACCAATTCTCGGTGAACAGAAAATCAGAAGTACGGCAAAAGCTTTTGGTATTCGAGAAAAAAACAGGCAGCTAAAAAATGTTGCTAAGGATTTGGCTGATGTATTACTTGCGGATTTATCTAGAACAGTTCCAGATGATTACAAGACAATCAAGGCTTGTGCATTGCCTGAAAGACAAAAAGTGTGGCAGGAGCTTGATATTCTTCCAATCAGTGCGTATCACGAAGTGTTTGAAGCTTATCACAAATCTGGATGCGCTACTGATGGTGATTGGAAAAGTATA
The DNA here is from genome assembly GCA_946403965.1 of uncultured Pseudobutyrivibrio sp. GTDB lineage: Bacteria > Bacillota > Clostridia > Lachnospirales > Lachnospiraceae > Pseudobutyrivibrio. The sequence continues at coordinate 3,176 of CAMJBT010000099.1, read as the reverse complement.
ATGCAGCAGTTTTTGCGTTGTGGTTTGGCCTTTACATTTTCAGGTGTTGTTGGAGCCAGTCTTGCTACAGATTCATTGTTTGGCGTAGGAGATAGAGTTACTTCAAAGGTAAATATTGGAGCCTTGAAAAAGGGATATGTAAATATTGCTGTTCATGGTCATCTACCAACACTTGTAAGTCAGATTGTAGCAGCAGGAAAACGTGAAGACCTTTTAGAATTAGCAAAATCAAAGGGCGCAAAGGGAATTCGTTTTTACGGTATTTGTTGTTCAGGCTTGTCTGCAATGTACAGAGAAAGCGGAGTTATTCCACTTTCAAATGCAGTTTCAGCAGAGCTCGTACTTGGTACAGGAGCTCTTGATCTATGGGTTGCAGATGTTCAAGATGTATTTCCTTCAATTATGGATGTGGCAAAATGCTTCAAGACAGTAGTTGTCACTACAAGTGATTCGGCACGTCTTCCAGGTGCTGAAAGGTACGAGTATGATCATCATCACAGCAATATAGGTCAAACAAAAGAGCTTGCAGAGAAAATTGTAAGACGTGCTATAGAAAGTTTTGAAGATAGAAAAGGAATTCCTGTATATATCCCACCTTATGAGGTGGAGGCAGAAGTTGGATTTTCAGTAGAATATATACACAAGAGATTTGGCAGTATGAAGCCACTTGCTGAGGCAATTAAGTCAGGGCAGATTCTTGGAGTTGTTAACATGGTAGGATGTAATAATCCAAAGGTGCTTTATGAGAAATGTATTATTGATGTAGCTGATGAGCTTCTAAAAAATAATGTACTTATTATTACAAATGGATGCGCATCTTTCCCACTTATGAAGTTGGGATATTGTGCTGTAGATGGTAAGGAAAAGGCTGGACAATCCCTAAAGGAATTCTTAGAACCTGATTTACCTCCAGTATGGCATGTAGGAGAGTGTATAGACAATACACGCTCAACTGGAATCTTCGCTGGAATTGCAGGCGAACTTGGAAAGAATCTTTATGAGCTTCCATTTGCATTTTCATCTCCAGAATGGGGCAATGAAAAAGGAATTGATGCTGCTCTTGGATTTAGATTGAACGGAATCAGTTCTTATCATTGTGTGGAGGCACCAATTTACGGCTCAAAAAATGTAATCGAGTTTCTCAAGTATGGTACAAAAGAACTTTTAGGTTCTACCATGAACGTAAATACGGATCCGGTGGCTCTTGCAAAACAGATAGTGGAAGACATGAAAGAAAAGCGCAAGGCACTTGGCTGGGAATAGATATGGTTAGTTAAAAAAATAACTATGGACAAAATCAAAAAAATACTCAAAATACATCAAGATTGTGATACCATTCTTTGGAATAAGCTTTTAAAATAATCTTGCTTACTAGGGACTAGAAATGTAGATTGGGTGGTTATTATGACTGAAATTGCAAGAACATCAAAAAAGAAAGAAATTGATTTCACAAAGGGAAGACCTTTGAAATTGATTCTTTCATTTTATTGGCCCTTGTTTCTCACAAGTATGCTGCAACAGGTGTACAACTTTGTGGATACAATGATCGTAGGAAGAGGATTGGGGGATAACGCGCTGGCAGCAGTTGGTAATATGGGCTCTCTTTTCTTTCTGATTGTTGGTTTTTCCTTCGGATTGGCCAATGGATTTGCGGTGCTTATTGCACAGAGTTATGGAGCAAAGGATGTAGAGCAGCTACGCCATAGATTTGCTGCAACAATAGAGCTTGGAGCAGTGCTGGCACTTATACTAAGCACGATAAGTATTATATTCCTTCCAGATTTGCTCAGATTTTTAAATACTGATGAAATGATTATTAATGACAGTCTTAAGTATGGCTATGTAGTATTTGGAGGACTGCCAGTAGGAATTTGTTATAATATTGCAGGTTCTGTCTTAAGATCATTGGGTGATAGTAAAACTCCATTGAATGCCATAATAGCATCATCTATTTTGAATTTATCTTTAGACAGCTTATTCATTTTGGTTTTACATACAGGAGTAGAGGGAGCTGCAATTGCTACTGTAATCGCACAGGTGGTATCAGTTGCCATTTGTATTAATAGTCTTAGGCAGATTTCTATGATAAAACTTTCAAAGGAATATTTTAGAAATGATTTTCAGGTATTTTTTGAGCTGCTGAAAAATGGGTTACCTATGGCTGTTATGAATTCTATCACAGCTGTTGGATGTATGGTTGTCCAGGCTTTTGTAAATGGATATGGTGTTGTTTATACTGCCTCATATGCTGTATGTTCACGGTACCTGAATCTGTTTATGAACCCTGCAGGTACTGCAGGAAATGCAATCACTGCATATACTAGTCAAAACTATGGAGCCAGAGAATATCAAAGAATAAAAGAAGGAATAAAAGTTGCTTTAAAGATGGTTCTGGTATTTTATTTGCTGCTAGGGTCATTGATGATATTTTTTCCAGCACAGCTGGCAGATATTCTATTAGATGGACAGGAACAGATTGCACTTGTTTGTATATTCCTTCCTAGATGTGGAATAGCACTTATCTTTTTGAATGTATTGTTTGTTGTTCGTGCTGCGGTTCAGGGAATGGGCAAACCTATGTTACCAATGATTTCTGGTATTGCAGAAATGTTTTTAAGAGTATTTGTAATCTCATTTTTTATTGGAAAGATAGGATTCAAGGCAACTCCATATGCAGAAATCAGCGCATGGCTTGGAGCTTTATTGATTAACGCATATGCGTTACATGTGAATTTAATACCACTTTTAAATAAACAAAGTAAATTAGAGTCAACAATTAGTGAAATACAAATCTAAATAAGGATGGGCTATCAGCGATGTGTGTAGCCCATCCTATTTTTTTAGTAATAAATAGTAGCTATAAATATAATTGATAACTGGCTATAGTTTTTCTTTATCCTAAAACCTATTGACCTAGTAGGTAATAATGTTTAATATAACATCATCAACAAAAAGTTATAAGAAACAGGAAAGGCAGGCAGTACAAATGAAGCAGTTATTAATTGATTTTGTCAGACACAATTACAGAGTAGAACGAATGCAGACTAGTTGCTGTTGTCGATGTTGTTAATATAAATTATTTTTTGAAAAGGAGATTAAAATTATGAGTAATTATAGATTTGAAACATTAGCACTTCACGTAGGACAGGAAAATCCAGATCCAGCATCTGATGCAA
>CAMJBT010000098.1 GCA_946403965.1 uncultured Pseudobutyrivibrio sp. | reverse complement strand
AATACGGTCTTTGATATTCCGGTATTGTGAATACAGTATCTTCTTCAAGTTTTAAATAGGCTCCGATTTTTCTTAGTTTAGGTTCTATGCTTTTTGCCATACAAATTAATGTCCTTTCTATTAGTTTTGCAAGAATCTCAAGTGCAAATTAGTTTTTGCTTTTTATTATCTCAATGATTTTTCCGTATGTTTCTAATGTGTCTGATTCAGGGTTAATTGCAATTGGCTCATATTCTTCGTTGTCTGAATATAAAAATGTTTGTCCATTAACGTATTTCAATCTTTTACAATAAACATCACCATTCAAGAAAAATGCTCCGACTTCAGAATCTGTTGGTAAATCATCTTTCTTAATTAGAACGATTGAGCCATCTGGAATGTTAGGTTCCATACTTTTTCCACGAATCCTTAATGCTATATCGGCTTGTAGATTACTTGTTTTAAACTCAATATAATCTGATTCATCAATAATAGCATTGCCGGTTCCTGCAGATAAAGGCAGATCGTATAGTTTAATAATTCTATCATTTTCTTCTGGAGTTGTAATCTCAAAAGAAGAATTATCGGGTATTGCATTGTTCCAAGACTGTATCTTTTGAATATAGTCATTGTTTTCTAAACAAGCGATAATATGAGGCTTATTAAGAATAAACATAAAGCATAATATTTCCCGTGCAGTTCTTTGCTTTTCTGTGTCAGAAATAAACATAAAAAAGTTTGTGTTATCTTGAAGGGAATATATTCTTTCTTTGAAGTGGCTTTCCCCGTGCAACACTAGTCTACACATTAGATTTTCAAAATAAAGAGATTTGTCTCCAAGTGCTTGCATTACATTAGAATCATACATTACTTTTTCAATAGGTTTACGATAATTAAAAGTTGAAAAAGCCTCTAATGCTCTACGCATTATGTTGCCAATAGAATCACTTGAAACGTTTGTTATGTTGTCTGCAAATTGATAAATCTGTTTTAATAGCGCGACATACTCGTTATGGCGCATCGCCAAAAGAGTGAGGGAGTGACCTTGTAGTTCCCAAGAACGATAAACTAGTACTTTGCCTTCTTGCTTAAAAGAATCTGTTATTTCATCCAGTGCTTTTCTAAGATGAAAAACAGTTTCTAAATCGTGTGAGAGGAGAAGTATTTTACTGCTCTGATTACCTCTAACAATACGATTGATTTGATATCTTAGAAATGAGATTATTCCAACCTTGTTTTCAAAATCAAAGCTCGAAACAGGATCATCAATTACAATTAATTCTTCGGTTTGATAAAGCTTTTCTATTTCTTGATTGGATAGGATTTGAGTAAAGAAATAGCAAATAGCAATAATGTTTCGTTCGCCCAGAGAGATGTCTTTAGGCTTGACATTATTACCATTGGATTTAAGATAATACTTATCATCTTTCAATTCAATCGAAAGACGCGAATCCGAAAAAAAGATATATCTAAGTGAGTTGTTTATCTGTTTAATAGCTAAACTTACATTTGATTTTTGCTGTACCAGTTCAGCTAATTTGTTTTTTGCTGAATCAAAAGCTGTGAATTTGTTATCTCTAATTGTTTTTGCCGCAGACTTTGCTTGTAATTGCTTTTTATATCCAAAATAAAGCGGTTTTATTTCAAGATGAGCTTCTTTCTTGTTTAATGCAATAAGTTCATTTTTTAGATCTTTTTTCTTTTTTGCAGCATCATTAAAATATTGCCTTTTTTCTTCTAAATCACGTAATAAAGTGTTTAATAATTTGATAGACTCTTGTAATCCATAAGAACTAATAGTAAGCGGTGTATATATGTTTTCTAGTTTTTGTTTAATTGCTTCATTGTACTGAGATATTATGTTTTCGCACTTTTCAATATTTGTTTTTATCTTCTTAAATAGTTCAGTATCAAGTGTTTCAAATTCAGAATAATCATTTTGAGAAAAATCAGGGAAGCAGACTTCTCCTAATTCGATTTTGTGAAGTTCAACGTCTTTATTAAGAACGGTTCTAATTTCTGACAATAAATGTTTTTTATATTCACTACTTACAGGCTGAAAACAATAAGGACAATATGTTGTTTCATCCTTGGCAAAAACAGATTGTGCAGATTCAATGAATCTTTGATGTCCGTTCTCAATTACTGAAAGAATCTGTTTTTCACGTTCGGTTAACTCCGGATTATCAATCTTCTTTGCTAGCAGTGAACAAATATGGGCTTCAAACCCTTCTTGAAATGAAATCAACTTTACGGGAATCGGATAATTGTTGGTGTTATCAGAAACCTTAGTGAGCAAATTCTTTTTTTCGGTAATAGCATCCTGAATTTGTGCAGCAGTTTCTTTTACAACTAATGTGCCAATTTCATCTACTAACTTATCGTTAACCGCTGAATTATGTTTGTTTCCTTTGATCTTGGCGTCCTTAGCCGCCCATCCTTTCTTCAATACATTTTTTATTTTTTCCAGATGATTATCTGGGCATATTGGATTGCTTTTTTGGCAGTAACTATTGTAAGTCGTTTCCGCTTGATCATACTCGATTTTTGCATGGTCTCTATCTTTTGTAACAGCTTCAATTTGAGTTTGTAAATCCACCTGAGAACCAAGCAAAATAATTGTTCCTAAACCATCGCTATCAATTTTTACATTATTGTCTATGTAATCTTCGTTGAAAACAAATATTTTATCGTTTTCACTAACAGCAATTGGCTGATTGACATCATCAAACAAAGATACTTCCAATTCCTTTGCGGCATCATCATTATTTGTCAGCATACTAAAGCCAGCAGAAATAGTGCTTTTACCACTTCCGTTTTTTCCGTAGACTAACGCAATGCGATCTTCTGCTTTTTCAAAGAATTTGAAGGTAGTTGTATTCTCAAAACATCTTCCTTTTATTGATAGTCCCCTAATTTTTTCAATCATATTGAATCCTCGCTCGATGTTCATTAGGAAAGTGGTTGTGGAGTTAATTCATATTTACTCCAAATCCAGTTGTTTAGTTTTATGTTATCTTTCTCGTTTAATAAATATTCTTTTTCTTCGTTAGTTAATTCAGGAATGCTGAACTTCACTAAATAGTTTTTGGCAAAAGCCATATATCCTTTAGAATACGGTTTGCTGGTGTGAAAAATATAATACCAGAAAGCATCTGATACAAGGAATCGTTTTAATACATTGAGTTCTTGTACATCGTTAGAGAATAAACCATATCCACAATAGAAAAGCAAATCCTCTTTTAATGACAATACTGCTACTGGTTTGCCAGAAATGTAGGGAATAAGAAGCTTTTTTCCGAAGTTATTCATTCCCTGTGTCCTTCCGTACGCATACCATGCCGGATAAGTGCCTTTTCCTTTATCTCTCTGCTTCAATTCCTTTTTGTAATCAGAAAGAAAAGTATATGCATAAGGATAATTAATTGATAAGTGATCTTCGGATATAATTACAGGCTTATTATCCTGAAAATGGTATGGGAAAATTGCTTTTTCAGTTTGAGATAGCAAATCCTCTTCGCATTTTATAACATTTGGTTTTGCTACATCAATGCAAAGACTCTTTTCGATCTTGTATTCTTTTCCTTTATAAAGTCTATAGTAAAAGTTTTCATCTTCTTTTGTTGGAGAAAAAAAGAATAAATCGTTTTTTAGCGTTGCTAAACCGTTTCGAATAGTCCAATTTGATAGAGAAACTCCAGAGTTTTCAAGCTTGTAAATCACACTATCAATATCATTTCTGTTCATTCGCCAAGGACTATCTTTTTTGATATCTTTTTTATAATAAACAGAATACTGGTGCGAATCCAATGTTTGATTTTCATTTAATCTTACATAGTGTATTTTCCTAGTGGATACAGCTAAATCAATTATAGTTATACACGTATAGCTAGTTACACCCTTAAAAATCTGCATATCTCTAAAATCCAGAATTCGAATATTCCCATTGCAATCTAAGAGGATATTTCTCAAATTCCTTCCATTTACAGATTGCAAATATCCGTTAGGTGTTATATATCCAATTTTGCCTGTATTTGAAATAAGTGATAACCCCACATCAAAAAAAGGCATATACAAATCAGCATTCCCTCTTTTTGACGAATTCCAGTTTTTTAGGCATAGTTTGTCCATTGATGAAATGTTTCTGTTCCTAACATAAGGAGGATTACCAACAATGCAATCAAAGCCTAAAGGATACTCTTTCTTTATCGAGGCAATAGTTTGTTTTTGTAATGAATTGGCACACAATAAATTTACTTTTCCATCAGTATATTCATTGTTTGAACAAGCTAACAGTTCAAGCAATAAATGTGTTTTCCTAATTGCGTCAGAATCAATGTCTATTCCGAAAATATAGTTAGCAATGATTTCTCGATAACTCTTGTTTGATCGATGGTACATCTGTTGTGCAGCAGTAATTAAAAATGCACCACACCCACACGCTGGATCTAAAACGGTTGGAAGAAAATGTGAATTGATAGTTTCAGAGATAATATACTCTCGAATAATTGAAGGAGTATAAACCACCCCTTTCTCTTTCTTTTGATCGGAAGATACAAGCGATTCAAATAATTCAATTAAGTCTTCAAAACTAAAGTGGTTGCCCGTTGAAATAGAATTAATGATACTATCAGAAGGAAAATCAAAGTCGTCAAAGTATTCTGACAAGAATGATGACTTACTAACTTCAATTCTATTCGCTTTTATAAATTCAAAAGCAAGTATTTTTTCAACTAATTCTATCGAATTGTATGTCTGAAGCAAATCTGTTAACTTTTTTTTATTATTTTTCAATTTGAATCACCTAGCAATTCTATTCTGCTGACCGTTCTACCTATAGCTAACACTTTATTTATTTGATCATCACTCAGATCATATAATGCGTAGCAAATACCATCTAATTCATTCCATTTTGATTTTAAAGAGTTTGCAATTACTTCTTTTTGTATTGGGTTGGATGATAAATAGCGGTTTTGTAAAGCGAAAATGTCATCATATAATTGGGCTAAATTAGAAACAGATTCTGTATCCTCAATAATTCTTTGTGAAGGGAATGGAATTGGAGATAAAAACTGTTTGTTGAATTTATAGTAACCACCGCTTTGTGGGTTGGCACTGGATTTTCCCAGAACTGAAAAAACAGTTGAATTTATTACACAAGTAATGGCTTTCATCGTGTTTGCGTTTGCTCCTTCAATTGCGACAAACCAGACATTTGCATTATCCATATAAAGACCTTTCGAAGGAACAAATGTGGCTATAGTGTCTCTTGCTGTCATAGGTACAATAATCTTTGGAACATTATACATCGTTTGGTTATGTTCTCTAGTAAATGTGTGCCAATACTCTCCTTCTCTGCATTTTACATTTGATTTTATTCGATCTTCGTTTGATGATAAGTAGTCAAATGTTAATGGATATTGAGTCTCTATTTCCGATATTGAAATACCTTCATTACTTGCGCCTCTATATGGGAAAATACAATATGCGTTTGGCTCAACATTTTTAAATGGATAGAATTCTCGATTATAAATAATTCCTCTTAGAATGTTGGCTTCGACTTGAACTATCTCATTAAATCCATTTAAACCTGTAGCTATATTCCCATTAAAGCATACATCTTTGAGGTGATAAATCTTTTTCCACAGAGCTTGAATACCATCCTTGATTACAAGATTAGGATAATCAGAGAAACGACCTATTCTTTCACGCAATGTGTTTGCTAATGCAGTTATTTCAAAGAAATTGAAATTCCACGCTGAATCATTAGAGGGAATTGGTATTAGGGTTGGAGTATCACCATTGAAGTGACCTTGATCGTCGCTGTTCTCGAATTCGGTTATTATTCGTGAAGTTGAGTAAGGAAGATATAAATACGAGAACTCATCTGTGGGTTGTTTGCTTAACAACATAATGGAAGCGTATACAATTCGGCCTTTGAAAATATCTGTTGACTTGAAATCTATTAACTTCGTTAAGTGTTTATTATTGTTAATAATTCTTCGTATTTCTTTTCCATATTCAGTTCTAAACCATCTTCTTTGAATGATAAAACCAAGCACACCGGTATCGTTTAAAAGCCCCAAGCATTTTTCGATGAACAGTACGGCTAAATCTGCTTTTCCAGAAAACGAGCTATATTTCTCACTCAAATACCTGTGCATTGTTGGCGTTGCTGCTTTAAAATGTTTCGTTTCAACATATGGTGGATTCCCTACAATGTAATGAAAGGCACCATAGTTTTCAAAAACACTGGAGAAAACATTTGAAATATCAATAGGTTTTAATTCAGTAATTTCCTCGATTGTAAAATCATTGTTAGGTTCGACAAGTGTATTTCCGTTTTTAATATTTTCGGATATTTTTTGGAGAATTCTATCTCCAAATGCTCCAATTCCTCGCCAAGCTAAAACGTTATTTCCATCAACTATTTTTAATGCTAGCGACATTTTTGTTACTTCTACGGCAGATGGATCCAAATCAATTGCAAATATACAGTTGTTGATTATAGCTTGCCTAGCAGTGATAGTTAAAAATATTTGATCGTTTTGTATATAATAGAATTCGTCGTATCTTGCTCGTTCTTCTTCACTATAAGACAATATGCTTAACATTTTATTATACAAATGTTCATAACAAGACACTACAAAAACACCAGAGCCACAACAAGGATCCAGAATTTTAATTTCAAGTAAATCGTTAATGCAGTTTATACTTTGCAAATCAATAGTTTGTTTGCAAATTGTATCAACAATACATTCCGGAGTAGCAATTGCACCATTAGTTTTAACATACTCCTCTTTTACGGTTTCAATTATTCTTCCGTTATTTATAACCAGTTGTTTTCCTAAGAATTCTTCATATATATTTGCAATAACTTTAACCGGAATAACATCAAAACAATATGGATATGGATAGTACAGCTTTTCAATGAAATGGGTAAGTATTTCATCGTCAACAGATAATTGTTCAAAAACAGCATCTTGATAAAACATTGCGCCATCATAATGGGTATAAAACTCTGTTAAACAGGTGTTTTTAAATGAAGACCAAAAACCCTCGTCAGTTTCAGCAAAGTGTTTCAATCTTTCTTGTTCTTCAATTCCTTTAGATTCACAAACTCTAATGAATACGATTCTATCAATAATTATTTGAATGTAAAAGTTCAAATTATCATTGTTGTTTATTATATTGGGATTGTTTGCGTAAATGTTTTCTGCTAATGATCTGCGGAAAAGTGAGAGTTCTGTCATAAAGGCTGAATCCACCCTGCTTCTTCCTTCGATGGCGGTTAACTCATAGATTTCTGCTAAATGATTTTGACATATATTGTCACGCCAGAGATGATCAATAAGCAAATCAAGATTATCTAAATATTCATCAACTGATAGCTTTATTGTCCCCATATTTGCGTCCTGTTCGTTGCGTGGGACAAATCGAGTATCATAGATGACAAATTGTTCAAAGTTAGATACAAAAGCGCAAGGACATTGAGCTGACCAACCATAGGATCGTATTTGGAAAGCTGCATCAGAATTTGTAAATATATTTACTTCTAAAGATTTTGCATCTAGAAAAGTTTTTATATTTGCACCACATAGTAATGTGTAGTCTGGTTTTCTGTGGGTAGAATGGATTTCTCTAAGCCTCTGATAATAAACTCCACGCAGAAACTGTTCTTGAAGAACTTGCGTTGTATCTTGTACGTTCCATCCAAAAATACTAAGAAACTCATTTAGCCAAGTTCTGACAGTTTCTTCGCTGACATTTTCTGGATTCTCCTGTCTCAGTGTATTGTTATATCGAATAATAAGATTCTCTAAAGAAACTTTAATGTTACTATATGTAGTTGCATCCATAATAGAGTACTCCTTCTAATACGTATAGTTATACTTATTATAGCATATTTTCTTCTTTCTACAATATTTTTTTTGAAATGCATCATTTTTCTTGTATTAAATAATATAAAGACGTGCGACTTTGTGGCGCACGCCTTCGTCATTTGATATGTGGTTTGTGGGTGTTCTGGGGTGCGGAAGGTTTATCGGTTGGCTGTGCGGCAAAGTGATCTGCGTTGGCGGTGTCGGTGTCGCGGATGCTGGCGTAATAGGTCGTTTCATTGAAATTCTTGCCGTAAGCGGCTTTGAGCTTGGCTTGGGCTGATTTCTCTTTTGCCGGGCGGAGCTTTAGGCGGGAGCGCATGAATTCGGCGGGGTTAAATGACTTGGCTCTTTCGCGGTAAACCTTGTATTGACTCAGCAGTTTCAGCAGCTTGGAACTGTTCTCCGAGTTTGCTTTTTCCATTGTGGCGAGAGTGGATTCTATCTTTGAGATCTCGCTCTGCACCTTTGGAATGTCTTTATCGTCGGCGCATTTTAGCTCGTTCAGCAAACGCAGCTTTTCGGATTTCAGTTCTTCGATTTCCTCGGTCAGCTTTGCGATTTGCCGGGACAGATCGCGCTGAATGGTTATGCGTAGGACGGAAGTAGACTTCTTTTGATTTTGAAGTTCCTTCCGTTCCTTTTTCTTTTCAGTGATTTGCTCGGCGACGGCAGTGTATTGGGCTAAGGTTGCTTTCGTAGATTGAATGTGGCGCTTTGTCTTTTGCCCGATGGCGCTGCCGGCTTGAAGATGATAGCGGATGACGATCATCTTCTCACGCAGCGTTTCCATCGCTTCTGCGAGGGCAGGGAGCGCGTTTTTGACGGTCTGTGAGATTTTTCTCATGGCAGCTTTTAACTCGCGGAGAAGGGCGTTATCGGCTTTGATTTGACGGTTGATTGCGCATCGGTCGGCGACAAAACCTTTTTGCTCAATGGTTCGGGCGACGTAGCCCTCGTGGATCGTCGGCTGTTCGTCAAGTCCTCTGTTAGCGTGGCTGCGGTGGTCGATGTGTGCGTCGGCGCGGTTTGCTTCATCGAGAAATCGGTTTGTGATTTGCGCCCACTGTTCACGCCACACGACAAGCTGCTCGTCGCTGTTCCAACGTTCGGCGATCGGATTTTGCCGACCGAATCGCGTGCTTTTCGGATATTTATTAACGCGTTCATAACCGTGTTTTTCCGCTTCCGACGGCGGCATGTACACCTTCTTTTTACCGACAAAATATTGATATTGCTTCTCCCAGCCTTCTATTTTTGCCGATGCAAATTCCGAAGAAGTGAAGCCTTTTTCTTCGCCGTTTTTGACACAGAGATATTCTTTTTCGGTTT
>CAMJBT010000097.1 GCA_946403965.1 uncultured Pseudobutyrivibrio sp. | reverse complement strand
TTATTAACTTCTGGCTTGCTTAAGGCTGACTGGAAGTTAGTTTTTCAATTCACTAGAAAATAACAATCTTTTCGGGTAATGAATTATTTCCAGTAATTTTCACAAATAAACGAGACCGTATTTTATCTTTCTATTCTGAAGACGAAATAATTAAGGTAATTTCAAGTATTGATAATACTACAGCACAAGGAAAGCGAAATCTACTTATTGTACTATTGGCTGCTGAACTTGGTATGCGCTCTAGCGATATTCGAAGGTTGAAAATGACAGATGTCCACTGGGAACGCAACACCATTGAATTCAATCAATTCAAAACAAACGTATTTAATCAACTACCCTTACTTGAAAATATAAAGTACGCAATGATTGATTATCTAAAAAACAGCAGACCGAACTGTAACTCAAACTTGATTTTTATTGGCGTTAAAAATAATTATCAAATGATTGCCGCCGCTCAAGTTCATTCGGTGGTGTCCAAGTGTTTCCTAAAAGCCGGCATAGATATCTCTACACGCAAGCATGGGCCTCATTCTCTTAGGCATTCTTTAGCCAGTAATCTCTTGCAGAATAACACTCCCATATATGTGATAAAAGATGTATTGGGGCATACAAATCTTAATTCCACAAGAATCTATCTTAATATCGATTTTTCGACATTACGTATGTTTGCTCTGGAGGTGCCTTATGAAACAAATGACTGATTACAATTTTTCAGATGAAATCCGCTCCGAAGCAGAAACATATATATCCTACAAACGTTCATTAGGCTTTTCCGTTTCTGTCGAGGAACAACGAAAACTAGCATATATGCTTAAGTTCATCTATGTACATAACAATGGAAATATATCTCATCTTACAGAAGATGTTGTTTGCGCATTTCTATCTAAATCTGAAAGTTGCAAACCGCGTACGAAGCATGCCAATCAATCTCTCATTCGTCAGTACGGTCTATATCTTAAACTAAATGGAGACGACTCCTATGTATATCCATCAACTTTAATTCAGTGCCCAAAGGATTTTACTCCATATATATTTACAGAAGAGGAGATAACTCTCATTTTAAATCAAGCCGATAAGATCGGACCAAACAAGAATAAATTTGTTAATACGCCACTCATATATCCTGCTGTTTTCCGGATACTATACGCATGTGGCACTCGTGTTGGCGAGACTTTAGCGTTAAAAACAACGGATGTTGACCTCGAAGAAGGTATCTTAACCTTACATAATGGCAAAAATAAGGTATCCCGTATGATTCCTATGTCAGACTCACTTACAAAGTATTTGAGAAGATATGCTCAGAAGGTTGATCGTTCCGATGGAAATCCATATTTCTTCCCAGCGCTGCATGGAGAATGTTATTCTCAAACAACTATTCTTAATACTTTTAAAAAGCTCATGAAATCTGCAGGAATAAAACCTATGTCCAATGGGAAATATCCTCGTGTTCATGATCTACGCCATACCTATGCAGTTCATGCTTTAGAAGCGTCTATCAGTAAAGGTATGGATCCATACTGTTCTTTACCTGCTTTGAGTACCTACATGGGGCATAAGGGTATTGAATCTACAGAATACTACCTTCGTCTCACCAAACAGTACTTCATAAGTGTGTTGAATTACACACAGGCACAGGCAAATATCATTTTCCCGGAGGTGTAAATTTATGAATTCACTAACATCAGATATAACTTCATTTTTCTCGTATTATCTTCCAATAACAGCAGGATACTCCGAAAACACCATAAAATCATATAGAGACACTTTTATATTGCTATTTTCCTTTGCAGATAAGGCAAAGTTGATGAAATCAAGTAAAATATCCATCGACATATTTCAAAAAGATAACATTTTATCATTCTTAGATTGGCTTGAAACTGCTCGCAATGTATCAGTGTCAACAAGGAATCAACGCTTGGCAGCTCTAAAATCTTTCAGCAAATATATGTCTATGCATAGTTTTGAAAACCTTGAATGCTTCCAAGCAATTATGGACATTCCGCCTAAGAAAGGTGAAAGTAGAACAATAGACTATCTTTCAGTAGATGCTGTTGCATTAGTATTAAAACAGCCGGACGTAAACACTCATAAAGGCGTAAGAGATTTGGCCATTCTGTCTTTACTTTATGAAACTGCTTGTCGTGTGCAAGAACTTATTGATCTAAAGATAGGAGACATTTCGTTTACTGCACCAGCCACTGTGATGGTTACAGGAAAGGGTAATAAAACCCGTGTTATTCCTATCAGCAATAATGCTTTATCCATCTTAAAAAAATACATTCACATATACAAAATATCTGACAGCACTGCATATTTGTTCACTAACAAAAACTCCAAACCTCTTACCAGAGCAGGAGTAGCGTACATACTTAATAAGCACTCGCAGACAGCACGTATGATAAACAGTTCTCTTTTTGGTCAGGCAATAATTCACCCGCATGTTCTCAGACACTCAAAAGCTATGCATTTACTTGAAAGTGGTGTAAATCTTATTTATATCCGCGATTTTCTAGGTCATTCCTCAGTTACAACCACTGAAATATATGCTAAGGCAAACCCTGAAATAAAACGAAGGTTCCTCGAAAATGCTTCAACAAAAATTGATTTATCAATGACCAGATACTCTCAAAAGGATAAAGAAACTCTTATGGATTGGTTAAAAAATAATATTTAATTATGTAAAGATAAAAGGGATAAAGGACCACTAAAATATTGGGTTCTTTATCTTCTTTACATAACAAAGCACTTTCCATAAGATGAAACTCCTTGCCTAGTTAACAAGGATGGTCGTGATGCTGGTTCTAAAAGTTACATGTGGGTTTATCGTACAGGTAAGATGTATAAGGATAAACCAATAGTAATTTATGATTACCAGCGAACTAGAAAGTCCGATCATCCAAGAGAATTTCTCAAGGATTTCAAAGGCATCTGTGTTACAGATGGCTACCAGGTCTATCACACCATTGAAAAAGAACGTGATGACCTTAAAATCGCAGGGTGCTGGGCGCATGCAAGGCGCCGATTTGATGAAGCCTTAAAGGCAACGCCAAAGGATAAGCAAAAATCCAGTACTGCGAATAAAGCCTTGAAGATGATTCAAGCTATCTATCGCGAGGAGAAAAAGCTAAACGACCTTTCCCCAGACGAAAGATACGAACATCGACAGCTGACTGTCAAGCCTCTAGTTGAGGCCTACTTTGCGTGGGTTCATAGGGTGGAACCTAATGTATTAGCTAATAGTAAAACTCATAAAGGATTACAGTATTCAATCAACCAAGAACAGTATTTAAAGGTATTTCTTGAAGATGGAGAAGTTCCTATGGATAACAATGCTGCTGAACAGTCAATCCGTGGATTCTGCATCGGAAAGAAAAACTGGGTTATGATTGATACAGTCTCTGGTGCTAAGGCTAGTGCCATTGCTTATAGCATTGCAGAAACTGCAAAAGCTAATAACCTGAAACCTTATGAGTATTTCAAATATCTTCTTGCTGTAATACCAGAGCATCTGGATGATACAGATAGAAGTTTTATGGATAAACTGCTTCCTTGGTCAGATGAGCTGCCAAAGGAATGCAGAAAGCCAGTTAAGTAATTGCTGCGCTTGATGGCGCGGCTTAATTTAAGGACGGTACCGATGGTTTACCGTTTACGAAGAAATGTCCATATCTAGGCGAAGAATATAGGATACAAATTAAAAAGTATGCCGGAGGAGAATTTGACCATGAATGAAATGGAAGCTAGAGAAATTAGAGAAGCTATAGATGCTGCAGATATCCTGGTACAGTCAAAAATCAGTGATGGCAAAAGACAATGTGAAGATGCTATTAGAAGAGTTGAGGGTATCAGAGCGGAACTGCAAGATAGATTAAGATCAAATAATTAAGGGGAGTGTAGTTGATGAATAAAAAAGACAAAATGACAGTTGAGAACTTCGTAAGTACAGGCATGGATTTGGAAACACTGTATGCATGCTTTCAGGATTTTTCAAAAGAAGAAATCGCTGAAATCTATAATAACTATAAAGCAAATCAGCCAGCTGATGCTGCAGGAGAAAATAGCATGAGTATTAATTGCTCGTAAGTTTGACGGATAGGGAGAGACTAGTTTGAAGTACATTGTAAAGAAAATCCAGGAAGCAGATTTCAGATGTGAGGAACGACCAGAAGGATATATACCACAAGTTATCATCAGACTTCGTTATGAGGCTGGCCATGAAATAGAAAGTGTTTCATTATCTACATAGATTAGTGACTCTGATGACAGCCTGACTTACTAGTCTCCTTTTTTATGATGTAATCTGTTATAGTATTATTAGTATAAAACTGAAAATTGAGCCGCAAAGGCTTGATTATAAAAAAATTAAAGGAGAGGTGCTGTTTGACAAAGTACAACACACGAGAGATTGCCGGCTAACCGGGAGGTTTGAAGACAATCACACAAACCTCCCGCTGAAAAGCAACTTTTGGTCATAAGTTTTCAGGAGGAAAAAAATAATGAATAAAAAAGACTATATTATTCGATTAGAAGAGAAGAAAGATTACAGAGAAGTAGAAAACCTGGTAAGAGAATCATTTTGGAATGTATATCGTCCAGGGTGCAGTGAGCACTATGTGATTCATGTGCTCAGAGATGACCCGGCGTTCATTCAAGAGCTTGATTTTGTCATGGAAAAAGATGGTGTATTGATTGGACAGAATATGTTCATGAGAACCATCATTGAAGCAGATGATGGCAGAGTGATAGATATTCTAACTATGGGACCAATTGGTATCACTCCAGAGCTCAAGCGAAAAGGCTATGGCAAGGCTATCCTGGATTATTCGCTTGAAAAGGCCGCTGAGATGGGGTTCGGAGCAGTTTTGTTTGAAGGCAACATTGATTTCTATGGGAAAAGTGGTTTTGATTATGCCAGCAAATTTGGTATCAGATATCATGATTTGCCAGAGGGGGCGGATGCATCGTTCTTTCTTTGCAAGGAGTTAATCACAGGCTATTTGGATGGCATCACAGGTGTTTACCAGACACCACATGGTTATTATGTCAGTGATGAGGACGTGGAAGATTTTGATAAATCTTTTCCTCCAAAGGAGAAGTTAAAGCTGCCAGGACAGATTTTCTAATTGAATAGGAGGGACCTCACTTATATGTGAATAGATATAGGTGAGGTCTTTTTTGATGATACACTTCAATTGAACTTAACATCAGAAAAGAACATGGAGTTATTGAATAGTAATGAATAAAAGTCAGGCTCGTAAAATCCTGGGATTGGACGGAACGGAAGATGAAAAGGAAGTAAAAAAGAAATATAGAAAACTGATGCATGAAAATCATCCTGATAGTAGCGGGTCTGAGGATAGTGAAGCGGCAGCTCGGATTAATACAGCTTATGAGCTGATTATGAAGAGCTTTGGTGGAGTGGAAAAGAAGAAAGCTACCGTCAAACGAAAGCCTAAGGCTAAAACTTGGAATGCCAAAGAAAATAAGAATGCATATTGCGTTAGACCCATTTTTCACGAGGTTGAGGATTTTGATGGAAATAGTATCGGCACCATAGAAATTGCTAGAGGCAAATATGTATGGTCAAATGATGAGGAATTTTTATTATTTTTAAAGAGCTTGTATGAAACAAGTAAGGAACTATTGGATAACGCCAGACCATCACTTTTCTTTGAGGTGCCAGAGGTTATCAAGCAAAAATATCTTGCGGACCTCACATATTTACTGACAGGGCAGTTTATAGATAGTTCGTTGACTTTAAAAGAATTAGGTGTTTTGGATGTAGATGCTTATAAGATTGATGCTATGGTGGAGCTGGATATAAATGCCGCTACACCAAAGGTGGGAAGTGTGCTATATCCAGCAGGCGTAGCCAATCATCGATTGTACCTGAGAAATAAGGGCGGACAGATTGTTGGGTATCTCAGTTTTAAAGATGATCGACTTTACTATGTGATTATCCCGCTATTGGAGCAGAAAAAAGCTCAGGTAAAGATGGTAGTTGCTGATAATACACTGAAGACTAGAACCCGAAAGAAGTATGTGGATTTAGATCTGTGGATTAGGCTTTTGGAAACTGAGACTTCAGAAATAGAAAGCACTAATCGTAGAATAGATGATTTGCTGAAGAAATATGCTAATGAAGGATTATAATAGGGAAGTAATACAATGAGATAGACCAATCAGAGAGTAGTACATGCTAGAAGGAGGCGACATAATGTTAGATAAAAATGGATTTGATTTATGGGCTGATGGCTATGATAAAGCTGTGGGCATTTCAGAGGAGGCAAATACATATCCATTTGCAGGATATAAGGAAGTACTTGGTGGGATTTTTCAAGAAATATTGTCCATTGAAAATGCAAAGGTTTTAGATATTGGCTTTGGTACAGGGACTCTTACTACAAAGCTTTATGAGAATGGTTGTGAAATATACGGGCAGGACTTTTCTAATCGAATGATAGAACTTGCAAAGGCAAAAATGCCAAATGCAAGCTTATACCAAGGTGATTTCTCAAAAGGATTAGTGCCTGAATTGAGTACACACAAATTTAACTATATTATTGGGACCTATTCTTTACATCATTTATCAGATGAGCAAAAGATTGTATTTTTTTCAACGCTATTAAATCAACTAAATGATGGTGGAAAGCTCATTATTGGAGATGTAGCTTTTAATACTAGAGCTGAGCTTGAAAAATGTAAAACCGAATCTGGTGATGATTGGGATGATGATGAAATTTATTTTGTAATTGATGAATTAAGAAACTCATTTCCAAATGTTTCTTTTGAGCAGAAGTCTTATTGCTCAGGAATCATTACTATTAAAAAGCAGGACTTTTAAAAAGGAATAATAATACATGGATCATTTTTATTTTATTAGACATGGTGAAACCGTATGGAATGTAGAAAATAAGATTTGCGGAGAAAACGATATAGAGCTTACAGCAAGAGGTCATGAGCAAGCCATAGAAACAGGTAAAAAGATATTAGAACAGGGGATTACTGCAGATGTAATCCTGGCATCTCCACTTCTAAGAGCAAAAGAAACAGCAAGACATATTTCCGAGATTACAGGAATACCTATGGAAATAGAGCCAAGACTTAAAGAACAGAATTTTGGTAGATATGAGTCTACGCCGAGAGATGGAGCGGAATTCCATGAAGCAAAAAAGGATATGGCAAGCAGATTTGGATCAGGTGAATCTATGCTTCATCTGGCTCAGAGAATATATAATCTTTTAGATGATATAAAGGCGGGAGATAAAGAAGTCATCCTAGTAGCTCATAATGGAATTGCCAGAATGGTAGAATCCTACTTCAAGGAAATGACAAACGAAGAGTTCTCAGCTTGCGGAATTAAGAACTGTGAGATTAAGAGGTACGATTTTTAATTATATAAGTACGAAAAGTTGTGATATAAAATAGAACAAAGTCCAAGAGTAGATTTTGAAATATAGGGGGAATATATGGCAGAGATTAAATGTTCAGAGGACTATTCTACTATAAAGGAATTGTTTTTAGAGTATTCTCAAATCAAAGGAGCAGAAGGTTGTTTTGTTTCTTTTGATAAAGAGCTTGCAGATTTGAAGGGATTTTATTCAGGTGGAGCTATTTTGCTTGGATATGAAGATGAAATACCTTTTGGATGTATAGCTATTAAAAAATTAGATGATGATAATAGATGCGAAGCAAAGCGCCTATACATAAAACCTGAATTCAGAGGAAAAGGCTATGCTAGAATGATGCTTAATTCAATGATGAATCAAGCTCGTGATTTAGGATTCAAAGAAGTTTGCTTTACGACTAGACCGGATGTCATGGAACTAGCTTACAATTTGTACAAACGAATGGGGTTTGAAGAAAAAGGGTGCGATAAAGGTGTAGTATCCATGAAAATGGATCTGTAATATAACGCAAGGAACACAAACATGGGACAGATAAACAGAGACGACATGCTAGAGCTGACACGCAGATTCACATCAGCTCGCAGCAATCTAGTAAGAATCGCAGGTGCGTACATAGATGAGGAAGGCTATATAGACGGCACTTTTAATACAAGCTTCCTGAGCCTAAAGGGTGCAGAAAAGAATAGATGCCTGGATATCGCAAAGGCGATACCATTTGCTAAGCCAAATAAGGAGTTGATTCAATATAAGGTTCCAGGATTGGGGCCGGGTTCTATTTGGCAGATGATATATGCAATTCGTGAATGCGAATTGAAGAATGACGCGCTAATGCTGAATCTATATGAGTTGGTAGCAGAGAAGTATCCTAAGGGAAGACCCTATGCGATTTATGTTTATTATGGGGCATACGATGTGCCAATCAAGGGCAGCGACAAGTCTTATCAGGATGAATCAGAAGAGGTTTATAAGTATCTAATAATGGCGATTTCTCCAGTGGATGAGGAGCAGGTGCCCCATTCGCCGGAGGCGGGATTCTTATATCCAGCATTTACTAATAGAAGCACAGATATAAATCATGTGAATTTCTATAGCCAGGATTATGAGGAAGCCAGAGAACTGATGAAGTTTTTGGATTTAGACGATGGAAAGGTGGAGAACGAGTAATGAAATTTTTAGGTAATTTGATCTGGATAATATGTGGAGGTTTGCTTAGTGCACTTGGATGGTGGCTGGCAGGTGCACTATGGTGCATTACAATTATTGGTATTCCAGTGGGCGTGCAGTGTTTCAAGCTTTCATCAATATCATTAAATCCATTTGGAAAAGATGTAGTTAGTGAGGGTGGCGCTGTATCGTGCTTGTTAAATATTATTTGGTTTTTTGTATCTGGCTTGGAACTTGCTATCGGAAATGCGAAAATAGGAATCCTTTTGTGCATTACTATTATAGGTTTTCCTTTTGGAAAGCAGTTTTTCAAGATTGCAAAACTTGCAATTGCTCCATTTGGAGCTAAGGTTATTAAAGTTGATTAGAAGAACTCATATTTTAGATGGAGATGTAATTATATATTTAGCGAGACTTTGAAATTTTCTCTGTAAATATGGAACTTCTATGATAATTTAGATTTGTGAGGGTGTAGCTAGATACGCTACATCCTTTTTTAGACTATACAGTTCTGTATACTGTAAGTCAATAAAAACTTGGATTTTTAATTTGTGGTGTAGTAATATCTTTAGCATAACAAATCGATAAATTCTTTAGGTTAGAATCGCTGTAAGGTCAAACGAAAAAGCAGTTTGAA
>CAMJBT010000096.1 GCA_946403965.1 uncultured Pseudobutyrivibrio sp. | reverse complement strand
CGTATGATTATGCTTATCGCTGGTGAGGAATCAATCCGTGAGATTATTCCATTCCCAATGAACAAAAATGCACAGGATATTATGATGGATGCTCCTGCTACAGTTGATCAGAAGCAGCTTGATGATGTTCATATTGCAATTGTTATGCCAAAAGAAGACTAATTAGGACAATGGTGCCCTTTCGTTAAGCCGACAAGATTTATATCTTGTTGGCTGCGAAGGGCTTTTTTTATAAGACAAAAATAACGAGGTGAATTAATTATGAAGAATTTTAACGCAAAAGAAGTAATCGAAAAAAATGTAGAGTATTTAAGAAGCTTTTTCAATGGTTTTTCTGATAAGTCAATTGCTGTAATTGGCATTTCAGGTGGAAAAGATTCTTCAGTTGCAGCAGGTCTTTTAAAGGAAGCACTCGGTGCTGACAGAGTAATAGGCGTAATGATGCCAAATAATGTTCAGGCCGACATTGAAGATTCAAAGCAGGTATGTGAATTTCTTGGCATCAAGCACACAACAATAAATATTGGAGAAATCTTTGAGGCAGCAAAGCACACATACGAATCAGACGAAATGATTAGCATGACTCCACAGCTTCTTACAAATTTGGCTCCACGTCTTCGTATGGCTACACTTTATGCTGTAGCACAGGGACAGAATGCACCTGCATTTGTTGTAAATACCTGCAATCGTTCTGAGGATTATGTTGGTTATTCAACAAAGTATGGTGATGCTGCTGGTGATGTTTCGGTTTTTCAGGATTTACTTGTCTGTGAGGTTCGTGCTATTGGAGATGAATTAGGTCTTCCAACTGAGCTTGTCCACAAGACTCCTAGTGATGGACTTTGCGGAAAGACTGATGAGGATAATTTAGGCTTTACTTATGCTAGCCTTGATGAATATATAAAGTGGCTTGATGATGGCAAAGAAGGTCAGTGC
Organism: uncultured Pseudobutyrivibrio sp.; assembly: GCA_946403965.1. GTDB lineage: Bacteria > Bacillota > Clostridia > Lachnospirales > Lachnospiraceae > Pseudobutyrivibrio. The sequence goes on along the minus strand of CAMJBT010000096.1, from coordinate 8,330 downwards.
CCTATTGAAGATTCTCTTGTACAGATTATTGAAAAGAAGCATGTTGCAAATCTTCACAAGCTTAAAACTATTCCTTCTTTTGCAAGATAAAAAAATAATTATTTGAGCATTACTACCGCCTTCCATAATTAAGAGGAAGGCGGATTAATTTAGTAGAGTTTTAGTATTTCTTCATATACATTTAAATATTTTTATTAAGTGTAGGTTTACATTTTTGATTTAGTATGATAAAGTGATAAAGAAATAAAGCGTCACTTCATAATAGATATTGTTGTATTAGTTCTTATTCAAAAAAAATAAGTCATCATTATTATGAAGTCACTTAATATCCGATAGGAGAACGAATTATGAAGAAAAAAATTATCGCAGGGTTATTAATTGGGGCAATGGCTCTTGGTCTAGTAGCATGCGGCTCAAATGCTGCACCTTCTGGTGCAGGTGAAAGCACATCTACAGATTCATCATCAGAGAATGACACCTCTTCTGAAAGCGATTCAGCTTACATTCAGGATAAAGGTACTCTCATAGTAGGTATCACAGATTTTGCACCAATGGATTATAAAGATGATAACGGGGAGTGGATTGGTTTTGATGCAGACGTTGCGCGAAAAGTAGCTGAGTCTATGAATGTAGATGTAGAGTTTGTAGAAATTGATTGGGATAATAAGATCCTTGAGCTTGAAAACAAATCAATTGATGTAGTATGGAACGGTATGACACTTACTCCAGAGGTTACTAATGCTATGGCTTGTACAAATGCATATTGTAACAACGCTCAGGTTGTGGTTGTAAATGCAGATGTTGCAGATAAGTATAAGGATGCCGATTCATTAAAGGATCTCAGCTTTGCAGTTGAGTCAGGTTCAGCTGGAGAGGAAGCAGCAAACGACAATGGCTTCAACTATATCGCTGTTAAATCACAGGCTGATGCAGTTATGGAGGTTTCAGCTGGCACATCTGATGCATGTATCATTGATCTTCTTATGGCAGGTGCTATGATTGGTGAAGGAACAAGCTATCCAAATCTTGCACACACTGTAGAGCTTACAACAGAGGAATACGGAATTGGTTGCCGCAAGGGTTCAGACTTCGCAGATTACATCAATCAACAGCTTAAGGCATTATATGATGATGGCACAATTGCAGAAATTGCACAGAAGTACGGAGTGCAGGATGCTGTTGTTGAGCAGTAATTCATCTTAAGATAAATTAGGACGGTATAGAATATGTTTTCATCTGTTACGATATCACTTTTTGAGGGTTTCTTAGGAACCCTCAAATTGTTTTCATTGACACTTTTATTTTCATTGCCATTGGGGCTTGTAATTAGCTTTGGTTCAATGAACAAAAATATAATACTTCGCGGTCCAATTAGGTTTATAATATGGATTGTACGTGGAACACCACTTATGCTCCAGCTTCTTATTATTTTCTATGGACCAGGAATTTTTCTTGGGATGAATGTGTGGGGATCAGGAGATAGCGGTAGATTTACAGCTGCACTGGTTGCTTTCGTTATCAATTATGCCTGCTATTTTAGCGAGATTTTTCGAGGCGGCATCCAGTCAATCCCAAAGGGGCAGTATGAGGCAGCGGCAGTGCTTGGTTTAAGCAAATCACAGACCTTTTTCAAGATAGTATTGCTTCAGGTAATCAAGCGTATTGTTCCACCAATTTCCAACGAAGTAATTACTCTTGTAAAGGATACTTCACTTGCCAGAGTTATTGCTTTCTATGAAATCATTTGGGAAGGTGAGCGTTTTATCAAGAGTGCAGGTATTATATGGCCACTGTTTTACACCGGTGTGTTCTATTTGATATTCAGTGGATTGCTTACATTGTTATTTGGTTACATTGAAAAGAAGTTATCTTTCTTTAAATAAGAAAGATTTCTAGATTATTTGGAGAATAAAATGGCAATACTTGAAGTAAACAACATAAAGAAAAAATTTGATAATACAGAAATTTTGAAGGGCATCAGTTTTTCAATGGAAAAGGGACAGACTCTTTCAATTCTCGGAAGCTCTGGTTCTGGAAAAACTACTTTGCTTAGATGTTTAAATTTCCTTGAAAGACCTGATTGTGGAACCATCTCAGTAAATGGAAACCTTCTGTTTGATGCAATGCAGGCACCTTATTCTGAGGCTGAAATTCGTGAAAAGCGAGTTCATTTTGGAATGGTGTTTCAGCAGTTCAATCTATTCCCCCAGTACACAGCTCTTGAGAATGTTGCATTGGCACCAAAGCTTATGAATAAAGGTAAGACTTCTGATACAGAAATCGACTCAATGTGCAAAGAGCTTCTTTCAAAAATGGGACTTTCAGATAGAATGAATAACTATCCTCATCAGCTTTCAGGTGGGCAGCAGCAACGCGTTGCTATAGCAAGAGCCTTGGCTCTAAAGCCGGATATTCTTTGCTTTGACGAGCCTACATCAGCTCTTGATCCTGAGCTTACAGGAGAGGTGCTTAAAGTCATCAAAGAACTTGCAAGTCAGCATACCACAATGATTATCGTTACACACGAGATAGGATTTGCACGTGATGTTTCAGACGAAATCATTTTCATGGACGAGGGTATCATAGCTGATAAGGGTACACCAGCGCAAGTGATTGATAATCCTGTAAACGAACGTACAAAGCAGTTTTTGTCAAATTATTCTGGACATAGCTGATTATAGGTGAATTAAATATATTGCTTAAAAATCTGCTTTATAAAGCATGAGCTTTGTGGGAAGGATTTTATTTGTAACTGTTAATAAAAACAAAAAAGGGAGACAATATGAATACTATTTGTATCGTAATTGCGATTCTTGTTTACCTTGCAGCACTTCTAATCATGGGAGTATCTTTCGCAAAGGAAAACAACACAGTAGATGACTATTATCTAGGAGGACGAAAGCTTGGACCATTTGTAACGGCCATGAGTGCTGAAGCATCAGATATGTCTTCATGGCTTTTGATGGGCTTGCCTGGTGTTGCTTATGCCAGCGGTATTTGTGATGTTTTTTGGACAGCTCTTGGACTTGGAATTGGAACATATATGAACTGGCTGTTGGTTGCAAAACGCCTTCGTAAATATTCAGAGATTAACAATTCTGTTACAGTGCCAGATTTCTTTGAACATCGTTTCAGAGATAAGAGTCACGCACTTATGCTGATCTCATCAATCATTATCGTGGTATTTTTCATTCCATACGTAGGTTCAGGTTTCGCTGCCTGTGGAAAGCTTTTCTCATCATTGTTTGGATTGGACTACACTATTGCCATGCTTGCATCGGCTGCAGTAATTGTTGGGTATACAGCCACAGGTGGTTTCCTTGCAGCATCGACTACCGATTTTGTTCAGTCTATTATTATGACAATTGCTCTTATTGCAGTAGTTGGCTTCGGGCTTCACACAGTTGGTGGAGTGGAGACAGTAAGCACCTATAGCAAGTCTTTAGATGGCTATATCAGTCTCATGGGAATGCACGATTTTGCTACAGGAAGCTATGTATACTATGGTGGAATTATTACAGTGATTTCAACAATGGCATGGGGACTTGGATATTTTGGTATGCCACATATCCTTCTTAGATTCATGGCTATTGAAAATCCTGAAAAGATTAAACTCAGCCGTCGTATTTCTACAGTTTGGGTTTTCATAGCAATGGCTGTTGCAATTTTCATTGGTGTGATGACTCGTACAATGGTAAATGTAGGGGCAATCGATGAGCTTGCTGATTCAGAAAGAGGAATTATTGCTATTGCCCAGAAGCTTTCTGAAACTGGTATTCCACAGGCCCTTCTTGCAGGTGTTATTCTGGCTGGTATTTTGGCATGTACTATGTCTACGTGTGATTCACAAATGCTTGCAGCTTCATCATCAGTGTCTGAAAACATTATTCACGAGACACTTGGTGTACAGCTTTCAGAGCATATGCAGATGGTTTTGGCACGTGTGGTACTGATTGTCATATCTGCAATCGGAATCTTTATCGCCAGAGATCCAAACAGCTCGGTATTTGGTATAGTATCCTTTGCATGGGCAGGATTTGGAGCTGCATTTGGACCAATTATGCTTCTTGCTCTTTTCTGGAAACGTGCAAATAAATATGGTGCCATCGCAGGAATGCTTGGTGGAGGCGTAATGATTTTTGTTTGGAAGTTCCTTATTAAACCAATGGGTGGAATTTGGGGAATTTACGAGTTGCTTCCAGGATTCATCGTTGGATTGGTGCTTTGTGTGGCTGTGAGTCTTCTTACACCAGCTCCAGAGAAAGAGATTGTGGAAGAGTTTGAGTCTGTGAGATAGTATTTTTGAATTGGCTATTTTTAAAGAATCTGAATAAATAAAAAAGTCCCACTCTGTAAGAAAATGCTTTAAATGCATGTTTCTACAGGTGGGACTTATTTTTTATTGGTTCTGCCAACTAGATAATCAAGTGAAACATTATAATAATCAGCAAGCTTTATGGCGTAGGAGAGCGGAAGTTCTCTTATGCCTTTTTCATATCTTCGATAAACTTCTCTTTTACAAAAAAGAATATCTGCAACATCTTGTTGAGTTAAATCATGGTCTATTCTAAGATCTTCTAATCGTTTGAGATACAAATCTCGATTCCTCCAAATGAAATAAGTAGTGTAAATTATCAGACACAACGTTGAAAAACGGGTAGAAATGTGAAAAATATGTTAAACATTGTTATTTCTTTAGACAATGCTACCATTTGGTGGTATATTAATGGCAAGGATGCTACCAAACGGTAGCAAAATATTTTAGGGGCGCAGTAAAGCTGCGTAATTTTTTAACTCCGACCTGCTACCAATTGGTTGCATATGAGGTAGACAGATGGGAGAAATATAATTATTAGGAGGACAATACACTATGACTCGAAACAAGAAACTAGTAAGACTTATGGCCCTTACAGTTGCTACTACAACTGTAGCCACAGCGGTACCTGCATATGCAGCTTTCGATGCTGATTATTATGCAAAACAGAATCCTGATGTTGTTGCAGTTGTAGGAACAACACCAAAGGCTCTTGAGAATCATTATAATTTGTTCGGAAAGAATGAAGGACGTGCAGCTAGTGCAGAAGAAGCTAATGGCTCTGAGTTACGCCAGATTTTCGATGCAAAGCTATATGCGCAGCTTTATCCAGATGTAGTTGCAGTGTATGGAACAGATGCTGACAAGCTTTTCCAGCATTTCCTAACATTTGGTATCAATGAAGGTAGAAAGGTAAATAATTACTTTGATGTAAAAGCATACAAGGATGCATATCCAGATCTTCAGAAGGCATTTGGCGACAATATCGCTGCTTACTATAAGCATTTTGCAACATTTGGAATTAAGGAACACAGAACAGCCGGCGGTTTCCCAGCTGAGAACATCCTTCCAGGCGGCGCAAAGAAGACAACAGTTGTCGCTAGCTCTGGCGGCGGTGGCGGAAGCTCTGATGGTGGCGCTTCTGGCGGCAGCGCAGGCGGCGGTGGAAACACTGTAAATCCTGCTAATGGATTGCCTACAAATGTGGCTAAGAATGAAAAGTCTGTTACTTCTGCAAATGATACTTTGACTACAGAGTTAGAAAAATATGGTACTAGAGATGTGGATGGCAATTTAACTATTACTGGAACAGTATCAAAGAAAGATAAGGATGCTTTAGTAGCTAGTGCAACATCAACTCTTGTGGCTGCAAAGGCAGTTAACGAAACTGCTCAAAAGAATCTTGCAACAGCAACAGCTGAGAAGGATGCTGCTGATACAGCCTTAGAAAATGCGGAAAAAGCAATTAAGGAGAGCGAGAACCCAAAGGTTGCTAAATATGATAAGGACAATTCTTTGGTTAAGGATGTAGCTGCTAAACAGGCAGCGTACTATGATGAAGTGGATGATTTAGAGGCCGCTAAAGAAGCTCAAGCTGAAGCTGCTGCAGAATTAGTAAAGGCACAAGCTGCTGTTAAAACAGCACAGGCTAACTATGATACTGCATTGAAGAATGCTAAGGATACATACGTAGCTTGTGGTGGTGAGGCTGCTTATGTTGCTCATAGTAGTGATGTTGATATTATCTCTAAATTGGATGACATGGCAGGAAAGGAAACAGCTTCAAAGAATAAGAATGATGTAAATGGAATGTCTGCTTTAGATGACAAGGATAAACCTTTGGCCATTATTGGGGAAGACGGCAAGATTGACGATGCTAATTATAAGGCAGCTGTAAAGAAAGCAGAGGATAAGGCTAAAGCCGATACATTAGCAGAATATCAACTTGCATATATTAATGCTATTAAAGGTAGCGCAGATTCATATATTATTAGTGAAGATGAAGATAATGGCAAGATAAAGCCGGAAATCAAAGCAGAGCTTGCTAAGTATGGTGTGACCGCTGATGCATGGACATCAGCTGGCAAGGGCGATAAGATTACTATTCTTCCAGATTCAGAAGACTTATCGAAATTAAATGCTACAGTTTTGAAAGATACAAAGATTGATGGTAAGAATGTTACAGAAGCTCAGACTGCCGCAGCTAGTGGGGCTAAAGAGGCTATCGACACTGCAATCAATGAGTATAAGGCAGCTTCAAGTAAAGAGGCATTTACGAGTGCAATTGAAGATAAGGAGGCTAAGGAAGACGCTGTTATTGATGCTAATGCCGCATTAAACGGCGGAAAAGACTCTAAGGGTGATGATATTGAGGGTGCAGTTAACAAGACTAAGAAAGAAGAAAAGGATGTTTCTAATGCAGCTGCTGCTATTAAGACTGCCGAAGAGGCTAGAGATAAGGCATATGCTGAAGATGGCGTAGCCGGAAATGCAGCACTTGTAGCGAGAGATAAAGCACAGGCAACAGCATCTAAGGAAGCAGATGAGTTTGAGAAGGCAAATGATGCAGCGGAAACAGCAGCAGCAAATGTAGGAACAGCTCAAACAAATTATGAGGATGCTACAAACATTCCTATTAAGGCTGAACCTTAATTATTGAATATTTATTTAATAATTTAAAAACAATATGATAATGTAAAAAATCATATGTGATGTTCCTTTTGGAACGTATCAGGAGCGCCCTTCGGGGCGCTCTTGTTGCCTCTATACTGTTTTGTGCTTCCCTTTTTACCTCATGAAGAAGTTGATTACTGATTCGTCATTATCACCAGAATATCTCTCAAATATCTTATATATCCTCTACTTCGAACATAGATTCGTACAAACAAATGTTCTATAATGAATATAAATAATTAATAAGTTATAATTAAAGGAGAGTAAATGTGAAAGAGAAAAAGTACGACGAGCTCAGGTTTACAGATGATTTTATGTTCTGCAAAATCCTTCTAGACAACAAGGACATCTGCAAAGAAATCATAGAGCTTTTGTTAGGGTGCAAGGTCAAAGAGATTGTTTATCCGGAATCACAAAAGACTATCGAATTAACATCTGATGGAAAGGGGATTCGCCTTGATGTTTATCTGGAAGATGGAAAGACAGTCTATGATATAGAAATGCAGACTAGCATTAATAGAGAGATTCCTAAAAGAGCAAGATACTATCAGGGAATGATAGATTTAAACTTGATAAATAAAGGCGCTGCCTATTCAGAGCTGAAAGAAGCCTATGTAGTTTTTATTTGTTTGGACGATCTGTTTGGCAAAGGAAGAAGTATATATACATTCAAAAATGTATGTATTGAAGATAAAGAGGTTCTACTAGATGATGATGCTACAAAGGTCATTGTCAATGCAAATGGACATAGAGATAACCTGACCAAGGCGCAAATTGCATTCCTAGACTATGTGGCAGGAAAGGAACCCTCAGATGAGTTCACAGAGCGTCTTAGTCGTGAAGTATACAAAGCTCGAAACAGAGAGGAATGGAGGGTAGAGTATATGACGTTATTACAAAGAGATAGAGAAAAATTTGCCGAAGGCCGAGAAGAAGGTTTAGCAGAAGGTTTAGCCCAAGGTATTGCACAAGGAAATACAACCATGAAAAATGCAATCACTAATTTGATGAAATCAACAAACAAGACCTTTGACGAAGCTTGTGAAATGCTAGGAATTTCTGATGAGGATAAAGAGACATATAGATAATTGTTTAAAAGACTTTGTTAGATTAAGTATTTATAATCCTATTTTATTTTGACAGCTGACTGCAATGTGGCGTAAGCTACATTGCAGTTTTTTTGCCAGGCAATATTTTCTTTCATAAAATATTGGTCTATGTCCGGTTCTTGATTTTCTGATGAAAATCAAAAACCTATAGGAGTAATTGACTCTTATTATTTTTTAAAATTTACACCATATAGGGGATTACTATTTTTTTCAGTTTATACCATTATATAGGC
>CAMJBT010000095.1 GCA_946403965.1 uncultured Pseudobutyrivibrio sp. | reverse complement strand
GTCGAGTTGAGATGACAGAGATGGCTGCTTCACTTATGAGACCAAAGGCGCCAAAGGCTGGCAAAAGAATTTTCCTGGAATATATTCCTATATTCTGGAACCGGTTAAAGTTTTTAAAGAAGGTGAGTCTTAGAAATATATTCAGATATAGGGGAAGACTTATCATGATGGTAATGGGTATAGCAGGATGTACAGCACTATTGGTAGCAGGCTTTGGCGTATATGATTCAATTGCAGATATAGCTGAAAATCAATATACCAATATTTCTTTGTATGATATGGATATTACTTTAAAGAAGGGGGCAGAAGATACTGTACCTGTACTTGAAAAGAATGGTTATAACAAAGAGGATTACATTCTGTTTTATCATACATCTGTGGATATGAAATATGGCAAACACACCAAGAATATCTATATGAATGTATATGACGATGGGGCAAACATAGACAAATTTTTCGATATGCATGATACGAAGGGGAATCATATCGATATGTCTACACTAAAAGAGAATGAAATAGTAATCAACATGGGCTTATGTGACAGATATGGCATGGACATTGGAGATGAAATAACTATTTCTTCAGAGGAAATGAAACCAACCAAATTCATTGTAGGAGGAATAAATCAAAACTTTATAAATAATTATATGTATATGAATTCAAGCACTTACGAGAAATACATTGGTGATATCCCTGAAAGAAAGAACCTGTTTGTGATTCTTGCAGATGATGTGGACTCACATGAGGCAGGGGCAAAGCTTATGGGGGATAGTAGTATCAGTATGGTTGTACCGACCAAAGATATGCTTGATAGAGTCGAGAATATGATGGGCAGCCTCAATATAATTATTTATCTTGTAATAGGAAGTGCTATGGCTCTTGCAGCAGTAGTAGTATACAATTTGACAAATATCAATATATCAGAGCGTGTTCGAGAGATTGCTACAGTAAAAGTGCTTGGCTTTTACAAGGAGGAGACTAGAGCATATGTATTTAGAGAGAATATTATTCTCGCAATCATGGGTGCAGCAGTGGGATTAATACTAGGAAAGTTTTTCCATGCATTCATTATGAACCAAATTATTGTAGATCTAATAACCTTTGATGTAAGAGTGACAGCCCTTAGCTACTTCTTATCATTTGTACTTACAGTAATATTTACATTAATTATCAATTTCCTTATGGGACACAAGCTTGATGAGATAAGTATGACAGAGTCATTAAAGGCGGTAGAGTAAGGAAGTTTTGGTTTGTTTAAATTTTCACTAGATTTTAATAGTTCACTGTGCTAAAGTGTAGAGAAGAAATTTATAAGTAAAGAGAGGAAGAATCATGGCAGTAAATTACGTTAGTACAAGAGATTTAAGCAAGGCAGAAATTACAGCGTCACAGGCTATTCTAAAAGGACTTGCAGATGATGGTGGATTATTCGTTCCTACAGAAATACCAAAGCTGGACGTTTCTGTTGAAAAGCTTGCAGAAATGACTTATCAGGAAGTAGCTTACGAGGTTCTTAAGCTGTTCCTTTCTGACTTTACTGAGGACGAGCTTAAGCATTGTATTAACAGCGCATACGACAGCAAGTTTGATACAGAAGAAATCGCTCCACTTGTATATGCAGATGGTGCTTATTATCTTGAGCTTTTCCATGGAGCTACAATCGCATTTAAAGATATGGCCCTTTCAATTTTGCCACATCTTATGATTACTTCCGCTCGTAAAAATAATATCAAGAATGACATAGTTATCCTTACAGCTACATCAGGTGATACAGGAAAGGCTGCACTTGCAGGTTTTGCTGATGTTGAGGGTACTAAAATCGTTGTATTCTATCCTAAGAACGGCGTATCAGCAATACAGGAACGTCAGATGGTTACACAGAAGGGTGACAATACACACGTTGTAGGTATCAAAGGAAACTTTGATCAGGCCCAGACAGGTGTTAAAGAAATGTTTAATGACAAGGCACTTGCAGCAGAGCTAGATGCAGCAGGATACCAGTTCTCATCTGCTAATTCTATTAATATTGGTCGTCTTGTTCCACAGATTGCTTACTACGTATATGCGTATGCAAAGCTTTTAAAGGAAGAGGAAATCAAATCAGGCGATACAATCAATGTGGTTGTTCCTACTGGTAATTTCGGAAACATTCTTGCTGCATATTATGCAAAGAATATGGGACTTCCAATTGATAAACTTATCTGTGCATCAAATGAAAACAAGGTTCTTTATGATTTCTTTACAACAGGAGAGTACAACAAGAATCGTGAATTCATCCTTACAAACTCTCCTTCAATGGATATTCTTATCTCAAGCAATCTTGAGAGATTGATTTATCACATTGCAGGTGATGATGCAGCAAAGAACTCTGAGCTTATGGAAGGTTTAAGGACTACAGGAAAATACGAAATCACAGCTGATATGAAGGCAAAGCTTGATTCCTTCTATGGCAACTATGCATCAGAGCTTGAAACAGGAATGGCAATCAAAGACATCTATGAGGATACAGGTTATATTATTGATACTCACACAGGTGTTGCTGCATCTGTTTATGGCAAATATAAAAAGGCTACAGGGGACGATAAGACTACAGTTATTGCGTCTACAGCCAGCCCATTTAAGTTCACTCGTGCCGTAATGGGTTCCATCAATCCAGCATATGAAAAGGAAGAAGATTTTGTACTTGTTGATAAGCTTTCAGAGCTTGGCCAGGTATCAGTTCCAAATGCTATTGAAGAAATTCGTACAGCGCCTGTACGTCACGATACAGTTGTAGAAGTGAATGATATGTGCGCAGAAGTTAAGCGCTTCCTTGGAATTTAAAATTTAAATATTGCGTTTTAAAAGAGCCCCTATTTTTTAGGGGCTCTTAACTGTTTTGATATTAAAATGCTACAATAAGGTGGACAGTACCAAATGGATAGGCTACAGGAAAGTCTACACATTTGTTTGGACCGGAAATCACACCTTCCTCGGTGATGTATGGAGGAGATAGTGAGATATCCTTTGATAGCTGATTTGAAACATTTACGATGAAAAGTCCGTTATGGAGATTCAGGAAATCTTCAAGGGCAGCTACTATGTATTCATTGAATTCGCCAAAATCTTCTTTTGCATATCGTGATGAAAATGCAATAGCAGTTTCTCGGTCACAGTCGATATGAGTTTCAAATTCATGGTCACCTACAACCATTTGGGTGACGCCAAAGGTGATTGGAAATTCATCCAAGACCATGGGGGTAAGTGGAGTAAAATCTTCTCCTATAAATCGGATTAAGCTGTTAAACATCAGCTCCAGATACATTACATTCAAATCATTTGGCTGAAGTTCAGCCATGACAAAGAACTTGGAGATTATATTTTCAACCGCATCTTGATTTTCAACATCGAGACTGAGGTCATAAAGCTCGGTGTCACTTTTGTAGTCGAACATGACACGTTCAAGCTCTTCATAAGAAAAAATTCCATCTTCTACAAGATTTTGTCCCAAAAGAAGAAACTCCGGAGTCTGCATAGATAAAAGTTCGCTCACCTGATCTTCTAGAAGGTATCCTCTTTCTACTGCGATTTCACCAAAGCGTTTATCTTCACGTGTTTGTACATAGAGACACTCATCTACTTCGTTGGCAGTCATAAGACCCTCGTGAATGGCAATTGTACCAAGCTTGATATGAGTTTGTGACAGTCGAGACATTGCATTGAATAATTGGTCTTGTGTCACTAACCCCTGTTGGAGCAGATAGTTTCCTAAGAACTGAGTATACATATATTACTTTCCTCCAAGTCGAAGTTCAATAATTTCCTTAATCTGATTTTTCTCAAAAGGTTTCTGGATGAAATCCTTTGCACCCAGTTGAATAGCTTTTTTCAGCTGCTCCTGTGTACCAACTGAGGATACAATTATGATAACAGCATCATTATCAAATTCTTTTATCTCAGCAAGAGCGGTAGTTCCGTCTTTTTCAGGCATAACTATATCCATGAAAACTATGTCCGGCTTTTCAGCTTTATACTTATCCACAGCATCCTGACCGTTAACACCTTCTATAAAAGTTCCACCGTCAGCAACCTCTTTTACCGCATCCATTAACTGCTTGCGGGCGAGAATGGAATCATCGCAAACTAATATTTTCTTATTTGTTATGTCCATAAAGCCAAATCCTCCTGCATATTATAGTTTAATAATACAATAACAATTCTTATTATTCAAACCAATATATCTGAAAATTCAATGAACTGCGTTATATTGTTTAATATTGCGTGATAAGAATTGATAGAAATAAATACTCATGTTGGCTATAATTATATCTACGAGCTTGGTTAGTTGTTATACCAATTAATCAGAGAATATATAGTTATTGGAGGACTAATTTTAATGAGCATGAATTTCTTTACAGTTTTTGACGTGATTATTGGTGTTTTGGGATTATATTTGATATTCACCGGTATTAAAAGCTCCAAAAAGGGAGAGGTTGACCCAATGATGATTACAGCGGATGAGCTTACTCGTTGTAGTGATATCAGTGGATTATCAAAATACTTAATGCCAAAATGTGCTATCTTTGGAGCGTTCTGTGTTATCTTTGGCGTACAGGGCCTTTTAAATGATACAAATGTTGTTGCATTTCCAAAGCCAGTTAATGTAGGCTTTCTGATTGCATTTGTAATCGTTTGGGGTGTTTTCTCTTATTTTATTCACAAGGCAAAAAAGCAATTCATTAAATACTAAGCTAAAATTCACTTGGTCTTCACATAAATCTGAGAAACTATTAATTAAAATTAGGAGGCGACCATGAAAAAGATTTTGGTAGTAGATGATGAGGAAAAGATTCGTTCTATAATTCGTAAATACGGAGAGTTTGAAGGCTACGAGGTGTCAGAGGCCTGCAATGGAATGGATGCTATCCAAAAGGTAAAATCCGGTGGCGATTACGACGTCATTATTATGGATGTTATGATGCCGGAATTGGATGGTTTTTCTGCTTGTAGTGAAATAAAAAAGATAAAGGATGTTCCTGTTATTATGCTTTCTGCCAGAGGCGAAGAATATGATCGAATTCATGGGTTTGAGGCTGGCGTAGATGATTATGTAGTGAAACCATTTTCTCCGAAGGAGCTGATGATGCGAGTGAAGGTGGTTACCAGTCGTAGCAAGACTGAAACATCAGAGGCAGATATTTTCAAATATGAGGGGCTCGAAATAAACTTTACTGCCAGAACAGTTTCCATAGATGGAAAAAGAATTGAAATGTCTCCAAAAGAATATGAGCTTTTATTCTATCTTGTTCGTAATAGAAATATTGCTCTTGAAAGAGAAAAACTTATTACAGAAGTGTGGGGCTATGACTATTATGGCGACGATAGAACATTAGATACTCACATCAAACTTTTGCGAAACAGCTTGGGAGAGTACCGCAAGCTCCTTATTACATTGCGTGGTGTAGGCTACAGGTTCGAAGCTTAAAGAGGATACTCTTTGGAGGATTTTTTTTGAATAAAAGTAACATTAGTATTAAATGGAAAACTTTTTCTATATTTTTGATTTTTACCATAGTACTGCTTTCAGTACTATGGTTTTTTCAGATTGTTTATCTGAAGGATTTCTACAAGATGATAAAACGTCAGGAGACTGAGCGGGTTTTGAATTCTGTAGAGAGTATTCTATTATCAAATGATGAGGACTGTTCTACACAGATCGAAAATCTTGCTGCCGGGCATAATTTAGGAATTTATATTACAAACACCGATGGTAGTCCTATCTACAATGCGGAGTATATTCCTAATTCACAAATGTCATCACTTCCACCATTTCTGTTTTCATTGTTTTACAATCAAGCACTTAAAAATGATGGGGAAGCTGTTATTGAATTTAAAGGAAGTCAGATGCAAAAAAAAGTGGCAGTCAGAAATCCTGGGGATGCAGAAACACCGCCAGAGTCTCAAGAAGAAACAGGAGAGGAAGAGAGCACTGGTGATGAAGCAGATTCCCAATCAGAAGTCGAAAATCAAGAGGGGGGTAAAGGTAAAATTCCATACACCATTCCTCCAGAAAAGGATGATATAAGCCAATTTAGACAAAATATCGGTAATGATATGGCAGAGTCAGTTGTTTATGTAAGGATTATAAACAACGGTGGGACAGAACAGGTAGTCATGATTAATTCGGTGCTCACGCCAGTTGATGCCACTGTTTCAACATTAAAATATCAGCTGGGAATTATTTCTATAATTCTGATAGTAATTGCATTTATTTTGGCAGTTACATTCTCAAGGAGTTTGTCCCGTTCTGTTATCAGCATAAACGACGGGGCAAAAAAACTTGCTACAGGTGATTACTCTGTCAAATTCAACTCTAAGGATTATATGGAGGTGGCACAGTTATCTAAAACATTAAACTATGCAGCTTCTGAACTTGGAAAGGCAGACAGCTTTCAAAAGGAGTTGATAGCAAACGTTTCTCACGATCTTAGAACACCTCTTACAATGATAAAAGGATATGCTGAGGTAATGCGTGATATCCCTGGCGAAAATACACCTGAAAATGTTCAAGTGATTATCGATGAGACTGAGCGCCTGTCTGGTCTTGTAAATGATATGCTTGATATTTCAAAGCTAAAGGCTGGTACTATTTCAATACAGCCTGAAGAGTACAACTTTACAGCTAGTGTACGTCATGTCTTAGAACGCTACAACAAGCTGAGAGAGGTTGAGGGATATACTATAGACTTTGTTTATGACGATGAAGTTATCGTATATGCGGATGAGCAGAAAATGTATCAGGTACTTTATAACCTGGTGAACAATGCTATTAATTACACTGGCGATGACAAAAAGGTAACAGTTATTCAAAAGGTGCAAGATAATACTTTACGACTGGAAGTGAAGGATACTGGTCAAGGTGTGAAACAAGAAGATATTCCTTATGTTTGGGATAGATATTATAAAGATTCTGCTGCTCACAAAAGAGCAATACAAGGTACCGGATTGGGACTTTCTATTGTAAAAAATGTTCTTGAGCTCCATGGAGCTAAATACGGTGTTTCATCTATACCAGGTACCGGAGCTACATTTTGGTTTGAGATTGTTATCAATCCATTTGTAGAAGAGGAATAAGAATAAAGAAAGAACCGGAGAAAAAAATCCGGTTCTTTTTGTTTAATCTACTTTACGATCTTCGATTGGAATATATTTCTTGTGCTGGCATACTGTCATGTATGCAGGACGCATGATCTTGCCCTTGTGACAGATTTCTTCCATACGGTGTGCACTCCAACCTGCTATACGAGCAATGGCAAAAATAGGAGTGAAGAGCTCACTAGGAATGCCAAGCATCTGATATACGAAGCCAGAATAGAAATCCACGTTTGGTGAAACACCTTTGTAAATCTTTCTTTCTTCAGTAATAATCTTTGGAGCAAGTTTTGCAACTAACTCATAGAGCTGGTATTCTTTCTCCATTCCTTTTTCTACAGCTAAATCTTCAACGAATGAATGGAATGTAAGGGCACGTGGATCTGAAACAGAATAAATAGCATGTCCCATACCATAAATAAGTCCAGCTTTATCGAAGGCTTCGCCGTGAAGCAATGCACGAAGATAATTTCCAACTTCTTCTTCATCTTCCCAATCTTTGAGATGAGCCTTCATGTCTTCAAACATTTTTACAACTTTGATGTTGGCACCACCATGTTTTGGCCCCTTAAGAGAACCAAGAGCAGCTGAGATAGCAGCGTATGTATCTGTACCTGATGATGATACCAGGTGAGTTGTAAATGTGGAGTTATTACCACCGCCATGCTCCATATGAAGAATAAGAGCAACATCAAGAAGCTTTGCTTCAAGTGGAGTAAACTTGCTGTCAGGTCTGAGACAGTGCAGTATGTTTTCTGCTGTAGAGTAGTCAGGCCGTGGCTGATGAATGATAAGTGAATTTTCGTTGTAGTAATAATCGTAAGCTGCGAAGCTATATACTGAAAGCAGTGGGAAATTAGCAATCAGCTGGAGACATTGTCTCAATACATTTGCTTCAGAAGTGTCATCAGCATAATCATCATATGAATAAAGAGCAAGGACTGAACGAGCAAGTGAGTTCATCATATCCTTAGATGGGCTCTTCATAATCATATCGCGGACAAAATTCTGTGGAAGAGAGCGATATTCTGCAAGTATTTTCTTAAATTCTTCAAGCTGGTCCTTTGTTGGAAGGGAACCAAATAAAAGAAGATAAGCACATTCCTCAAAACCAAAATGCTGCTCCTGAGGAAGATTTTTAACTAAATCTCTGACATTGTAACCTCTATAGAAAAGTTGACCATCGCAAGGAACCTCCTTGCCATCAACAAATTTCTTTGAGTTAACCTCGGAAATCTCTGTGATACCGACTAAAACACCCTTACCATTAAGATCTCGAAGACCACGCTTAACATCGTAAGTGGTGTACAATTCAGGGTCTATATAAGAGGATTTCTTGGAGAGCTCAGCAAGCTTTTCAACTTCTGGTGTCATCTCGCAATAATTTTCGTTAACCATCTAGTACATTGTCCTCCTTTCGTACTTTAGCACGCTAAATCGCGATTTAATGTATACTACCACAATTTAGTCAAACTACACAAGGATAATTGTGACATTTCTTATATATATTTTTCAAGAAAAAATGTGAATTTTTAGAAAAATTTAAGACTTGGCAAATTGCTTAAAAATGTTGAACAAAATTGTACAAATCCTAAGACAAAAAATCTGTGAATTAATTGACAATAAAAAACTGATTGGATAGAATGATATTTAGCGAAAATTAGTTAATAACTCTTGTATTTACGGGGTTAGCTAAAATATTTTTTAGAAAGAAGAGGTAAGACAGATGGCTAATGTTGATTTAACAAAGTATGGCATCACAGGAACAACTAGTATTGTGCATAATCCTTCTTATGAGGATCTCTACAAGGCAGAGATGAATCCTTCATTAGATGGTTATGAGAAAGGTAAAGAGACAGAGCTTGGTGCTGTTAATGTTATGACAGGTATCTATACAGGTCGTTCACCTAAGGATAAGTTTATCGTTGTTGATAAGAACTCTGAGAACACTGTATGGTGGACTTCTGAGGAGTACCCAAATGATAACCACAGAATGAGCGAAGAAACATGGGCAGCAGTTAAGGAAATCGCTAAGAAAGAGCTTTCTAATAAAGATCTTTATGTAGTAGATGCATTCTGCGGTGCTAACAAGGATAGCCGTATGGCAGTTCGTTTCATCGTAGAGGTTGCTTGGCAGGCTCACTTTGTTGAAAATATGTTTATTAAGCCTACAGCAGAAGAGCTTGAGAACTTCGAGCCAGACTTCGTAGTTTACAATGCTTCAAAGGCTAAGGTTGAAAACTTTAAGGAGCTCGGTCTTAATTCTGAGACTTGTGTAGCTTTCAATATTACATCTCGCGAGCAGGTTATCATCAACACATGGTACGGCGGAGAGATGAAGAAGGGTATGTTCTCTA
>CAMJBT010000094.1 GCA_946403965.1 uncultured Pseudobutyrivibrio sp. | reverse complement strand
ACACTGAGTTTCTGAGGTTTGTAAATTCTTTTTGAATCTCGAAAGATTATCTCTTTGAGAACTGAGGTGCGCGACGAGCAGCCTTTAAGCCGTACTTCTTACGCTCCTTCATACGAGGATCTCTTGTAAGGAATCCTGCAGCCTTAAGTGTAGGTCTGTACTCAGCATCTACCTCAAGGAGTGCACGTGAGATACCGTGTCTGATAGCACCAGCCTGGCCAGTGTATCCGCCACCCTTAACGTTAACGATAACGTCAAACTTCTCTACAGTGTTTGTAGCTACAAGTGGCTGACGAACAACTACCTTTAATGTCTCAAGACCAAGGTACTCGTCGATATCTCTCTTATTTATTGTAATCTTGCCTGTGCCAGGTACGAGATATACTCTAGCTACAGAAGACTTTCTTCTACCAGTTCCATAATACTTTGTTGTATTAGCCATGATCTACCTCCTATTAAAATGTAAGCACTTCTGGCTTCTGTGCCTGCTGCTTGTGATCTGGTCCAGCGTAAACGAAAAGCTTTGTGTACATCTGACGACCAAGTGGTCCCTTTGGAAGCATGCCCTTTACAGCGTGCTCGATAACTCTGTCAGGGTGTGTGTTGAGCATCTCACGAAGAGTTGTCTCCTTCATACCACCAACATAGTCTGAGTGGTGATAGTAGATCTTCTGATCAAGCTTCTTACCTGTAACCTTAATCTTCTCTGCATTAACTACGATAACATAGTCACCACAATCAGCGTGTGGAGTGAAGACTGGCTTATTTTTACCTCTTAAAACCTTTGCAACTTCAGCACAAAGACGACCAAGTGTCTGTCCCTCTGCATCAACTACATACCATTTTCTCTCAATCTGAGATGGGTTTGGCATATAAGTATTCATTGAGAATTCCTCCTTAAATAAATCTTAAAAAAGCTCCAAGAAAGTGATGTCCGGGCACTGTCTCGGAAAAGTTATAGTAAAACCTAACTCCGGGCTAATGGAATCAAGTCTTCTCACTACATCAGCCGTTACATTATACAATGCATTTCAGCCTAAGTCAACACTATTTTTACCGTCTAAATGTCGTATTCTATCCCAAGCATAGTGAGGCCATGAGCTGGTGCTGTAGGTCCTGCAAGCTCGCGATTTCGTCCACGGAAAATTTCAAGCATATACATTGGCTCCATTTCCCCTGCTCCAACTTTAATAAGTGTACCAGCAATAATACGAACCATGTTGTATAAGAATCCATCCCCAGTAAGTCTAATATGTATTACATCATCCTCTTTATAAACCTTTGCGGTATAGATTGTGCGTACACGAGATTTGACCTGTGCTTTCACTGAAGAAAATGATGTGAAGTCGTGTTGTCCAATAAGATATGCTGCCGCTTCATTCATCTTGTCCACATCCAAATCATAGTAATAATGGAATGTATCCTTTCGTTTGGTTGGATCTGGCATCTTTCGGTTCAAAATCTTGTACTCATAGGTCTTTCGACAAGGTGCATATCTAGGATGAAAGTCATCCTCTACCTGGCAAGAATACTGAACTACGATATCGTCAGGAAGTCTCTGATTTAAAGCAAAGCTGATTTTATCAGCCGGCATTCTGGAATTTGTATCAAACACCGCTACATTTCCGAGTGAATGCACGCCTGCGTCAGTACGACTTGCCCCAATTATAGAAATAGGCTCCTGCAAAAGATCTGTAAGAGCCTCATTAAGCTTCTGTTCTATTGTTATTCCGTTTGGCTGTATTTGCCAGCCGCTATATCCGCTACCATCATAGGCAACAACTATCATTACTCGCATATTATAAAATTACCTTTGCTGCATAAAAAACTACTATAAAAATTCCAATACAAATATAAGCACGCTGATCAAGCGAACTGTATGTAAGAGGGCGCATTTTTGTTCTTCCCTCTCCTCCGTTGTAGCATCTAGCTTCCATAGCGAAGGATAAATCATTAGCTCGTCTAAAAGCAGAAACAAATAATGGTACTAGAAGTGGTACCATATTCTTTGCTTTTTTTATAAGACCGCCTGACTCAAAATCTGCTCCTCTGGCCATCTGTGCTTTCATTATTTTGTCTGTCTCTTCAATAAGGATTGGAATAAATCTCAATGCTATTGACATCATCATGGAAATCTCATGCACTGGAACTCCAAATCTTTTCATAAATCCCAAGGATTTTTCCAAACCGTCTGTAAGCTGATTTGGTGTAGTAGTCAAAGTCATAATAGATGTACCAATGATGAGAAGAATCATACGGCTTGTCATTAGTACTGCATTTTTAAGACCTACATCCGAAATTGAAAAAATCCAAAATGAAACCAATTCCCTTCCTGGCGTCAAAAAAAGATTGAAAAGACCTGCAATAATAAGAAGCATAACAATTGAGCGAAGGCCCTTTACCATAAACGAAAATGGCACATGACTCATTTTAATAATTCCCACCAGGGTGATAAGTACGAATCCAAATAATATCACGTTATTTGCAGAGAATAAAGTGATTATAAAAACCAACGTAGAAAACAGCTTCACTCGGGGATCCAATGAGTGAAGCACAGACTCTGCTGGATAATATTGTCCTAAAGTTATATCTCTAAGCATGTTTTTCCTCTTCTTAGTTAAAGGCTTTTAGAATCGAAGCTTTAGCCGCCTCTACAGTAGTGGCACTTGCATCCACATTCATTCCTTCATTTTTCAAATCATTCATTACATAGGTAACTTGAGGTGCTGCAAGTCCCATTTTCTCAAGCTCCTTATAATGAGCGAACACCTGCTTTGGAGTGCCGTCGAATGCTGGCTTTCCTGCATCCATTACGATAATACGATCGACATAATTGGCCACATCCTCCATCGAATGAGATACCAAAATAACAGTATCCCCCCGCTTTCTATGCATTTCTGTAATCATTCCAAGAATATCATCTCTACCCTTTGGATCCAGACCTGCAGTAGGTTCATCCAAAATAATAACTGCCGGTTTCATAGCAATAACTCCTGCTATTGCAGCACGACGTTTTTGTCCACCTGAAAGTTCAAATGGTGAAGCCAGATAAAATTCTTCTGGAAGGCCAACCAAACCAAGAGCTTCATAGGCTCTTTTAATTTGTTCCTTTTCATCCAAGCCTTGATTCTTTGGTCCAAACTGAACATCCTTGAATACCGTAGTCTCAAAAAGCTGATGTTCAGGATACTGAAAAACTATACCTACTTGAGTGCGAAGTTCCTTTATGTCATAGTCTTTATCGTATATATCTTGACCACGATAATAAATAACACCATCTGTGGACTTTATCAATCCATTCAAATGCTGCACAAGTGTAGACTTACCACTACCTGTGTGACCAATAACTCCAATAAACTCACCTTCTTTTATAGAGAGGCTAACATCATCAAGAGCTTTCACCTCATAGGCTGTGTTTGGACTGTATTTGTAGGATACATGGTCAAGTATCAATACATTTTCTTTCGAAGTATCACTATTTCCTGAACCAGTAAAATGATTATTTTCAGCTTCCATCTCAACAAGTGAAGACAGGTTCGGAGTAAAACCGCTTGCCTTAGCTGCCTTTAATTCATCTATAAGCTCTTCTCTGGTAAGAACACATTCAGGAAGTGGCACACCTGCCTGTCTTAGCTCATAAGCAAGCTGAGTGACCTGTGGAACGTCAAGACTGTGAGCTTTTAAAAGCTCTACATCTTTAAAGATTTCACGAGGCTTTCCTTCCATGAAAACTTTTCCCTTTTCCATGACAAAAACGTAGTCAGAATCAACTACCTCTTCCATATAATGGGTGATAAGAATAACAGTAATTCCCTTTTCTTTGTTCAAGGTGTGTACAGCTTGAAGTACGTCCTTTCTACCATCTGGATCAAGCATGGCTGTTGGCTCGTCCAAAATAATGCACTTTGGCTCCATAGCCATAACCCCGGCGATAGCAACACGTTGTTTCTGTCCACCTGACAATTTATTTGGCGAATGATTCTTGTATTTATACATTCCTACCATTTTAAGAGACTTCTCAACTCGTTTCAAAATCTCCTGAGTAGGAACACCTATATTCTCCGGGCCAAATGCCACATCCTCATCCACTACTGATGCTATTATTTGATTGTCTGGATTTTGGAAAACCATTCCGGCAGTCTGTCTGACCGCAAAGGTAAACTCATCATCTGATGTATTCATACCATCAACAATAAGTGTTCCCTCAGAAGGTGTAAGAAGGGCGTTGATATGCTTTGCGAATGTAGACTTTCCAGAACCGTTGTGTCCAAGAATTGAAATGAACTGTCCTGGTTCTACATTAAGATTGACGTGATCAAGGGCAACCTGGATGCTCTCCACGTTTCCCTCTTCATCACGTCTTATATATTCATGTACTAAATTTTTTGATTTGATAATTGACATTGGTACCCACTATTCCTTTTATTCTTTCCAGTTGAGTCTATGTAAATTACCCTCGGTCTCAAGTCCGAGGAAGTCATTTTGTCTCAGTGCTTCATACAAAATGATAGCAACTGAATTTGATAAATTAAGTGAGCGTATATCATGTCCCATCGGAATACGAACACAATTCTCCTCATTGTCTACAAGAATTTCCTCTGGGATTCCTGCGGATTCCTTGCCGAACATTATGTAGCAGTCTGGTTCGTAATTAACCTCAGTATGAGTACGCTTGGCCTTGGTTGTGGCCATATAAATCTTTGCATCTGGATTTTTGGCCTTGAAATCATCCCAATCATCATAGCGGAACACTTCAAGCCTATCCCAGTAATCCATGCCGGCACGTTTTACAGTTTTGTCAGTAAGTACAAAACCAAGAGGCTCTATCAAATGAAGACGAGTACCTGTAGCGCAGCATGTTCGGCCAATATTACCAGTGTTGGCTGGAATTTCTGGCTCATGTAATACAATATTTAACATATCTAAAACCTACGCTGGATATAGCCACAAGCATTAGTATTTCAATGCTAAGTAGAAGATGGCTTCGCTTTAAAAATCTAATAGCTTGTTTCCTACCAGCTTACTCTTTCTATTATTAATTCGCTGTAGGATTTTGAACTCAACCTAAGCTCGTAGTTCGTTTATGAATTCTTCGATACGATCCATGGCCTTTTTCAATGCTTCTAGTGAGTATGCATAAGAAATACGCACATTGCCCTCACCTGAATCACCAAAAGCTGTACCTGGAACTACTGCTACCTCTTTTTCCTTGAGGAGTCGTGTACAAAATTCCTCAGAGCTCATTCCAAACTCTGCTATAGAAGGGAAAATGTAGAAAGCGCCATATGGCTCGAAACACTTAATTCCCATTTTCTTAAAGCGATTAAGCAAATAACGTCGACGATCATTATACTCTTCACGCATGTTTGCAACATCTTCATCACAATCGCGAATAGCTGTAACTGCAGCATATTGGCTTGTGGTTGGAGCACACATTATAGCAAACTGATGAATCTTTGTCATCTGCTGAATAATTTCTTTTGGCGCACAGACATATCCCAAACGCCAGCCTGTCATGGCATGACTCTTTGAAAAGCCATTGATATAGATAGTGCGTTCTTTCATTTCTGGGAATGCTGCTATGGAAACATGTCCCTGGCCTGTATAAGTCAGTTCACCGTAGATTTCGTCTGTAAGAACAAATAAATCATATTTTTTTACAAGTTCTACAATTGGCTCCAAATCTGCTTTTTCCATAACAGCCCCTGTTGGATTGTTAGGAAATGGCATAATAAGGATTTTTGTCTTGTCCGTGATAGCAGCCTCCAATTCCTCTGGCTTAAGACGGAATTCATTTTCCTCTTTAAGATTGATAGCTACTGGAACACCACCAGCAAGAATTGTACATGGCTCATAAGAAACATAGCTTGGCTGAGGAATAAGCACCTCATCCCCTGGATCAAGCATGGCACGAAGTGCCACATCTATACCCTCAGAGCCACCAACAGTCATAAGCATTTCTGTAATTGGATCATAATTTAAACCGTAATGGCGATTCAAAAAATCTGCTATTTCTACTCTAAGCTCTTTCAAACCAGAATTTGATGTGTAGAATGTTCGACCTCTTTCAAGAGAATATATAGCCTCATCTCTTACCTTCCATGGTGTATCGAAATCTGGCTCACCAACACCGAGTGAAATAGCATCTGGCATTTCTGCAACAATATCAAAAAACTTTCGGATACCCGAAGGCTTTATTTCTGTAATAGTTTTATTTAGAGGGTTTCTCATAAGCTCACCTTCTCCCTCTCATCAACATGCTTTTCTGCCATGATAATTCCGTGATCCTTGTATTTCTTTAATACAAAGTTGGTCTGTGTAGAAAGCACTGAGTCAAGTGGAGAAAGCTTTGCAGAAACAAAATCTGCTACCTCTCTAAGTGTATGTCCTTCAATAGAAACCATGAAATCATAGCTTCCTGATATAAGATAAACAGCATCAACCTCTGGATAGTTGTAAATACGTTCTGCAACTTTGTCAAAGCCCATTCCTCTCTGAGGTGTAACACGAACTTCAATAAGTGCTGAAACCTTTTCTACACTAGCCTTTTCCCAATTGATAAGTGTAGGATATCCGCAGATTACATGCTCATTTTCCATTGCTTCCAGCTCGTTTACTATTGTAGCCTGGTCTGTGCCAAGCATCATAGCTAAATCTTCAAGATCAATTCTGCTGTTATGTTCAATATAAGTTAAAATCTTCTCTCTCATCATAATTACCCCTTTTTATATTTATTGTCCTATGTTGTATAAAGCATCAGTTTTAGGTGGTTCAAGGAAGCGCACCTCATCGCCGCTTACGATGCGACGGTCGTTCGAAGAGTTGGTCTTCCCGATAATGGCGGATGCTACCCCAGCATCCGAAAGCTTTCTAACAAGGCCATTTCCATCATTTGTTGCAATAAGCATCGCACCTGATGAAATAAGCTCATAAGGATTAATTCCGAAATATTCGCAAACTTCTATGGTCTCCTGTTTCACAGGAATTGCTTTTAAATCAACGTCAAGACCAACACCTGACGCCTCTCCCATTTCCCATAGTGCTCCAAAGATGCCACCTTCTGTCACGTCATGCATGGCTGCAACACCGTGCTCTACAGCGATTCTGCTTTCTGGAAGAACACTTAAATATTGATCAAAGCCTTGTGCTGTGTTAATCAGTGACTGCGGTAATCTTGTAAGAAGCTGCTCTTCATGATCTTTTGCTATGATGGATGTGCCTTCCAAACCAATCCACTTTGTAAGGACCAAATCCATATCAGGCTTCGCCCCTCCAGTTGAAACCATATGCCCCTTTTTGACCTTTCCAACAGCTGTAACAGATATAAGAGGCTGATTAACTGCAGCTGTCACTTCTGTGTGACCTCCAATAACCTGCACATTGTAGCGCTTGCAAGCAGCATCTACCTGCTCCATTATAGCCTTTAGCTTGGCCTCCCTCATTCGTGGTGTAAGAAGCACTGTAAGAAGGATACCAATAGGCTCTGCTCCTGCGGATGCCAGATCATTCACTGAAATTGTCACAGCAAGTTCTCCAATATCTGAGGCTGTCCCTGTAATTGGGTCTGTAGATAAAACCATTTCCTCATCAGGACCTAAAGCAACTGTAGCGCAATCCTCCCCTACGTTTGGACCACTGGTAACTTCGGGCCTAACAACATGTAATTTTTTTATAACAGAGCGCTTAAGTACGCTCTCTGGTAACTTTCCAATTTCCATATTTATGCCTTTTTATAAATGAAACTCTAAATTCTTTAGATTGCTCCTGGATCCTGTGTAGCAGGGGCTTCTGTTGCTGGAGCCTCTGTGGCTGGCGCTGAGTTTGTAGTGTCAGTGCTAGGCGCAGGATTTGTCACCTGATACTTTGGTGTAATTGTGAATGGTGTGGAGTTTGCAACCCCAGGTGCATAAGTGGCAATTGCATTTGCTATAGTAGCAGGGTCCTGTGTTGCAACCGCCTGAAGCATTGCATAAGAAAGATTTGGATCTTCTGATGCAATTCCTATAGTAACATTTCTATTTGAAGGATTATATTTACTGTTATTGTATACCTCTCGACCTACCTCTTCACCATTTTCGTATGTAACTTTCCAAAGACGAGCTGTGTATCCTGTGTGACCACTAACAGTGGTTGTCATCTTGCCAAGAGGCACGTTAGGGTCAGCAACCCAGGTTGTGTTCTGAACGTTGACACCGGTGATTTCTGTTTCATAATCAACAGAATGACCTGCGTCGTCCTCTTCCTTACCGTAGATATTGAAGTAAGCATTACTTCCATCACAATATCCTTCTATATATATTGGATAATTTTTGTTGTTTTTAATTTGGAAATCCTTGCCACCAGACTCAGATATAGCTGCATCCATTGAAGGCTTTACATATGTAACAATCATTGAATGAGCACTTCTGGTAACCACACCAAGCTCTGCTTCACGAACTGCGCCATAAAGGGTTGTAGATACCTGACAGATACCACCCCCGTAAGTCTCAACAGTTGTACCATTTTCGTAGGAACCAGCAAGCATATATCCATTCTCTGCTGAGAAAGGAGTGATGGTGTTCAATACAGAAAACTCATCTCCTGGATAAAGGATTGTTCCGTTGATGAATCCAACACCGTTTGCCACATTGTTCTTTCGTGCTGCCGATGACGAGCTGTAGTCTGTGGAGAATGAACCAAGTAAATCTTTTATTTCTGCAAGCTCTTCCTTGCTTCCTCTAGGCTCCTTCACTTCAGTGGCAAGATCAACCGCTGCATCATTACCATCCCACTGGTTTTCGATAAAGTTTACAAGAATAGCTGCTGACTCCTCTATCTGAACAACCACACCTGATGTACCCTCATGGAATACAAACTGACCATCTTCACGAGTAAGATAATCATCACTGGCCTCGTCATTTACCTGTTCTGAAGCTTTTGTAAGATATCTTATAATGCCATCCTTATCTGCTCCAAGAGAAAGGGTGAAATCCTTTGTGCGACCTTCCTCTATATCCTTGGTAGCCTTGAAACGCTCTCCAATATTTCCGTAGCTGCCATATGTAGCAGCTTTCTCACATACATCGCTATTCTTTGCTCCAATGCAAAGATCTGAACCTTTAGCTGCAATTGTCTGATCATTTGCTGATAGTGTAAAATTAATATCATTATAGGATGCATAATAATTTTTGATTACATCCTCCGCCTCTGTAACGGTCTTTCCAGACACGTCATTTCCAGCAATACTAACTCCATTTGGAATAATTCTATCGTCTGTTTCGACAGCTTCCTCTACTGCCTCCGCCTCTTCATTAAGAAGCTCTTCATCAGAAGATTCCTCTGCAGCTTCCTGTGCATAAGCTGTAATAAAATTAGAAGAAAGTCCCGCAGTTAAACTGAGGGCCATCATAAGTGAAATAATACTTTTATTTTTCATAACAAATCTACCTCTATAAATTGACAGATTATTTTTGTATCTTTAAAATTAAATTAAAGCAGCAGCGAGTGTGGTAAATACCATACAAATCACTACAACGACCAATACTATTCCGGCCATTAACTGATGCTTTTTATTTCGTTTCATATCAAATACCTCTTAGTTACAGTAAGTAAAGGAGACACTATGGGCTTCCCTATTTTACCGTTTTTTATTCTATTTTTGATTATCCTATCAATCAGGCTAAAAAGCCTTGATCATAAACAAGAAGAACAGGAAGCCGAATTCTGGGCCAAGGAACAACAGGCCAAAATCACCCCTGCAAAAGATATATCTAATCTAAGATATATTACCATTCCAATAGAGA
>CAMJBT010000093.1 GCA_946403965.1 uncultured Pseudobutyrivibrio sp. | reverse complement strand
TACTCGGCATCCTCATCGTAGTACTCCTCATCATCGTAGTACTCGTCATCTTCATACTCTTCTTCATAATCAAGGAAATCTCCAGCTTCCTTAGCCTGAGTTTCACTCTTGATATCGATTTTGAAGCCTGTAAGTCTTGCTGCAAGACGAGCATTTTGTCCTTCCTTACCAATTGCAAGTGAAAGCTGATAATCAGGTACAACTACACGAGCGCTCTTCTCGTCAGCATCAGCAACAACAGCAACAACCTTTGCAGGTGAAAGTGCGTTTTCAATAAGGTAAGCAGGGTTCTCGTCCCACTCAACAATATCAATCTTTTCACCACGAAGTTCATTTACAATTGCGTTTACACGTGCACCGTTCTGTCCAACACATGCACCTACTGGATCAACATCTTCATCATTTGACCAAACAGCAATCTTTGTACGGCTACCTGCCTCACGTGAGATTGACTTAATTTCTACAATACCATCTCTAACTTCTGAAACTTCTTCCTCGAAAAGCTTTTTAACAAGTTCTGGATGTGTACGAGAAACAAGAATACGTGGTCCTTTGTTTGAAGTCTTTACCTCAACAATATATACCTTGATTCTATCCTGTGGTTTGTAGTACTCGCCCTTAACCTGCTCAGTTTCTGAAAGAAATCCCTCAAGCTTGCCAAGATTAACATGGATATTGTTTCCAGAAAAACGAGTAACAACACCTGTAACAACTTTGTGCTGAAGCTCATAGTACTCCTCGTAAAGAACCTTGCGCTCTTCCTCGCGGATTTTCTGTGTTATAGTATTCTTTGCTGCAGTAGCTGCAATACGACCAAAATCTTTAGATTTAACTTCGATTTGAACAATATCGCCTACCTGATGCTTTCCACTGATATTCTGAGCATCTGCAAGAGAAATTTCCTCAACATCATCCATTACTTCATCTACAACTGTCTTTGCAAGATATACATGGTACTCACCTGTTTCCTTGTCAATATCAACTGTAGCATTATCAGCCTTACCGTAATTGTTCTTGCAAGCAATAAGAAGTGAATTCTCGATAGTTTCGATTAAAACTTCCATGCTTATATTTTTTTCTTTTGCAAGATCTGTAAGAGCATCCCAAAAATCATTTGTATTTGCTGCCATATTTCCTCCTATGATAACTAAAAATCTATTGATAATCTAACCTGTGCAACATCAGATCTATTGAATACTTCAGTACCATCTTCAAACTCGATTGTAAGAGTATCCTTATCAAATGCCTTAAGTGCTCCAGTGAATTCCTTGGCACCATTAACTGGCTTGTAGGTTTTGATGTCTACATCAAGTCCAATTGCTTTTTCAAAATGCTTGTCTTTTTTAAGAATTCGCCCAAGACCTGGGGAGCTAACTTCAAAAATATAGCCTTCATCTCCACCAATCTGTGGCTCCTGGTCAAGTAACTCGTTCATGCGACGACTAACGTCTACGCAATCATCAATTGTGATTCCACCTTCCTTGTCGATGTAGGCTCTAAGATAATAATCTGTGCCTTCTTTGACGTATTCAACGTCGTAAAGTTCAAAGCCTAATTCCTCAAGAATAGGAGTAATCAATTCTTCCGTACGTTTTTCGTAATCGGTGTGTTTTGACATAAATGTCCTCCTTATTCAGTTTTCAAAATGAAGAGCCTTTCACAAAACAAAGAGAGAGCAAAAATTGCTCTCTCTTAAGTCGCTCTCTTCAATAACACCATAAATTATATCAGAATTATTTGATTTTTCAAGCATTTTCGGAGAATCAAGCATAATTAGTGATGGAATAGACGAAGTCCAGTAAATGACATTACCATTCCGTACTTGTTGCATGTCTCAATAACATTGTCATCACGTACTGAGCCGCCTGGCTGAGCTACATACTTAACACCAGACTTATGTGCACGCTCAATATTATCACCAAATGGGAAGAATGCATCACTTCCAAGTGCTACATCTGTCATTTTATCAAGCCAAGCTCGTTTCTCAGCTTTTGTGAATTCTGAAGGGCGAGTCTTGAATGTCTTAGCCCAAACATCATCTCCAATAACATCTTCAAATTCGTCACCAATATAAAGATCGATTGCATTATCTCTATCAGCTCTCTTAATTCCATCAACAAAATCAAGGTTAAGAACCTTTGGAGACTGACGAAGCCACCAGTTATCAGCCTTCTGACCGGCAAGACGAGTACAGTGAATACGAGACTGCTGACCTGCGCCAATACCAATAGCCTGTCCATCCTTTACATAACAAACAGAATTTGATTGTGTATACTTAAGTGTAATCATTGCAATAGCAAGATCTATCTTTGCTTGTTCAGTAAGATCTTTATTATCAGTAACAATATTAGAGAAAAAGTCATCGTTAATCACCAATTCATTTCTGCCCTGTTCAAATGTAATTCCAAACACTTCCTTGCGCTCCAACTGTTTTGGAACATAGTTTGGATCTATTTTGATAACAGCATAGTTACCATTTTTCTTTGCTTTAAGGATTTCAAGAGCTTCAGGCTCATAACCAGGAGCGATTACACCATCTGAAACCTCACGCTTTATAAGCTTTGCTGTCGCAACATCGCAAACATCTGACAATGATATAAAATCACCAAAAGATGACATTCTATCTGCGCCTCTAGCTCTTGCATATGCATTTGCAAGTGGTGTGAACTCCATATCAAGATCATCACACCAATAAATTTTTCTTTCTACTTCTGAAAGAGGAAGACCTACAGCTGCTCCAGCTGGACTTACATGCTTAAAAGATGTTGCAGCTGCAAGACCTGTGGCTTTCTTAAGCTCTGAAACAAGCTGCCATCCATTAAATGCATCAAGGAAATTAATATATCCTGGTTTACCACTTAAAACTTCAATTGGAAGCTCTCCATCTTCCATATAGATTCTACTAGGCTTTTGGTTTGGATTACATCCATATTTTAATTCTAATTCTTTCATTATTCTCCTCCTAATTAATCTACTGATTACGCTCTCATCTATTACTTGAAATTCTTATTAATAATTCTTGTCTCTTTTGCGCCGGTGGCGATATCAATGTAACGCACAAAAAGAGAAACCTTATTATCTGAATTAAGGTTAGACCATATCATATCGGTAAATTCATCGATATTTCCAGATATTTCAATTGGTGTAGGCTCCCCTTCATAAGAAGGAAGTGGATTTCCATCGCCCATATAAGTGTGAATAAAACGACCTGAACCGGCCTTAGGATTAGAATAATCAAAGGTGTATCTATTACATGAATCAGAATCACCCATGCTAGATTTAAGAATAGACATAGTATAGCAAAACTGCCCGTCTTCAATGTGTAAAAGACCTGAAATACGAGGTGTGAAATTAGGACCATCAGGCTCAAATTCACGTCTACGAAGTGTCTGTTCAAATGTCTCGCCTTTTTTCATGAACTCATAAATTGTATCAGTCTGATCACCATTAGTGACAATTGTGTCATTGCCAAGTACTCTTACCGGAGCATATATGATAAGACTTGGGTCAGTAAGCTTTGAAGGATCAAATGCCTCTGTACGAATGCCTTCTCCTTCCTCAACAAATACTCTGTTACGAGAATTCTCAGAACGTCCCATAATAAAATAGGCAGTGACAGCCTTGGTTCCATCTGACGATTTACCAATGACAATGCCTCTGCCTGGATAACTGGTTTCTGATAATTCTCTTGCTAAAGATTTTACTACCATGGGTTCCTCCTTATAATGCAATTTCCGCTCAAAATTATAACCGAAGAACCCATTCAAGTCTATATATTATTTTTCTAAAATATAAATATCTTATGTCTGTTGATCGAACTTTCTTACAATATCATCTGAGGAAAGTGAGAATCCGCCACTGCTTGTATATGACTTTTTTCCTGTAAGTTTTGACAAATCAGTGCTTGCATAAGAATTTGCCATACTGGCTTTAGTTGCAACCTGGTATGCAAAACTTCCTGTTCCATTAAACAAATCCTTAACATAAGTGATGTTTGCTTTATTCTTTAAAAAATCCTCATCAACTTTCAGATGATTATCCTTGTCGATTGAAATTCCAGCCTTACCAAGTGTAGTTGCAGTCTTATTAGAAATTGTAACCATTGAAGCAACCTGACTTAGTAATCCTGTTGATTCAGCCTTTTGACCACTATCAACAAGGTCATTATAGGCTTTTGCAAAATTATCTATTGCTCCATAAATTGCATCCCTGTCATAATCCTTTGTAATAGTACCATCCTCCGCTTTAGTTTCAACCTTATCCCAAAGCTTTGAACCACGACCCAAAAGCTTATCTGCCGCCTGACTTAGACTTGAAGAATCTTTCCTGATTTCATTAAGATTCCCCTTGTCGCCTTTTACTTTACTGCTTGCGCCATCCGATTTTAAGTTACCTTCAGAATCATATTTTTGATAATAAGATTTCACAAGCTTTGCATAAGTGCCACTTTTAATTTGTGAAAGACTAGTCAGGGATGTCTCCAAACCACCAAAGGCTGAATTAGCCCCGGTGTTATTAGAGAATAATGAATAAATAGAATTATTGTTAAATGAATTAAGAGTTAAAGACATAAACATCACTCCTTTGAATATAACATACGAACATCCATGTTCCTTGTTTAGTCTCATATTTATACTTACTAGTATGATACACCAAAGTTGTGATATTTCTGTTAAATTGTAAGACGAACTGGAATTCCTTCCTGATTTAAATAACGTTTTAAGTCATTTATCTCCAACTCTTTATAGTGAAATAAAGAGGCAGCCAAAGCGGCGTCTGCCCCACCAACAGTAAGAGCATCTTTAAAATGTTCCATAGTACCAGCCCCTCCTGATGCAATAACCGGGATATTTACAGCCTCAGAAATTGCTTTTGTTAATTCCAAATCAAATCCAGCCTTTGTACCATCTTGATCCATTGATGTAAGAAGAATTTCGCCTGCACCAAGTTTTTCAACTTTTACTGCCCATTCAACTGCATCTATACTGCAATCAAGCCTTCCACCATGTTTGAAAATATTAAAGCCACTACCATCTGCACGCTTTTTTGCATCAATCGCCACAACCACACATTGACTTCCAAACTTATCAGCTGCCTCAGAAACCAGATTAGGATTATCAATTGCAGCAGAATTAACAGAAATTTTATCTGCTCCCTCTCTGAGCAGTGCCTTAAAATCATCTACCGTTCGAATGCCACCGCCTACAGTAAATGGAATAAATACTTGCTCAGCTACTCTACGTACCATGTCAACAACTGTATTTCTATGATCAGAGGATGCAGTTATATCTAAAAATACGACTTCGTCAGCTCCTGCTTTATCATAAGCTGCAGCAATTTCCACTGGATCTCCTGCATCTTTCAAATCAACAAAATTAACACCTTTAACAACTCTGCCGTCTTTTACATCCAGGCAAGGGATGATTCTTTTTGTGTACATATATTTTCCCCTATTAAAAACCGGTCTTATAGTTTCGCGAAATTTTCAAGAATTTTAAGCCCAACAGTTGAAGACTTTTCTGGATGAAATTGACATGCAAAAATATTATTTTGCTCCACAGAAGCATGAATGTTGCATCCATATTCTGTTGTTGCTTTAACAATTTCAGGATTTTTTGCTTGTAAATAGTACGAGTGAACAAAATAAACAAAAGCCCCCTCATCTATTCCTTCAAATAGACGACCTTTATTAGGATATTCAAGTGAATTCCAACCAATATGTGGGACTTTAATTCCAGGACCATCTGGAATTCTGATGATATTTCCTTCCAAAAGATGAAGTCCCTCTACGCCTTTTGATTCCTCACTTGAATCAAATAATAGCTGAAGGCCAAGACATATACCTAAAAATGGTCTATCACTTTGAACATAATCTTTAATGGCCTTATCCAACTCATATTTTTTTAGATGGTTCATTGCATCAGCAAAAGAGCCGACCCCTGGTAACACTACCCGGTCAGCTCTTTCAATCACACTAAAATCCCTGGTGAGGACAGTTTCCTCACCAAGGATTGCAAATGCTTTTTCTACACTTTTAATATTTCCTGCATCGTAATCAAGTATCGCTATCATGTGTCTGGTAACCCTAAGCCTCTCAGCACCTTTCTAAGTTCTATTGTATAGTAATGTCTGTTAGGCTGTTTATAGATTGCCATTGCCTCATCAACAGATAATCCAAATGAATCATTTAGCTCTGAAATAATCTGATTTCCGAAGGCATCATATTGATCTGCAATTCCATATTCAACAGCATCATCCTTGTATTTCTCATAACGGCCAATGCCCTTAAGAAGTGAATCCAGTGCATAATTATATAACTTAGCACTCATGAATGCTGTGTATTCATCCTGACATTGTTGTAGATCTGCAAGTGTTCTAGCCTGATTTCTTAATAATTCAAGCTTTTCATCATTTCTGAAATCATAGCCATTTACTTTTTCATAAGCAGCTATATAGTTGCCTTCATCAAAAAGAATTTGAGCCTGTTCCATATGGCGTTTCAGACCAGTAAATTGCATCCCAACCATTACTACACCAATTATTGATATAGATAATACCAAAAATGTTGCAATAATGGAAATAGGAATTTTTGGAGAATTATCTGGCTCTTTTGGTTTCTTTTCTTTTTTAGGCTTAGGCTCCTTTTTTGGTTTTTCTTTTTTAGCCTTATCTTTCTCTTTTTTTGCTGCTTCTTTTTCTTTTTTGGCAGCTTCCTTAGCAGCCTTTTTTTCTTCTTTTTCTCGTTTTTTCTTTTCCTTTGGATCTTCAGGAATTCCGCCTTCTGGAATTATTGGATTTCCATCTTCATCATATGTAATTTCCACAGCTGGAGCATTTTTTGCTGCTTCTGCGGCTTCCATCTCGGCAATCTCATCTTCATCTGGAGCACCAAAAATTAGTAAAGCAAGCTTCTGCAAGAACGGATTAGGCTTTTTTTCGCCTTTTTCTTTCTTTTTCTTTTCTTTTTTCTTTTTTTCTTTCTTACCACCTTTTTCAGGTTTGCTAGCGGCTTCATCCCCGCCACCTTCAGCAGATTCATCTATATCTGCAGCTTCAGGTGCTCCTTCCTCATCACCATTCAAAAGAGATTGAATATCTAATAAATCCTCATCACCCTCAAGGATATTCTCAAGATCTAAATCCCCTTCTCCTGATAAATCCGGTTCTTCTCCGTCTCCATATTCTGCTTCATCAAGGGCATCCATATCATCGGGCAAGAACTCCTTCATGGATTCATCAAGTGGTTCCTCTTCAGCAGACAAATCCGTGGCATCATCTAAAGAAAATCCCACATCATCAGAGTCATCTTCAGCATCATCTTCTTGAACAAATTCAGATAAATCTATATCGTCATCATCGGGAAGTTTTATATCTTCACCTAGGTCACCTTCAGATTCACTAACTGCAGCAGGGCTATCATCTACAGGTTCTTCTACTGCCATTTCTATATCATCTAATGGTTCAAAGTCATCAAGATTTGTCTCATCTATATCATCTGGAGTTTCAACTGGTTCTGGATTTATTTCTTCTGTTTCTTTTGCTTTATCTTCGTTATCTTCTAATTCCTTTGTGGCATCTGACATAACGTAATCAATATCATTGATAAGCTTATCAACAACATCTTCGTGATCTAAAGCCTTCCCGGTCGTTTCAAAAAGCTGCTCCTCATCATCTATTTCCTGTTCAAACTCTGATATAAAAGCATCTACATCATCAGTACCAAGCTCCTCTTCAAATTTGCGCAAAAAATCCTCCTCAGAAAGAACCTTCCTGAGGTAAGGATGTGAGCTTTTCACCTTCGTCTGTTGAATATCCATTCCAGTAATGCCAGTTGCAGTAAAGAAATCATCTTCAGGGTTCACAGCCCTTCTATTTTCTACAAATTCCTGCTGTTTCTTTTCAGCATTTTCAAGAACAGCTTCAGCATCAGTCTTAGCCCTGTTTATTGAATTAAGAAGTCCATCCAGGTAGTCCTCCGACTGAGACATCGCAAATCCTCCCTATTCAAAAAAAGGGGCATGCTTGGCATACCCCTACGATTTAGATTTTAATTTCCTTTACGAGCATCCTCGTATTTAGCAACCAGTTCATCTACAACATTGATAAGTTTTCCGATTTCCGGTTTTGTAAGCTGAGCATCGGCTCCTAAGCTCTCACCCTTTCTTCTAATTTCATCATTAATAAGTGATGAGAAGATGATAAGCGGAATGTTCTTCATGGTCTCATTTTCTTTTACAAGTTTGCAAAGTCTATGACCATCCATAAGAGGCATCTCTATATCTGTAATAATCAAATGAACATCATTAAGAACAGTTCCTGCTTTATGAAGCTCTACAAGCTTGTCCCAACCTTCCTGTCCATTCATATTTATGAGAAGGTTTGTATATCCAGCCTTCTTTAAGCATTCAACAATAAGTTTTGAAAGGAGTGGTGAATCCTCACAAAGAAGGATTGGAGACTTACTTCTATCTCTTGTCTCATAATCATCCATCTCTGAAACTTTAAGACCAGTCTCAGGATTGATATCTGTAACAATTTTCTCGAAATCAAGGATAACAACAAGTCTATCCTCTAATTTAATAACACCTGTAGATACACCAGATTCATCTGAACTAATTGTAGCATCAGGTTTAATAATATCTTCCCAGGATACACGATGAATACCAAGAACTTCATCTACATGAAAAGCTGTATTTAAACTGTTAAAGTTTGTAATTATAAACAGTCCGTCTGTAGCTGGCTCATCCTGAATATTCAAGCACTTTCTAAGAGAAATAACAGAAATCATAATATCTCTTGGCATAAAAATTCCTTCGATACAAGGGTGTGCATTAGGAAGCGGTGTCACCGGCTGATACAACAAAATTTCTCTAATCTTGGCAACATTAATTCCATAGAAATTCTTGCCAACCTTGAATTCAAGTACCTCAAGTTCGTTAGTGCCCGATTCCAACAAAATATTAGTATCCATGCAAATCTCCTCTCATTTAAATCTCAAAAGATTTATATGCTTGTTTCTCTTGAATTGCCGTCGCTTGTAACAAACAACTCCAAAGAAGTAATATTTTCAACCGCTGAATTACTAAATAAAAACACTAAAACAAAATCCTTTGATTCTCCCGCCTTCAAGCTACCCTTAAAGCTCGATAAATCATTTGTAAGAGGTGTAAATTGACTATTAACCTTTTCACCACCATTTAACGAAAGAGAATATGTTCTCTTAGAATATTTAGAAAAATCAATATCAGCTTCTGACTCATTCGTGGCTTTTATATTTAAAACAAGATATTTCTTGCCACTAACTTTTGAAAGAATGAAGCTGGATGTTGGCTTATATTCTGAAGTGACATCAAACTCAGAACATACAAACGAAACTCCTTCTATCCCCACTGCGTCTGTAAAAGAATATCCAGCATCTTGTGAAT
The DNA here is from genome assembly GCA_946403965.1 of uncultured Pseudobutyrivibrio sp. Classification (GTDB taxonomy): domain Bacteria; phylum Bacillota; class Clostridia; order Lachnospirales; family Lachnospiraceae; genus Pseudobutyrivibrio. The sequence continues at coordinate 468 of CAMJBT010000093.1, read as the reverse complement.
TTTGCCCCTCTGCTTCAGTCTGTTCTCCGTCTGCATTTATCTCCTGAGCATCTGGATTTTCAATTGGTTCACCTGTTTCCGGATCAATTTCTGGTTCTTCTGAGTTTTCTTCCCCCTCTATCTGTTCTTCCTCTCCAGGCTTGTAATCCATATCCAATTCGCCTTTTTTCACTCTGGCATTAGCAATTCCAATAATCTGATTTTGATTAAATTTTGCCACTGCCTTTGCGGAATAAAGAGAAATGATAGCTTCTTCTTCACTGGTCATTTCCATTAAAGGTTCTCCACAACCAGTCGCTAAAAGAGAAAAACACAACACAGAAGTAAATAAAATAATTCTGTTAGTTTTCATGCCTTCTCCTAAAAAATATACTAATCATTAATGGTATATTAGCATTAAAATGTGTCTCATTCAATGTGAAAAATCAGAAAATTCTATGAATTTTCTTTGATTTTTGTGTCTTTTAC
>CAMJBT010000092.1 GCA_946403965.1 uncultured Pseudobutyrivibrio sp. | reverse complement strand
AAGAAGCCGTGCGTATCATCGAAGAAGTGAAGGCAGGTGTGAAGCATTGGAAGTCCATAGCCACTCGCCTGGGTATAGCCAAGCGAGAAATAGATGTGTTTGAACAGGTGTTCCAACGATCACTTAAATGAACAAAATACGTAGCATGATGTAGCGGGATTGATACACAACGACTTACATGCTGTAACACTAACAAATCAATGTAGCGAAAATGTAGCGGTATGTATCTTAATGTAGCAAAGAAGACATATAATATATGAATAATAATAGTTCTTCAAAAATATGACAATACAAGAAGCTATTGAAGCCCGACATAGTGTAAGGGCTTACAAAGACCAGCCATTGAGCGAGGAAATCGTCAAGGTGCTTGAAGATGAAATAGTGAAGCTGAACCATGAGGGACAACTCCACATTCAGTTGATATGCAATGAGCCAAAGGCATTCCAAGGGACTATGGCCAAATATGGGAAGTTCCGTAATGCCAACAACTACATTGTTATGGCAGGAAAGAAAGCCGATGACCTTGATGAGCGTATAGGCTACTATGGTGAGCATATTGTCTTATTGGCCCAGACGCTTGGGTTGAACACCTGCTGGGTAGGACTCAGCTACTCGAAGGTACCAGGAACGTATGTGCTTGATGAAGGCGAGAAGATTGCTTGTTATATTGCCATCGGTTATGGTGAGACACAAGGTGTCAGCCATAAAATCAAGACCGTCGAGCAAGTGAGCAATGCCAGTGACATCACTCCATCATGGTTTAAGAAAGGCGTTGAAGCAGCATTGCTTGCTCCTACAGCCGTGAACCAACAGAAATTTTCGTTTGAACATGTTGGAGTAAAAAACAATCGCCATCAAATAAAAACCAAGAAAGGATTTTCCATGATTGGCTATACAAAGATGGATTTAGGTATTGCCAAGTACCACTTTGAGATTGGGGCTGGAAGAGATAATTTTGATTGGATTCGTTAACACTAATCGTAAAACTTTGTATCATGAATATTTTATCTACAATTAAACATATTATTAACGGTGTCGATATTGATTCCCTGAAAAGCAAAATTGCAGAATTAGAAAGCAATCTTAGGAGAATTAAAGATGACAATGCGAGAAAAGTAACTGAAATTGCTCGTTTGGAGAAAAAAACGGAAACTCTAAATGAGGATTTAACTCGTGAACAGAACAAAGTTTCCATTTCAGAAAACAAACAAAGGGAATTTGCCATCAAATTATCTGAGTTAGAGAAAAAGGCAACCTCTTTAGAGTCTCAGAATGGGACTTTATTGGAAACGCAGAAGTCTCTCTCTAAAGATAATGTATCTTTAAAGGCTAAGATCACTAGAAAGGATAATAAAATATTAAGTCTACAAGAGGAAAAAGACCAGTTGACAGGAACTATAACTAAGTTACAAGAGGAATCTTCTATTCTAACTCAAAAGAATGAGGAATTTAAAAAAGCCCTCAAAGATAGCGAGACTGTTAACATGAAAAATGCTGCAGAAATAGGAAGGCTAAAGACAGAAATAGTTCTTAAGAATGATGAATTAGAAAAAGAAAAGGCTGAAAAGAAATCCACCAGCCAAAAACTTGATGAAATAAATATCTTATACTCTAAGCTTCAAAAGGACACTTTAGAGGAGAAGGAAATATTGTTAAATAAAATATCTGAATCTGACAATCGGTGTAAGAAGTTAGAAGAAGATAATGCGACATTACGTGAAATAAATTCAAATCAGGTTGATAAAATATCATTATATGAATCCGAAAAGAAAGATCTTAATGAAAGAATTACCAACTTAGAAAAAGAGAATTCAGATATTTCGACGAAACTAAAAGAAACTGAGAACGAAGTTTCTAAACTGGTGACAAATACTGAAACTCTCCAAGAAAATGAACGCAATTACATCAGTAAGGTCGAAAAATTAGAATCACAATTAAAAGAAGCCCAGGATAAAATAATAGAGCTTTCATCAATAGAAACAGCTCCAATAACTATTGACAAGACAAATGGCGAGGATGATGTCTCTGAAGGGGATAATACCGATAGCCCCGTCGATGCAACGGGAATCAGTGAAGAGAACCATGAAGGTGTCTCTGAGACCCCAGATGACTCAGAGGATGATGTCTCTGAAGGAGATAATACCGATAGCTCCGTCGATGCAACGGGAATCAGTGAAGAGAACCATGAAGGTGTCTCTGAGACCCCAGATGACTCAGAGGATGTTGTCTCTGAAGGGGATAATACCGATAGCCCCGTCGATGCAACAGTAATCAGTGAAGAGAACCATGATGGTATCTCTGAAACCCCAGATGACTCAGAGGATGATGTCTCTGAAGGGGATAATACCGATAGCCCCGTCGATGCAACAGTAATCAGTGAAGAGAACCATGATGGTATCTCTGAAACCCCAGATGACTCAGAGGATGATGTCTCTGAAGGGGATAATACCGATAACTCCGTCGATGCGACAGTAATCAGTGAAGAGAACCATGATGGTATCTCTGAAACCCCAGATGAGTCCGAAGATGAGGATGATGTTTTAAAAGACGATTCTCTCCCATTAGTCTATGATTATGGTTTGATTCCTGCTGAAAAATTATCAATTCCTGAAGTATATGACATTCGAGAGGAGAAAATCATTAATTCAAGAGATTTTTTCAGTCAAAACGAAAATGAATTGATTCTATGGCGTCGTAACTTACAAGAGGAATATTTAATGGGACATGCTCGTTTCATCTGTCCTGAATGTAAACAACCAGTAAAAATCAGTGGTCATAAATTATTCAGAGGTAGAGTATGTTATTTTGCTCATTTTAAAGATTCTGATGACTGCCCATACAAAACTGGCACTAATAGAACGAAAGAAGAAATTGAGAGACTAAAATATTCTTTGGTTCAGGAAAGTGAAAGACATAAGCGATTAAAGTCTGTAATAGCCTCGGCTCTGCAAGGAGATAAGAGCAAAGCAATGGGAGTTGATAATGTAGAATGTGAAAAACGTATCAATAGCGATATCCCATATCTAAAATGGAGAAGGCCTGATGTTTATGCGGAATACAATGGTCGCAAATATGTCTTTGAACTCCAATTATCTACAACATTTGTTAGCGTCATTGTGGATAGGGATATATTTTACAGATTAAATGATTATAATATAATTTGGATTTTTAATTTCGAAGACAACGAAGAGTATGTTAACTTGTACAATCTCATGTGCAAGGATATTTACTATGCAAATAAACGTAACGTGTTTATTTTTGATGCTGATGCAGAAGAGAAATCGAAAGAAAAAGGAGAGCTTGTTCTTAAGTGTCGTTGGCTTGACGAGAATGGAGTTTGGAGCCCTGATAAATATGTAACATTAGAAATGTTCCAATATGACGAAGAGTATCATAAACCGTTTATTTTTGATGCAGATAAAGCATATCTGGAAAAATATCCAGAAATTGTTGAACGTAGAAAGCAACTGGAAAATTCTCGCGAATATCTTTTGAAGGCGTTAATGGAACGCCAAAAGCATGAAGAAGACCTTGAAAGAGAAAGAGAGGAGAAGCGTGCCAATCTGCAATTGGAATTATTGAATACAGACAAATGTGTAGAACGTTTTCGCAGTGGAACCAAATATGGCTACCAATATGGAGGGACAACTATTCTTCCTGCAAAATACACAAGTGCAGAAACCATTGGTGAAAATGGTTACGCACAAGTGGGATTCAACAGAAAAATAGGGTTGGTAAGAAAAGATGGAAAGGAAATCGTGCCTGTCGAGTATAGGAATATTGATGTGATAAACAGTCGGCATGGTATCATTATGGCTCAATACAAGCGAATTGATCTTTGGCTCGGGGATGAATACTTCACTCTAGCAAGTGAATTTGACGATAAAGAACAAACTATCATCAAAGAAAGTGAAAATGGAAAAACAAATTACATCCTTCAAACTAGTACATATAGATATTCATATACCCAGAGTTATTATGGTGACCATCCAATACGTCACAAGCATTTTGATGGTCACTCAAAATCAACACTTTTTTCTATTGTAGAAGAGAAGGATTATTGTATGATATGGGTTGATGGGGCGACATATTTATTATCCAGAAACCATATTTCTTCAGTTAAAGGAAGTTATTCTGACATAGTTTCCATTGGTGTTGAACAACTTTTCATAGCAAAGGATAATAATACTAAATTGTGGGGAGTCATTGATTTGCACGGTAATGTGGTAACTGAATTCAAATATGCAAAACTTATTCCTACTGAATCCGAATACTTGATTGCTAAATATTCTAATGACTCATTGAATTATGGCGTTGTAGATTATCAGGGTAGAGAATTTATCGAACCTCAATATGAATCATTGATTTATTTGAACTCTGAACGTTTTGCATTTCGTAAGGATAATTTGTGGGGCATTTGCGATCGAATGGGTAATGCTATTCATGACGCAGAATATACCTATATTAGGGGTATAGAGTCAGGAGGGTTAAGAGCATCAACCTTGGATTCCTATTTGACTAAATGGAAGGTTCAGGATAATATCCCTTCTTATCATGATGATAATGTTAAACTATGTTTGTTAAATGATAAAGGAGAAATTTCCTTTACAGAACAGAAAATAGGGCAATACCATATTAGACATTCTGGGGACTTATATTCAATATTATCTTCAGATAATAAAGAGCTTGTCAATTATAGTCTTTCTTATGTGGCTTTTTTATCAGAATCGACTGCTATCATAAAAAACACAGAAGGTGATTCTGGGTTTTTTATCGATGAAAAATGTATCTTGATTGCTGGATGTAAACATATAGAGCTGTTATCAGAAGATTTATTCAAATTTGAAAACAATGATGGCATTTTTGCTTTAGGTGATTATTCCGGTCCAATTAGCGATTTTGACTATTGTGATATAAAAGCAATCGACACATGTCATTTCATTGCATCTCCAAAACACCGATGGGGGAATTATCCATCTGGTGAACATGTTATTATTGACAAATCAGGTAAGCCTATTTCTTCTTATTTCAGTTCAATCGGTGACTTTATTGACGGCTATGCAAATGCAATCTATCAAGGTCGTAAAGGTGTAATAGATGTGGCTGGTAATATGCAGGAAAAGACAGTCATGAATTATGAAGATTATACGCTTTGCGAACAATTTGAAACTTATTATTTTAGAAATAAAGACGCTGAAGTTGTCAGTGAGATGTTCCAGAAAGTAGATCATCTCATTGGTATGTTCTTTATTGTAATGAGACAAGGAGAGGTAAATGTAAGGTTGTTCTCGCTAGAGATGAATAAGTTCTCAGACAATAGTTATTCAAATATCACTCATCTTGTTGGAAACTTATTTGTCGCCCAAACACCAAAACCTGCATATAGTTATTCTGGATCTAACAATGTCTACCATCTATATAAAGGAATAGAAAAACTCTATTCGTATTTTTCGTCAGTCACTTTATTGGATAATGGTTATATCGCTTTAGAACAATCCAGTGCAGTAAGATATAATAATGTACAAAAGAAATGGATATTGGCGAAGCCGGATGGAACTATTTTGAATGACAGAGAATATGATTCCATTCCAATCGTAAATGAAAACTCATTTAGAGTTTATATTGCTGGTAATGAAGGTTCAATAGATTTAGATGGGAATCCTATCGTTGAGAAAATAGCATGTGAAAATGATTATGTTATAACGCATTGTTTTGCAGATTACGGATTGGAAGATCCTGAAGGTAATGTTATTTTATCTTTGGAGGAGCACATCTCTAGTATAGTTATTACAGAGGATTCTGTATTGATTGTATGTAGAAATGATAAATATGCTTTATATTCCATTAATGGAGATCAAATAACAGAGCATAAGTTTTCTACTATCACATATGAAACAAATAATTGTTATGCCGTAGTTGAGGATAAGGTAAAAGGTCATATAGACTCACTTGGTAATTACATAGAATCTTCTGCTGAATCTATTACAGATGATGGTATTACCATCTTTGTCATAATGGAGAAATACGGTTTAAGGTATACTAATGGAGAAATCATCATACCAGCAGAGTACACTTCAATCAAATTCTTGAAAGAAAAACTACTTGCTGTAAGAAAAGGTTCACAGGTTGCGCTATTCGACACCGAAGGTAAAGCTTTAACAGAGTTCAAGTATTCAGATATCAGTTGTAGAGAGGATGGTTCTATTCAGGCAACTCGTAATAAAACTCTAGGCGGATTAGACGATCAGGGGAAGGAAATTGCTGACATACTACATTTTAATGGTGGATATTTGAAATCTTCTTTTGGTGACTATTCTATTATGAGTGATGCGGAAGAAATAATTGTTCCTGTAGGGTTTTCTAACATCGAGTTATTAGATAATGATGGTATCTTTGCTTTATGGAAAGGGACAAAAGTTGCTATATGTAACACTTCTAAAGATAAGACGGAAGCTATTTATGAATCAGCCAAATCTATCGGGAATGGCTTTATAGTCGTTTCTCGAACAATTTCCAAAAAAACGCGAATACGTCATACGGGGTATGGTTACAGAGGGAACCCCTATACCTATTATAGTACAAATATTGTCAAAGAGAAGAAATATGGCATAATTGACTATCAATTAAGGACAATTATTCCATGCAAATATGCCTCAATATCAGATTTTGATACTGAACAAAACCTAACGGCAACAAATGCTAATGGTGAGAAGAAGACCATATCGTTACACAATTTGAAAAAGAAAGCTTCTCATACATTAAAATTATCGATTGGTATGGAATACGAAGCCAAAGTGCAATCTTTCATGGCAATAGGGCTTATTGTAAAGCTTCATGGAAATTCTTTTATCATACATAGGAAGCATCTATTTAAAGAGAAAAAGAATTTTAAAAAAGGGGAACTTCTTATAGCCAAATTTGGGGGGTATGATCAAAATGGTCATCCAATTTGGTCAACAAAAGCATCGTCAAAAAAGAGTGAGGACAATAGTGATACAATTAATAAAGAAGGAGAATAATTTCACTGAGAATCCTTTGATTCATACAATGCGGGCAATACCCATTGATTTACTAATGAGTTAAATTTAAATGATTGAAATGGCAAATATTCAAATCATACAAGGTGACTTTGAACAGAAACTGAAACTTCAGTTCGCTCCTGGCATAAAAGCAGGATTTCCATCTCCAGCTGACGATTACAGCCATGAGACGCTGGATTTCAATCGTGATCTGATTCGGAATCCCGAAGCAACATTCTACGGCAAAGTAGAAGGCGATTCGATGATTGAGGCAGGCATCAATGACGGAGATATTGCAGTAATTGACCGCTCCGTTGAAGCACAGGACGGGGATATTGTCGTAGGATATATCAATGATGAGTTCACCGTCAAATACCTCGACCTGCATCACAAGAAAGACGGCTATATAGAACTGCGTTCAGCCAATAAGGATTATAAGCCCATCAAGATTACTTCTGAGGACGACTTTGAAGTGTGGGGCGTTGTTATTTGGACTATAAAAAAGTGGAAATAATTAAATTTATCTATTATGCAAATACTACCATATTTTGAGAATATTGAAGAAATTGTGATTGAAGATTTAAAAGCTGCAAAAAAAGAAATCTTAATTGCAGTTGCTTGGTTCACAAACAAAAAGATATTTGAAATGCTTATTGATAAACTTAAAAGTGAAACAAATATTGTCGTTAAGCTAGTGGTAATTAATGATAATATTAATAACAGAATAAACGGTTTAGACTTTCAAAAATTCATTTCAGCTGGTGGAATATTCTATTATGCAGAAAAGAACATACCGATGCACAATAAATATGTTGTTATTGATTCAAAAACGGTAATAACTGGATCATACAATTATACATATCTTGCAGAATCGACAAATGAAGAAAATGTTATACGCATAGATGGAAGTAGTGATATCGTGCAGTCATATATTGAAAATTTCAATAACATAGTATCAAAAAAGCAACCAATATCTAACGTGAAAGATTATTTGGAAATTTTTCCACCATGCGTTGATATGTTTTCGTATAAAAATTACGTAATCAAGGACATTTATCAAGAGGCTGAATCATTAAAGCGGTTTGGAAATGCTGACGAAGCAGAGAAATTGATAAATAGCATTCCAATATCCATTGAAAACAACAGAATCCATTCTTATGTAATAAACAACGTAATATATAAGCAATGGAAATCAACATATTATGTTGATAAGATAGAAGTCGATCATAAGAGAATTGTCATCAAATTTAGAACACCTTTATCAGATGGGTGTTGGTTGGGCGCACCGAATACTCGTTCAGCATGGGTACTCCGTCTTTCAATGAACAAGGAGGTTCAAGAATACTGTTACAATATAAAGAATGTATGCATTAATGATAATGTTATTCTAAAACAAGTTAGAAAGGGATATGTATATTACTTTTACAAGAATTCTCTTTTGACTGATTTCAGTAATAATTCTTGTGGATATGGGGTTAACGAAAATAAGCAATTGATTGATTCCAATGGCAAATTAGTTCCCGTCAAACAACTTAAATGTTCCACGAATGACATCTTAACTTGTGAAGTATGTTTTAAAACAGAAAGAATGGAATTTATTAATGGCATTGTAGATTTGATTGAAGGTGATGGGTATGAGCAAGATGATAATCACTGGAATGCATTTAGTATTAACATGGCATTAAATCGAGAATAACTATTATGTACGGCATCATTGACTGCGATAACTGTTACGTTTCATGTGAGCGTGTCTTTCGGCCAGACCAGAGAACAACGACAGGCTTGTCCTTCACGAACAATGACGGCTGCGTGGTGGCACGGTCAAATGAAGCCAAGAAAATGGGCATCAAAGCCGGAACACCTTATTTCCAACTGGCAGAGCAGTTCCCCAATCAAAAGATTGTCGTATTCTCGTCAAACTATGAGTTGTATGGAGAACTGACGAGCCGTGTGGTTTCAATCATCAGCAAAGAGGCACCTGCCTACTTCCGCTACAGCATCGACGAGTGCTTTGTCTATCTTGACGGCATGGAGCATCTGGACTTGAAAGCATGGGGCGAAGAACTTCATAAGAAGATCAAGCGAAATGTAGGAATGCCTGTCAGTATCGGACTGGCACCTAACAAGAACCTTGCAAAGATGGCCAGCCACTTCGCAAAGAAATACCAGGGCTACCGTCACTGCTGCATGATTGATACAGACGATAAGCGTATCAAGGCACTGAAACTATACCCCATTGATGAAGCCTGGGGCATTGGCCGACGTTATGCAGCACGTCTTGAAGCTCTTGGCGTAAAGACTGCCTATGACTTTGCCGAACATAACCAGAGCTGGGTACATGCAACATTCAATAATATTGTCATTGAGCGCACTTGGCGTGAACTGAACGGCGAAGACCGTGTGCCCAATGAGGAAATGGCTAAGAAGAAATCCATCTGTACCAGCCGTTCTTTCAATGGCATGATTACAGACCTCGACGGACTCCGTACCCATGTGTCGAACTATGCTGCCAGATGTGCGGAGAAACTGCGACAGCAAGGTACTGTAGCGTCCATCGTAGGCGTATTTCTCAATACAAATGCTTTCCGTGAAGACCTGCCTCAATACTGGAACTTTCAGGAAATGCGTCTTCTTACCCCCTCCAGCTCGACAGTTACTATTGTCAAAGCTGCTAATAAAGTTCTTCAGAATCTCTACCGTCAGGGGTATCATTATAAGAAAGCAGGTGTCATCGTCATGGGAATTGGGCCGAACAGTCCAATCCAACAAGATCTTTTCGACACAAATGCAGAACAGTTTGAGAAGATGAAGCGACTTGATGCAGTCATTGACCGCATCAACAAGGTCAATGGAACTGAGACCATTGTGCTTGGCAGTCAGCAATACACTCAAAAAGATGGTAAGGGAATGGCTAATATCTTTGCCAATGCCATCAAGCATGATTTCAAGAGTAAGAACCCAACGACTCGTTGGAGTGATATTATTGTTTTGAAGTAAGGTAAAGAAGGATGAACATAGAAGAGTATCGTGAATATTGCCTTTCATTAGGCAAAGATGTGGAAGAGAAACTGCCTTTCACAGCTTTTCACTATGCCTGTGACGTGTTGGTGTTCTATGTTCATGGTCATATGCTTTCATTCTTTGATTGTGATAAATACAGCGTGATTACGCTCAAATGTCAGCCAGAGCGCATCGAGGAATTGAAGGCAAGGTATGATTGCATAGGCAAGCCGTACAACGAATCACCCAAGTACTGGATAGGCATTGATGCAAACACTGCCCCTGATGAACTCCTACAGGAACTGACTCGAAACTCATACGAGATAGTAAAAGCCAAATATAAGAAGCATGGGTGAAATGTGGAATCTGTGGCATGGATGCCATAAGAAAAGCGAGGGCTGTCAGCACTGCTATGTGTATCGGCGCGATGCGGAGTTTGAGAAAGACTCCAATGTCGTG
>CAMJBT010000091.1 GCA_946403965.1 uncultured Pseudobutyrivibrio sp. | reverse complement strand
GAAGGGGTGTTGGTTGCATCAAAAATTGCCGATAGAGTAGGTATAACAAGATCTGTTATTGTAAATGCTCTTCGTAAGTTTGAATCAGCAGGTGTAATCGAATCTCGTTCTTCAGGTATGAAGGGTACTTACATTAAGGTGTTAAATGATGTGGTATTTGATGAGCTTGAAGACATTAAGAAGAACAAGTAATTTCATATTAATGGATTTATGTAGTAAAAGGACTTAGGGTATCTTAAGTCCTTTTTTGTATTTTGAGGTTATTTTTCATAACTTTTACACATTATTAGATTATTATAGATAATATTCAGAAAAACACTGATAATAATGTGGTTAGCACACTATTTATTGTACTCAATAGTTGCGAAATATACTATATACAGTAAAAATGCTTTTATTTTCAGACAATATTTCGTATAATTTAGTTAGGTAATCTAGGAGGATTGTAAGTATGCTTAGTTCAGATGCTTTCTCTTATGTAAATCTGTTGGATTGTACTGCAGATGCCAGTTGGCAAAGGCAGACTCTTATTATGAACAACATTGCAAATGGTGATACTCCTGGATATAAACGACAGGAACTGGAATTCCAAAGTATCCTTCGTAAAGAGTTGATTGGGACTCATGAAAAAACTTTAGATAAAGCCGTTGATGTTTTAGACAATGATGGAAATCATATCGATGGTATTGAGTTTACAGACTATGAGCATTATTCATACAGACTTGATGGTAATAATTCAGATCCGGATACTGAGCAGGTTGAGCTTGCTTCTGAAACACTTAGATATCAGTCTTTGATGACCAGTTTGCAAAATGAGTTTAGTCGTTTTCAAACTGTATGTTCAAAGTGATGTATTACTTGGGTAGAATAGGAGGTTTTGTATGGGACTATTTCAACCTTTTGATATTGCAGCTACAGGAATGACAGCTCAACGTTTTAGAATGGATATTATTGCTGAAAATATTGCAAATGTAAGCACCACACGTACGGAAAATGGTGGTCCTTACAGAAGAAAGATTGTAACCTTTACTGAAAAGAGGCTAAATGCAGGTATTCCTAATTTTAAAAATATTTTGAAGGATGCCAGCAAAGCTTATTACGGAAATGGTGTAAAGGTTTCTAAAGTATCTGAAGATACAGAGACTGATTTTATTATGGAATATGATCCATCGCATCCTGATGCTGATGAGAATGGTTATGTCAGATATCCTAATGTTAATACGGTTACAGAGATGACTAATCTTATTAGTGCCAGTCGTTCCTATGAGGCGAATGTAACAGCTTTTGATGCTATAAAATCCATGGCACAGTCCGGAATTCAAGTAGGACAAGGTTGATAAGGTTTTTATTTGGTAATATTTTGAAGGTATTAATGGGGGAAACCAAATGAGTATATCTGCAATTCATGGATTATATGGAACAACACCTATAACTAACGAAGATACAAAAGTTGACCCTAAAAAGGGATTTCAGAGTATGCTTGATTCTGTTATGAATCTGCTTGATGACACAAACGCCCAAGTGAAGAAGGCAAATCAAGAGCAGGTGGCGTTTGCATTAGGCGAAACAGATAATACTCATGATTTGATGATAGCAGAGAGAAAAGCCAATATTGCATTACAGTATACAGTGGCTGTTCGTGACCGAGTACTCGACGCATACCAGCAAATCATGCAGATGCAAGTTTAGCGTGTTTTTTCAATTATTTCATCGGGGAAGTATGAAAAAAGGGGGGAATCTAAATGCCAGAACAAATTCAGGCTTTACTGAATAGGTTTTTAGAGTGGTGGAGAAAATTTACAAGACGGCAGCAGGTGTTGATTATTTCAATTACTGCTGTTGTTATTGTGTCTTTTATTATTTTGGCGGTTGTAATTACAAGGCCAACGATGGTTCAACTTGTTGCTTGTGAAGATGGCAAACAGGCATCATCTGTTAAAACCTTACTTGAAGACAATGACATTAAGTATGAACTTAGTGAAGATGGCTTCACGTTCTATATCAACGAGAAGGATTTGTCTGCTGCAAACATTCTCCTTGGTTCTAATGAAATCCCTACCTCAGAGTACACAATAGATAATGTTATTGACGGCAGCTTTTCTACAACGGAAGCTGACAAGCAAAAGAGATATAAAATTCTGTTGGAACAGAAATTTGGCAAGACTATATCCAGTCTTAATATGGTTGATAAGGCTGATGTAACATTAAATATTCCTGAAGATGATGGAACTATTATCGCCAGGGATGAGGATGGATACGCAACAGTAATGCTTACCCTATCTGCTCCAATTCCAGACGCAACCGTTGCTGGTATTGCAAAATTTTTATCTACAAATCTTGGTAATCTTTCTGATGATAATATCACCATTATGGATACCGACGGAAATCTTTTATATCCAAATGCAAATACAGGCACAGCCGCAGGGGCTGCTTCTGCAAATCAGGATGTAAGAGATAAAGCTAGAAACGAGATAGCTTCCCGTGTTCAAACAGTTCTTGAGGGAACAGATTTATTTGATACAGTTTCTGTAGGTGTAAATCTTTCAATGAACTTTGATGAGCATGCTTACACAGATTATAAGTATTATGTTGATGAGGGAAGAACTGAAGGGTATCTAGATAAAGAGTCAGGTTCAAACTCAGAATCAACAAGTGGTGCCGGCGGTGTACCAGGTACCGATTCGAATGATGACGATACAACTTATGTTATAGAGGATGAAAATAAAACAACAACTTCAACAGAAGAGTTTGAAAAAGATTACCTTCCAAGTGAGACTATAACTACTCACAAGGATGAAATGGGAAAACAGATTTTAGAAGATTCGTCCATTTCTGTAACATGTAAAAAGTTTGCTATTTATAATCAGGATAAAATGGAAAAGGACGGCACGCTTGAAGAGGCCGGACAAACTTTTGATGAATTCGTAAAAGCGAATTCTAATCCGGTTCAGCAGGAAGTTTCTGAGGATATAGTTGAGGTTGTTGCTAGAACAACAGGATTTCCAGCTGCAAATGTTAAAGTGGTTTCTTATGAAATTCCAATGTTCCAATATTCAGAAGGCTCTGGAATAGAAATTACAGACATTCTTCAAATTATTCTGGCATTCCTTATCTTTGCAATGCTTGGCTTCGTTGTATTTAGAAGTCTTAAGGTTGAAGAAGAGGAACCTGTCGAAGAGGAACTTACAATTGATGATCTTATTGCTTCTACTGCTCAGGAAGAGGAGGAAGAGCTTGAAGATATTGGTTACACAGAGAAATCTGAAGCCCGCTTACTAATTGAAAAGTTTGTGGATGAGAAACCGGAGGCTGTTGCACAGCTTCTGAGAAATTGGTTAAACGAAGATTGGGGATAAGGTTATGGCAACTGAAGGCATGAATGGCGTACAAAAAGCCGCTATACTTTTAATCGCCCTAGGACCAGAGAAATCAGCTCAGATTTTCAAACATCTCAAGGAAGAGGAAATTGAAGAATTGACTCTCGAGATTGCAAATACGAGAAGTATTTCTCCTGCGCTCAAGGAAGAGGTTATCGAAGAATTTTATCAGGTATGCTTGGCTCAACAATACATCGCAGAGGGTGGTATTGGATATGCTAAAGAACTTTTGGAAAAAGCTCTTGGCGACGAAAGAGCCCAGGATGTTATTACAAAGCTGACAGCATCACTACAGGTTCGTCCTTTCGAATTTATCAGAAAAACCGAACCTTCTCAGGTGCTGAACTTTATACAAGAGGAGCATCCACAGACTATAGCAATGATTCTTTCATATTTGTCTGCTGGGCAGGCCTCGCTTATTATAGGTGCGCTTCCGCCAGAAAAACAGGCTGATGTAGCTAGGCGTATTGCACTTATGGATAGAACATCACCCGAAGTTATTAAAGAGGTTGAACGAGTGCTTGAACGTAAGCTTTCATCTCTTATCAATCAGGATTACACTATCGCCGGCGGCGTAGATGCGGTAGTTAATATCTTGAACACAGTAGACCGTGGTACTGAGAAACGTATTATGGAGTCTCTTGAAATTGAAGAACCAGAGCTTGCTGAAGAAATCAGAAAGAAGATGTTCGTTTTCGAGGATATCCTTCTTCTGGACGACAGAGCTATTCAGCGTGTGCTTAGAGACGTTGATAATTCAGATCTTGGTGTGGCACTTAAGGGAGCTAATGATGAAGTTCAGGCTGCAATATTCAAGAACCTTTCTTCTCGTCTTGCAGCAATGATCAAGGAAGATATGGAATTCATGGGTCCTGTACGTATGAAGGATGTAGAGGAGGCTCAGCAGAAGATAGTTGGTATTATCAGAAAGCTGGAGGATTCTGCAGAAATTGTAATTTCAAGAGGAGGTTCGGATGAGCTCGTTGTCTAGTCATAATGTGGTTTATGGTTTTATGGTTGCACCACCAAATACCGAGGAAACCGAAGAAGGGGAGACTAATGAACTTGTTATTGACTCCAATGATCGAGCTAGAGAATTAATACTTAAACAGGAAAGAGCATATAAAGCAAAACTGTTGGATGCCGAGCGTGCAAGGCGTCTCGAAGCAATGCGGGAATCAGGAGAAGAAATTCCTGAGGGAATGGATCCTGATGAATTTTTAGGACTTGCTGATACAATTATGCAGCAAGAAGAAACTCCGCAAATGCCTTCCGTAGACACACAGGCTATTATAGATGAAGCTAATGAAGAAGCCGCAAGAATTATTGCTGATGCAAATGCGCAGGCAGAAGAAATACTTAGTGCTGCTCAACTGAATGCTGATGCTATGAGAAATCTGGCAAGACAGGATGGGCAAAAGGAAGGTTACAACGAAGGTACACAAAAGGCTGCGTTGGAGCTTGCTGATGCGAGAGATAATATGCAGGCAGAGGTTTCCCGCATTGAAAATGAATATATTCAAAAACAGATTGAGATGGAAAGAGAAATCGTTGACATGTGTTTACCTGTTTTTGAGAAGGTTTTTTCAGCAGAACTATCTGGGAAAAAAGATGTAATTTATCATTTGCTGGACCATTGCATTATGAAAATAGAACGCACTGGTCAAATGCAAATTAAGGTCAGTGATGCCAATGCGGAATTTATAAAAAGTAAAAAGGAAGAAATACAGGGAAAGATTGGCTCAGAGGTAGGCTTGGATGTAATAGCAGATCCTCTGTTAAATGACAGCCAGTGCATCATCGAAACTGACGGTGGTATATTTGATTGTAGCATAGATACAGAGCTTGATAATCTTATTAGAGAAATTAGAGCTCTCAGCTAGGAGGCAAAGTGGATCAGGGATTATTGATGCAGCTGACAGAGAAGGATTACTTTAAATCTCTTGGCAAGGTTGTGAAAGTAGTTGGACTTACAATTGAATCGGTTGGACCAGAGGCTAAACTTCGTGATTTATGTGAAATTATAGTTGAGGGCTCAGATCAGAGAATAAAAGCAGAGGTTGTCGGATTTAAAGACAAGCGTCTGCTTTTGATGCCTTACGAGAATGTTGAAGGTATCGGTGTGGGATGTATGGTGGAAAACACTGGTCATCCTCTAGGAGTTGCTGTAGGAGATCAACTATTGGGACATCTAGTGGATGGCTTGGGTGTGCCATCTGATGTGGAAGATTTATCAGAGTTTGAAAATCTAAAGGAGTATCCAGCCGAAGCTGATCCGCCAGACCCTATGTCCAGAGTGATTATAAAGGAACATCTTTCTCTTGGAGTAAAGGCGGTAGATGGACTGATTACTGTTGGAAAGGGCCAAAGAATTGGAATATTTGCTGGTTCGGGTGTTGGTAAATCTACCTTAATGGGTATGTTTGCCAGAAATACAAAGGCTCAAATCAACGTGATTGCTTTAATTGGCGAGCGAGGACGAGAAGTTCGTGAATTCGTAGAAAACGATTTGGGACCTGAGGGTATGGCTCGTTCCGTCGTTGTATGTGCTACGTCTGATAAGCCTGCTCTTATTAGAAAAAAAGCTGCACTTACAGCTACGGCAATAGCTGAATATTTTAGAGATCAGGGCAAGGATGTGCTTTTGATGATGGATTCTCTTACGCGTTTTTCAATGGCACAAAGAGAAATAGGACTTGCCTCAGGTGAACCGCCTGTTACACGTGGATATCCACCATCAGTTTACTCTGAAATGCCAAGGCTATTAGAAAGAGCTGGAAACTCAAATGTTGGTTCCATTACAGGATTATATACAGTTCTTGTTGATGGCGATGACTTCAACGAACCTATTACTGATACAGCACGTTCTATTTTGGATGGTCATATTATGCTGAACAGAAAGCTGGCTCAGAAGAATCATTATCCTGCTATTGACGTGCTACAGTCTATTTCCAGAGTTATGTCTGCTGTGGCGACACCAGAACATAAGGCTATTGCTGGAAAGCTAAAGAATGTTCTTGCCACCTACCAGGAAGCAGAGGATTTGATTAATATTGGAGCCTACAAGAATGGTTCCAATAAATCTATAGATTATGCTATTCAAAAAATTGATGCTGTAAATGATTTTCTTTTACAGCAGACTCATGACAAATTTGAGTTTGATGAAATTATTCAGATGATGACAAGCATTTTTCAGGAATAAGGGGTGATGCTTTTTGGCAAAATTCATTTATCGAATGCAAAATATTCTTGAATTGAAGCAAAAGCTTGAAGAGCAGGAAAAAGCAAATTTTGGTATGGCTACCGCTAGATTTAACGAGGAGCAGAAAAAGTTAAGAGACCTGATGATAAAGCAGGCAGGATATGAAAGGCAACTGAAAGAGCTGTCTGTGGGTGAGATAGATATAAAAAAAATAAAGACCTGCAAAAGCGCAATAACTTCAATGAAGGTTGCACTTCGTGACCAGATGATTGAAGTGTCAAAAGCTCAGAAAGCTATGGAAAATGCAAGAAACAAGCTGAATACAGTTATGATGGAACGCAAGATGCACGAAAAACTTCGAGAGCATGCTTTTGAAGAATTCGTTGCACAGGTAGATTATGAAGAGAATAAGATTACTGACGAGTTAGTTAGTTCCAGATTTTTTAATGCTGAGGAAGAGGGAGAGTAGATATGGCAGATGTAGCAGAAACACAAAACACTGAAGTTGATGACAAGGAAGCTAAAAAGGCAGCCAAGAAAGCAGAAAAAGAAGCAAAAAAAGCAGAAAAAGCCGCTTTAAAAGAAAGACGAAAGGAAGCCAAAAAGAATGGTGAGACACTTCCAGAGGATGAGGAAAGACTGGGAGTTGGCGGAGGTATAATTATGGCCTTTGTCGTATTGCTTATCATTCTTATTTGGCTTGTTATTTTTGCCTTTTTAGTAAAGATGGATGTAGGTGGATTTGGTTCTACTGTACTTTTCCCTGTACTTAAAGATGTTCCTTATGTTAATCAGATTTTGCCTGGTATCGAGGATTATCTTCCAGAAGTTGTGGAGGATGACCCTTATTCTCAGTATGCCACTGTAGAAGATGCAGTAGATCGTATAAAGGAGCTGGAACAGGAAATAGAGGAGCTGAAGAATGCAAACACCGAAAATGCTGACTATCTTGCTGAACTGGAGACTGCGGCTGCAGAGCTAGCTGAGTATAAAGCAAATGAAGCGGCATTTGAAGCAACTAAAGAAAAATTCTATGAAGAGGTTGTTTTTTCTGAAAATGCACCCGATATAAATGAATATAAGACATATTATGAATCCATTGATGCAGAGAATGCTGCAGCCATTTATAAACAGGTGGTTACACAACTTCAAACTGATAAAGAGATTGAAGATTACGTAAAAACCTACACTAGCATGAAACCTAAAAATGCAGCTGCAATTTTTGACGAAATGACTGATGATTTTGATCTTGTATGTCAAATTCTTCAAGCCATGGATGCAAGTACGAGATCAAGTATTATATCAGCAATGAGTACAGAAAATGCTGCAACACTTACAAAAATGATGGAGCCTTAGTGGGATCATAAGTCTTATAGTAGCTTGAAAACAGAATAAGAGAAAGGAGGGATTACATGACAAGTAGCAATGTGTCAAACTTGCTGGTTCAGGTAAAACAGATTGATGTTACTGTTAATGCCGATAAGGCAGCTGCAGGAAACGCTGCTGGTTTATTTGAGAAGACTTTGAAAAACGTTGCTGACAATGTCCCTAAGGCAGAGAGTAATACTGACTCTAGTGCAAAGATGGCCGTAAATGAACAGAATGATTCAAAATCTTCACCAGTTACTGCTGTTTCTCAAAAGAAAGAAATAGCAACTGATGATAAGATTTCTGAAGAAGCTGTTTCAGAGGAGGTCGTTGAAAAAGTAGAGGAAGTGATAGAGCAAGTCGTAGATGTAATCGAGAAGGAGCTTGATGTGACCGAGGATGATATTAAGCTTGCAATGGAAAATCTAGGACTTACCTTTATTGATTTACTTAATCCTCAAAGCCTGTCTCAGGTTGTTGCTGAGCTAACAGGTGAAACTGATTCCATATCGCTTATTTTGGATGATCAGTTTGCAGGGATACTTGAAAAGGTAACGGAAGTGACTAACCAGTTGTTTGACGGAAATGTACAATCCTTCGTGGAAGTCAAAGAACTTTATGAAGCTGCAATGACTGTGACTGAAGAAAATAATGTGGTACTTGAGGAATATGTACCAGAAACTGTAGAAATTCAGGAGTCTAAGCAGCCTGAGACAATTGTTAACGAAAAACCTGAAGTAACAGTTGTTACTGTGGAAAACAAAAAGGATGAGATACCTGAAAAGCTTGAAAAATCGGCTGAGAAAACAGTAGATGATACTCTTCAAGTAAAGGAAGAACCAAAGGTAATGCCTAAACAGGAAAATAAGGATACTTTTGATGAGGACCAGCCTGAAAAAAACGATTTTCCAAAGGATCAGAAGGTGGATAAGGAGCCAATAGTTAGACATGATAACACTGTTCCAGTTATTCAAAACGAGGCGCCTCAGTTTATTCCTGAAAACAAAACGGTATATCTTCCGACAGGAGAAACAGTTCAAGCAGAAGACATTGCAAAGCAGCTGGTAGAACAGGCAAGAATACTTACAGATACAGAAAGCACAACAATGGAATTGACTTTGAACCCGGAAGGATTAGGAAAAATTTTCCTTGAAGTAACCCAAAAAGGAAATGAAATTACTGCAAAAATCTTTACAGAGAATGATGCAGTAAAAACAGCTCTTGAATCTCAGATGGCAAACCTTAGAACAGAGATGAATCAAAGCTCTGCAAAGGTAACCTCTATTGAAGTATCTGTAGGCACTCACGAGTTTGAGAAAAATCTTGAGGACAATCAGAGAAACGATTCGAGACGAGAAGAGCAGTCAAGAGAGCAATCCTCTAAAAGAAGTAATCGTATAGACCTCAATAGTCTGGATGGATTGACTGGCATGATGTCAGAAGAAGATATCCTTATTGCACAAATGATGCAGGATAATGGAGGAACTCTTGATTTTATGGCGTAATCACAAATGGAAAGGAGTAGTTGTATGGCAGAGCATCTTTTGGTTGGCTCGGTGACTAATGGTGAGTATAAAAAGACTCAGCAATCACTTGATACAACTAAAGCAAATGAAACTACCTCAACCTCTAAATCAGAAGCTAAAAGAGATACTGGATATAACAAAGACATGTTTTTGCAGCTTTTAGTAGCTGAAATGCAATACCAAGATCCTTTGGAACCTAGCGATAATAGTCAATATGTTGCTCAGCTGGCATCCTTTACACAAATAGAGGCAATGCAGGCAGTACAAGATAACATGGAGACTATTCAAAGTAATAGTATTGTAGGCAAGGTTGTGGCGCTTAATATTAACGGACAGGAAATTACAGGCAAGGTCGACTTTGTTACAAAAGACGATAAGAAGGGCACGATGCTTTCTATAAATGGAGAGCTATACGAAATGTCAAAGATGGTATCTGTAATCGACGAAGAATATTACAATGCAAAATATATGTCAAGTCTACTTACAGATGCAATCAAACAGCTTCCAAAGCCAGAGGAGGTTACTGTTAGAGATGAAGAACTGATTGGAAAAGCAGTTGGTATCTTCAACGCAATGAATGAATATGATAGAAGCTTCGTTGATAAAGATTTACTTAAGAAATATCAGGAAGTATTCACTCAGTATGCAAAACTAATGGAAGCAATTGAAAAAGCCGATAAAGAAAAAGAAGAGGTTCCTGTTACAACTCCTATAGAGGAAACAAGTGAAATGGGTACTGAAGCAAATGAACAAAGCGCAGATTCTACAGTGGAAACTGAGAATCAAGTGCCAGAAGGTAGCAAGGAAGCTTCCGAAAATATCATTATTGATGAAGAAAAGACTCAGGAGCCTTCGACTTCTGATGATTCTGAAGCAGGTGATATAGGATTGGAGGATATCCCGGCACAGGAAGTGTAGGAGGAAGATATGAATAATATAAATATTAATCCAAATTTCACCTCCATCGAAAGAGTGGCTGGAACTTATTTAAATCCAGCGGCTGAGTCTAAGCCACTTGGCAATTACAATGGTGCTAGCTTCGAAGAGATATTCAAGCAGAAGTTAGAATCTACATCTGCACTTAAATTTTCTAAGCACGCAACACAAAGGCTTGATGATAGAAATATCGAATTGACCGACGAACAATCCCAAAGGCTAGAGGAAGGCGTTATGAAAGCGTCTGCAAAGGGGATTACTGATTCACTGGTTTTGGTGGATACACTTGCATTTATAGTAAATGTTCCAAATCAGACAGTAGTAACTGCTATGGACCAAACAGAATCAGATGAGAACATTTTTACAAATATTGATGGTGCTGTTATAGTTTAGCTGGACCTT
>CAMJBT010000090.1 GCA_946403965.1 uncultured Pseudobutyrivibrio sp. | reverse complement strand
GAATTATTATTATCCCCCTAACTAAAATAAATTTAATAAAAGGAAAACTATGGAATTTAAAATCACAATATCAAAAGAAGATGTTGATGAGTATGCTAAGTCATACTTCAAGCAACATCCCAAGGCACATAAGATGCCTATTGAGCATCCGTATCACCCGTCAATAAATACGTGGTTTGTTATGAAAAGACCACAAATGAATAATCTAAAACAAAAGTGGAAAGATTTTACCATATGGATTGTAAGAAAGAACGGACTTGAGAATCTAAAACTCAAGTCTTTTTCTATGAAATTTGTAACTTATATGCCAACTAAAAGAAGAATAGACCCAGATAATACCGTCCCAAAATTCATCCTTGATGGATTTGTTGAGGGCGGTTTTATTGTGGATGATGATAGTACACACCTTAAATCTTTAGAGCTGTGTGCAGGATATGACAAATATTTTCCAAGAACAGAAATATATATTGAAGAAAGGAGCGAACGATGGTAATTCTTTTCAAATCAAACAAATCTTTGGCTATCACATCAAAGTCAGTGATCTTGCAGAAAGAGGATCTTGCAGATAAACTACTCTTCTATCTGCCTGTTGCGTATGAGGATATCACATTCGCAGATGTAGCCGTGACTCTTTTTTACAAAGATCCTGGTAATAATGTTCACGCTGAGGAACTTGTTTCTTCTGAGAGTGACAAGGATGGTTATCTTAAGTACTCTCTTCCTGTTACTAGCAGCCTGACAGAGAATGCAGGTGACATTGAGCTGTGGCTTGAGATCATAAATACATCAAGCGATTCCGGTCTTGCTGGCCTTACCACAAATAAGATTCACACATCAAGCGTTACTATTACTGTCAATGAATGGAATGATTACTCAAGGACAGCTTCTGTGTCTGAACTTGAAGCTAAGATTGATATCTTGACTAATAAGGTTCAGGAACTGATTGATAAGACTGATCCTGTTATAAGTGCCTGATTCACGAGTTAAAACATAATTTCATCCTCTGATTTGGTTTTAAAGCATCCCTTTTAGTTACTGTTAACATAGGGATTTTTTAACCAAATTGGAGGGATTATGAGCATCAAAGATTTATCTCGTTCTGAAATTGAGTACCTTATTAACGAGTGGATATTGTCTCAGAGAGACAGAAAGATAATGCGTCTGAGACTTATCGATGGTGAAACTATAGAAACAATCGCAGAAATTGTGGACATGTCACCGAGACAGGTTCACAGAATCGTCAAGAAATTGTCTGCAAAATTGCAGGAAAAAGGCTTCTAGGCGACATCGTGCAAAGGCTTTAATTTATATAAGCTTACCTTAGAAACGAGGGTAAGCTTATGTATATAAAGTATAATCCAAACCCAAAAAAGAAAGTGATCGTTGGCGACTGTGTAATACGAGCAATCGCCAAAGTTACGGGTCTTAGTTGGAAAGAAACTTATCTTGAGCTTACCAGACAGGGCATTCTGATGGGAGATCTGCCCAATGCCAACTCAGTTTGGGGTGCATACCTGCAGGAGCGAGGCTTCAGGCAGTATGTTATACCCGACAGATGCCCTCTTGATTGTTACACGGTAAAGGATTTCTGTAAAGATAATCCTGTCGGAACGTACATTTTAGGTACGGGAACACATGCAATCGCTGTTATAGACGGTGATTACTATGACGCTTTCGACTCCGGTGACGAAACAATTATTTTTTATTTCAAGAGGTAAGCTCAATGCAGAACAGCTATTTCCCCGCATCTTATCAGCCATATCTACAGTATCAGCAGCCAAGCTTTCAGCCACAGGCTCAGAATTATCAGATACAAAATAACTCAGGCATTACCTGGGTTGATGGCGTATCATCTGCAAGAGCTTATCCCATTGTGAATGGAACAAGCATATTACTCATGGACTCTAATGAGAGTGCCTTTTATATAAAGTCAGCAGACCAAAGTGGTATGCCGAGCTTAAGAATCTTTGATTACAAAGAGCGTGTTCAGAATCAACAGGGCGCTCAGCCTCAGATAGCACAGACAAGTGCTTCTCAAGAGGCCAAGCCTCAGGAAGCTGCACAGAAAGAACCTCAGATTGACATGAGTATTTATGTTACTAAAGAAGAGTTCTCACAGGCCAAGAAGGATATAGAAGGCAAAATTGATAGTCTGTTATCTTCTTCTACTCTTCCTGCGCCTGTTCAGAAGAACGGTTCCAAGAAGTGAGGATAATGTATGGCTAATAGTGTTTACAACATGCTAGGTGGTGGTAACAGACCACAGATGGGTGGTCCTTTTGGAAATATGCTTCAGATGGTTCAGAAGTTCAATCAATTCAAGCAGACGTTCCAGGGTGATCCACAACAGCAAATTCAGCAGATGCTTAACTCAGGTAAGATATCTCAGGCACAGCTGAATCAGTATGTAGAACTAGCCAAACAGTTCCAGAGCTTTATCAAATAATGTTTATATTCTCTTGCGCAAGGAATGTAAAAATACATTCTAAGGAGATAATCATACATGGCTCTTACAGATTCTGGAATGTCACCAGCTGATATAGCTGCCGTGACAGGTAATGGTGGTGCTTTTGGTGGTTTTGGCGGGGATGGTCTTTGGCTTATTGTCCTCTTCCTCTTTTTGTTCGCAGGTGGAGCATGGGGAGGTAATGGAGGATATGGCAATGGCGCAACTCCATACATTTTAAACAATAACACTGATGCTACAGTACAGCGTGGATTTGATCAGTCTGCTATTATGTCAGGTCTTAGTGGCCTTCAGTCAACAATAGCAAACGGATTTAGTGATGCAGCTGTATCTCAGTGTAATCAGACTATGTCTCTTGTACAGGGGCAGAATGCTATCACAAATGCAGTAGCAAATTCTAAGTTTGATACTGTTCAGGCAATTACTAATGACAGATTTGACACTGTCCAGGCGATCACCAATGCTGCTAACAATCTGAATACAACAATGATGCAGAATGAAGCCAACAGACAGCAGTGTTGCTGTGACAATAAGGCCGCATTAGCTGACCTTAGATACACTGTAGCTACTGAAAACTGTGCTGATCGTGCAGCTCTTTCTGATGGCATCAGAGACATCATAACAAATCAGACTGCAAACACACAGGCTATCCTTGATAAGATGTGTCAGCAGGAAATCGAAGCTAAGAATTCTGAGATCGCAAATCTGCGTACACAGCTTAACATGCAGAATCTTGCAGCTTCTCAGTCAGCTCAGACTGCACAGCTTATCGCTGATAACACAGCTCAGACACAGTATATTGTAAACAGGGTAGCTCCATATCCAACCCCTGCTTACGTTGTAAATCCTCCTACACCATATGGTTATGGCTTTAATTATGGTAACTATGGCATAGCTTAAAGGGGGTGGCAATTATGGCAGAATTCGCAGAAAACGCTCTGCAAACAGTTGCTGCAAATGGTAACTTCCTTTTTACTGAAGCTTCAGTTCCATATTCGTTCCCATACGGTTCAGTGATGCACCGTGACGGATCAGGACTTGTAACTCTTAGGGGTAATTCAAACGGCAGATTCTCTGTGTATAGAGTAACATATAGTTCCAACATCGCAATTCCGGCTGATGGAACTGTTGAACCTGTATCAATCGCCATAAGTCTTAATGGCGAAGCTCTTCCTACAAGCACTGCTATTATTACTCCTGCAGCGGTATCACAATTTTGGCATGTAACAGATGCTACAGATATCATGGTACCTAATGGTTGCTGTGTACAGGTAAGCATTAAGAATATCTCTACGCAGGCTATTGAGGCACAGAATTCGTCTCTGACAGTACGTCGATTGGCATAGGAGGATAATTATGGACAAGACTTTAGAAATGCTCTGTGACAGACTATCCGACGAAATCGAGGATACTGTCAAGCTCGAAAAACTTACACCTGCAAGTATGGATCTTCTAGATACAGCAGTAGATATCATGAAAGATATCAAAGAAATAGAAGCTATGGATGCTGTTGGTGGATATAGCGGAAGACGTATGTATGGATCTTCATACGATAATGGAGATCAAATTTACAGAAGGCGCTATTCACGTAATGACGATATCATGGCTAAGTATGAGAAGCTTTACGAAGAAGCTAAGACCGAGAAAGAGAAAGAAGCTATACGAAAGATCATGAATGAGATGATGTGATCTTGAATTGAAAAGGCCGCTTAACAATTGTATTGTTAGGCGGTCTTTGCATGGTGTAATGTAGAGAGACTTGCAAACGCAAGTTGGTGTGCTATAATATTATAAAGTGGTAGCGATACCCTTGATAAGAATCTAATAAAAAAGACTGCTTACCGTGTCAGGGTTAGAAGCGGTCTTTTTTATTGTCATTTTTCTTCAATAAATCGACAAGGAGCCTTACTACATTTACAGCAAGATTGCCGATGGCAATGATTTCTGTAAGTTTCATAGGCGCTCACTCCTCTCCCTAATATTTCAAGGGCACCGCTACCACCATGTATCACTATAACACAAATCATAGAAAGAAACTATCTTTTCTTTTCATTCTTAACAAAATAAAATTAAAGATAAAAAGGAGATTTTTATGTCAGATATTATTCAGCCTATCTTTAGTGATGAACTTAGAAACATAATCGAAAACTCAGAGAGATATGAGGATTTTAAACTCTTAGATCATCCGGTAAAGTTTAAGGATTTGTTTGCTGATATGGATATTTCATATGTTCAGCTCCACTCTACTCAAATCATCGGCAGTGGTGATTATAAAGACATTGTAGGATTCTGCGGAGTCTTTGAATGGAAAAACAATAAGATTGAGTCTTTAGATGGCGACTCTTATTCAGAGGATGTATTCGTATATGGTTATGAATGGTTTGACGACGATGATGGCGATAGGTGTCTTGACGTTTTAGTTGGAGAAGATTGGTAAGGAGGATGTATTGTCTACAATAGTTCATGCTTCAATTGATGAAAACAAGAATATTAAAGGCGGTCAAGCTGGTGATCAGACAGGCCGTGAGGTTTGTACAAGGGATTGGTATTTGAAAAACTGGCAGTATGTAATACGACCTAAGAGCGAAAAGGTTGCTGCAAAAGCCGTATCATATGCTCTTGCAATAGCTATGAATCCTAATGTTGGATACAATCAAGCAAAAAGAAATACATTATATAAAGAGCTTAAGGAACATGTATTTAATGTAAGTGAGATTGGCAGGTGTGAAACGGACTGTTCTGCTTTTATGACAGTCTGTTATATAGCTGCGGGGATCCGAGGACTTGAGTATGACGTTAATGCTCCAACTACTTCTACCATGGTCAAGGCATTCAGAAGTACGGGGCAGTTTAAAATATTGTCATCGGCAGAATATTTAAGGATAGATGCAAAGCTTAAACCAGGTGATGTGCTTGTTCAGCCAGGACATCATACTGTCATGATCACAGAAGTGTCTGCACCTTACAAGGAACCATCTTTTGTCCTAAGTAAAGGTGCCAAGGGTAATGGTGTTAAGTGGATTCAGTGGCAGCTTGTGCGGTTAGGATTCCTTGAATGGAAAGAGGTTGATGGCGAGTTTGGAAAGAAGACGCATAGAGCTGTCTGCAACTTTCAGTCGGCAAAGAAACTGCTTGTAGATGGTGAGGTTGGAAAAGATACTATTGCTGCGCTGAAGAAATGAGGTGAGCTATGGCGATTAAAGGGATTGATGTTAGTAGCTATCAAGGTACGATAGACTGGCTTAAAGTCAAGAACGAGGGTGTAGGATTTGCCATTTTGAAAGTTATCAGAAAAGACCTGCAACCTGACAAGATGTTTGAAAGGAACTGGAGTGAGTGTGAGAAACATGGAGTTGTTTTGCAGGGTGTGTACAATTATTCGTATGCTACAACTGTTGAGAAGGCCAAGATAGATGCCATGGCGGTCATGAAGATCCTTGGAACAAGGAAGCCTATGGTGTGGCTCGATGTCGAGGATAACTGTCAGAAGAATCTTGGCGAGGTTCTGGTTCAGATCATACAAGCATATAAGAAAAAGATAGAGGACAGCGGTAGACCTTTTGGGGTATATTCCGGACTGTCCTTTTATAATACTTATTTAAAGCCTTATTCGGATCAACTTAAGGGGATTCCATTTTGGATTGCAAGGTATCCGTCTTCGAACCCTATTACCCTAAGATCCATTGTTAATCCACTCAAGAAGCCTTCTATAAAGCACGAACTGTACGGATGGCAGTATTCTTCTAAGTGTCAGATAGGTGGCATAGAAGGAAATGTAGACGTTAATGAGTGGTATGCAAAGACGGAAGCTGAAGATTACTTTGTTGTTGATGGGCATAGGTATTCTTTTGAACCTATTACATATGGTGACAGTGGAAGTCATGTTCAGGTTCTGCAGGTACTGCTACTTCAGAGAAGATTTAAAACAGCAGTTGTTATTGAAAAAGGTAAATCTGTCAGAAAGAATCTGGTTGCTGACGGAAAATTTGGGCCTATTACTCTCTCGGCTTTAAAGAGATTCCAAGGGTATGTTGGTCTTGAGCAGACAGGTATATGTGATAAAGAAACCTGGTACAAATTATTGGAGGGTTAAAGTTATGAATGCTACTGTTTTAAATATATTTTTAAGTGTTTTTACTGCAGCTATTTCAGGTGCGCTTGCGATCATCATGAAGAATATCAATGATGATGCCAGGGATTATCGTAAACAGCGTGCGGAGCAAGAAGAAGAACTAAAAAAGAGACAAGAAGAAGAGCAAGCAAAACGTGATGGTGCACTTCTGGCTATGATGAGAACCATGTTGAAAGAAAACGCCGACCGATGCTTTGAGAAAGGTTTTTATACTGTTGAAGAACGTGAGATATACTCAACCCTTTATAAAGTATACAAAATGTATGGTGGTAATGGGGTTATCGATGAGATGGGGAACAGATTGAGACCACTTCCATACGAGCAGTCGGAAGACAAGATCCCGAAACGCAGGAGAACTGACAAAGTTGAACCTATGCAAAATTGACATTTTACTGATGTCTTGAAAAGAATTTGAGATGTGCTATACTATAAAAAAGTGGTAGCGATACCCCTGTTTAATCGATAAAAAAGACCGACTAATTTTCGAGGTTAGTGGCGGTCTTTTTTATTATCGTTTTTTCTTATGAAATCAACGATGAGCCTAAGAAAGTTGATCACAAGATTACAAATCTGGATAATCTCTGATAACTTCATAGGCGATCACCCCTCTCCTAAAAATTCAGGGGAAACCGCTACCACTTCGTAACACTATAGCACAAATTAACACTAAAATCTATTGTAACTTTAAAAAGTATTGAAAAAAGATTCAAGACGTTATATCATTTTAAGTGGTAGCGATACCCTTGAGTTAAACGTCAAAAAAGACCGCTTAACTGTCCGGGTTAGGAGCGGTCTTTTTTTGTGGAAGTGCTTGAATTATTTTTGATTCTTGCTATAATAATTTTAGGCAAAGAAATGATGTAATTGCTAAAAAACAAGTAAACAAAAAAGCTAGGAGAAAGCCGCTCCTAGCTTTTTCTATTCCGTTTTGGTCAAGGTGGCTTATGCCTTAGGCTCATTGCCATCGTCATCTCTGTCGAGCCATTTGCAAATATAGTAGGCTACTATACTTGCCATAACAGAGATTAGAAATGATGTAATTGGCTCCAAGTAAACACCCCCTTTCTGTGCCTGTCTAGGGGTGGCAACGCTAATGATTATACCATAAAATCTTTAACGTTGCTTAATTTTACTTAGTTTATGGTATAATAAAGATGCGACAAGTGATTTTATCACGGAAAAGAGAAATAGGAACTACCTTTATATAGGGCGGTTCCTATTTTTTTACGTTAATTAAGGATATTATTCAGGACGGATACAGCTTGGATCTTGTCTTCCTTTAGGACACCAATGTAAACGTTGTAAGTGAATGCAACATTTGCATGGCCAAGTAATTCACTAACGATCTTAATATTTACTCCCTTCCTAATAAGGATAGAACCATATGTATGACGCAATCCATGAATGGTGTAATCATTATATTCGCAATCAGCTTCTTTAATTAATCTCTTTAAGGCTTTGAATGCACTGGTATATTCAATAATCTTGCCAGCTTTAGATGTAAATACCAGGTCTGTTCCTTTATGTTCACCGTCGCTCAATTCTTCAAGGATCTGAACTGCACGATTAGGCAGAGGGATTGTTCTATATCCTTTTTCAGTTTTAGGTGATTTAAAGATGATCTCGGTTTTATTGCCTGTTGTTTCGGATTTTCCGTCATTATTTCTTCTTTTCTTTCTTGCTGCTGTCCTGTTGACGTGAATTGCAGACAGGTCTTTTTCTACATCATCCCATTGTAATCCTATTGCTTCGCCAATTCTAAGACCTGAGTACAAGATAAAAATCAGCATTCGGTATACGATTGGATGAACATATCCACCTGTAATATAATGTCTAGTGGCTTCCATATACATCTTTTCTATGTCATCATCAGTTACAATCCGGATGTTTTTCTTCGGAACTTTAACGTCTCTTTTTCCAGGAAAACTGACTTTAGATAATTGAAACTCTGGAATCAGTTCCTGTTCAAAGGCATACTTAAAAGTTGATTTAAGTACAAAACGCATTGTTTCTAGTGTTACAAGTGCATACTCTTCTTTCTTTTCATCGAAGAAATTCGTGAGCATGGCGGGGGTTATTGATGCTATCTGATAATTGCCTATTTTATGAGTGTTAAAATGATTCTGAATGATGTATTCAAAATGATCGTAGGATGTATGCTCAATCTTGCCGTATCTGGTTTTCAGCCATTGTTGCATTGCTTCACTTAATGTCAGGTCCACCGAGCTGATGATATTCTTTTCTTTAAGTTCCTTCTCGTACTTGTCTTTCTTGGCACGCAGTTCTTTCATGGATCTTGCATAGATCTGTTTGCCGTTTGCATATCTGTACCGCTGGTATTCAACTCCCTTAACAGTTACGACTGAATAACTGCCCTCTCCATTCTTCCTTGCTCTCATATCAACTCCTTGAATAATACATTGTACGAAATAGGTTAACCTAATTTCTAACCTAATTCAAGAAGGAATTATAGGTAAAAGTGGGTAATTGTCTGAATACTTTCTTTAATTTGTGCTAGTTTTACAAAATTCCAAATGCAGTAATGGTGCGGTTTGTGGAATTTCGGATTATTTTTATTTTAGAATTGATTATGGAGTTGTTTAGAATTTTATAATCTAATGTACTTGAATCAACATATCAGATGCTTTCTTGTATACGGGGATTTTGGATTTAAAGTTAACCTCTTTTCTAACCTAATTGCAAAAAAAAATCTACGAAATTATTTTCGTAGATTTGAATTCGTTCATTATTAATTTATGGAGCTGCGCTCGTGATCTGATAGGTATTCCCAGAAAGAACTTTCTCGGACAAAATATCTCTTACCAATCTTGATACTGGGGAATCCTTTTAAGTTGAATAGTTTGTAGGCGTTGTTCTTACCACATTTAAGTATAGTGGCTACGTCTTTTGGTGTCAATAAATATTATCCATATCAATCCTTCTTCTTTGGAGGAAAATTTTCGGGGCAATATGTTAGGCCACGACCATTTTCGTAGTTGATAAAATAGTTAATAGTATCGATATCCTCGGATAAAATCATGTCAATTGCCCTTTCTGTATTTCTATTGCAACAGTCGTTCCATCTGAACCTCCCACGACTAAGATCGCAGGGTTCCTACGAACAGGTTTCTATTGAAACCTTATTTAGTAGGCTATCCCCGTAGTTCCTACGGTTCTTATATACATTCTTATGCGTTCTGCATGATATTTATTGCAGCATTTATATCTCTGTCATGTGTTGTATTACAAATAGGACATGTCCATTTCCTTACAGATAAATCCTTAGTAATACTATTCTTATGACCACAAACATGACATATCTGAGAAGAGGCGTAGTATTGATCTACTTGTTTGATTTCTCGATCATACCATTCTGCTTTATACTTCAGTTCTCTTGTAAACTCATACCATGAAACATCTGATATCTGTTTACGAAGATCTGACTTTTCTTTGTTTGTACCTGGAGCGTTTTCAATCATGCCAGATACATTCAAATCTTCAGTACAGATAACATCGTTTTCTCTTATTAGCTTAGTAGAGAGCTTCTGAAGATAATCTCTTCTCTGATTGGATATCCTTTCATGTTGTCTAGCCACCTTGATTCTTGCTTTATCCCAGTTCCTACCACCTCTTGTTTTTCGAGATAGTGACTGCTGGAGCTTTGCAAGTTTTTGTTGTGACTTTGCAAGATATTTAGGGTTATAGAATTTGTCACCTTCAGAAGTGATACAAAATTCTTTTATACCTAAATCGATTCCAATCTGTCTATTTGTTTTTGGTAAAGGCTTATTTTCTACATCTATACAACAAATTGATACATAATATTTTCCACTTGGTTCTTGCGAGATAGTGGCATTCAGAATTCTTCCTTGAGGAATCTGTTTATCTCTGGTTTTAATCCAACCAAGCTTTGGTAACTTAATATGAAGATTCTCAACTTTAATAGAAGGTCGTCCTTTATCAGCATTACAGTCGTTTGTTCTATAAGAGAATCTATGAGTTTTCTTAGACTTGAATTTTGGATAGCCAACAGATTTATCTCTAAAGAAATTACCATATGCAGCATTTAAGTCCTTAAGGCTATTCTGAAGCGCACACTTGTCAGGCTCTTTCAACCATTCAAGTTCTTTCTTAAGGGTAGTCAAATCTTTAGAGCATTCGTTATATCCCATTGTTCGGGATTCTTTCTCATAAACTTCCTGTCGCTTGGCAAGATAATAATTGTATACATATCTCACACAACCAAAGGTCTTATGTATCAATTCAATTTGTTTTTTATTAGGATAGATCCTAAACTTATAAGCCTTTTCCATGA
>CAMJBT010000089.1 GCA_946403965.1 uncultured Pseudobutyrivibrio sp. | reverse complement strand
GACCAATCAAAATCACGTGTAATAGAATATGTAGGAATAGGATACTGGAATCCACGACCATTGGCATCACCTTCAATCATAATCTCAAGGAATGCCTTGTTGACCATATCCATTTCCTTCTTGCAGTCCTTGTATTTGAAATTCTGCTCCTTGCCACCTACAATAGCTGGAAGCTCTGCAAGATCATTTGGTACTGTCCAATCCAAAGTGATATTTGAAAATGGAGCCTGTGTACCCCAACGTGAAGGTGTATTAACACCATATATAAATGCCTCAAGGCACTTCTTTACCTCTTCATATGAAAGATTGTCTGTCTTTACAAATGGAGCAAGGTAGGTATCAAATGAAGAAAATGCCTGTGCACCAGCCCACTCATTCTGCATGATACCAAGGAAGTTTACCATCTGATTACAAAGTACAGAAAGATGCTTTGCAGGAGCAGATGTGATTTTACCAGTGATTCCACCAAGGCCTTCCTGAATAAGCTGCTTTAATGACCAACCTGCACAGTAGCCTGTAAGCATAGAAAGATCGTGGATGTGGATATCAGCACTACGGTGTGCATTTGCAATCTCCTCATCATATATCTCTGAAAGCCAGTAGTTGGCTGTAATAGCACCTGAGTTGGAAAGGATAAGACCACCTACAGAATATGTAACTGTAGAATTTTCTTTTACACGCCAATCCTCAACCTTTACATAGCTATCAACAACATTTTTGTAGTCAAGCACAGTAGACTTCATGTTGCGCATCTTTTCGCGCTGCTTTCTATATAAAATGTATGCCTTTGCAACATCTGTATACCCAGTCTGCTCAAGTACGTTCTCAACAGAATCCTGGATATCCTCAACAGAGATCTTTGAATCCTTAATTTTCCCCTGGAAATCTGCAGAAACTCTGAGTGATAATAAACCAATAATATCGTCATTGTAAGCTTTGCCAGTAGCCTCAAATGCCTTTGCGATAGCGTCATTAATCTTCCCTAAATTAAATTCAGCAACTTCTCCATCTCTTTTTACAACATCAAACAATTTCTCTCACCAATTCCCTTTCTTTTTTGTGTCTAAAAAGGACTCCCCATACTAACTCGATAACCTTTTGGTGTCTTGTATTGTTAGTTCAGCTAAGGTTCTTTTGACTTGTTTATATGTTATCAAAATATAGAGTGAAGGGTCAATGTCTAATCACTATATCTTGTGCTTTTCGTCATTATTACCTAAAATCATTTTCTATATTTGAATATTTTCTAAGTAGAATTATGTTTCAACACACACAATATTTAGTATTTAGACATAAAAAAGACACACAATATATTGTGCGCCTTTTCTGATTATTTATCGTGATTGTAAGAATATTTGCTCTTTTTGAGCTTCTTCATCATTTGGATATTTATCAAGATATTGTGTCAGCACTGCTCTGGCTTCCGGGAACCTGTTTAGCTTTTCTAAGGCTGCAACCTTACCTTTCATTAGCTGCGGCAGATTGTCTATTGAATCAAGTTTCAACCCAGTCTCATAATAGTTTAATGCATTCTCGTAATTGCCATTTGTAAGCTCTATATCCCCTAATGTACCAAGGGCATCACTGGTCACTTCTTCAGAGGAAGCATATTCCTCAAGTAGGGCCTGCGCACCCTCGTAATCTCCTTGATCCTGATACAATTTTGCTAAATATAATCTAGCCTCTACCACATCCTTGTCCACAGCCTCTTTCAAAAGCTTCTCAGCCTCTGAATTCTGACCAAGAATGTAGTATATTCGACCTTTATAGTACTTAGAATCTGCAGATTTATCTGACACGTCCAATGCATCATTTAGATAAACAAGTGCCTGATCAGTATATCCCAATGCATTAAGGTTGTCGTATATCTCTATATATAATAAGTAGTTCTTTTCCTCAATAGCTACGGCTGCATCGTAGTCTTTAATTGCCTTTCCTATTTCTCCTTCGTCTACATAAATGCTTCCTCTTAGGAAATATGGTTTGTAGTTGTCCTCATCATATTTTATGAGATAAGTATAAGTGGTTACAGCATCTTCAAAATTGCCTCCTGCATACTGTGCTGCTGCCTTGTAATAATCTATATCAAGCTCTAAATCTGTGACCTTTCCAATGGAACATCCCAAGGCCTCATCAAAATACTTAATCGCTTCTTCATATTTGCCCTCATCCATGGCTGCAATGCCTTTGTCTCTCAGGGAAATCTCTTTTTGACTATATTTACTACATCCAACAAAACTCATAGATGCTGTAATAATTAATGCTAATGTTAGCAATCTTTTTTTCATATTACTCTTCTCTCTGTTTTATATTAAGCAAGGCAATATATTGCCCTACTCAAATAACTTTAAAGGAAATGAATCAAAAATACTATACTAAATATTCATTAATTTCAATTTAGCCTTGTAAATTCCCCACTAACGCACATATGTGTTATAATATGTCGCAAGAATAGATTTTCTGATAATTAAGGAGGATTTTATACATTTGGATGTTCACATATTAATTAAATTAATAATTTTACTAATACTGCTGATTCTGTCTGGATTTTTTTCTTCCGCAGAAACAGCTCTTACCACTGTAAACAAAATAAAAATAAAGACAATGGCAGATGATGGGGACAAAAAAGCTTGTCGAGTTCTTAAAATCGTTGATCGACCAAAAAAGATGCTTTCTGCCATTTTGATAGGAAATAATATTGTAAATCTTTCTGCATCTTCAATCGCAACAACACTTGCTATTGATTTGTTCGGTAGCGTTGGAGCTGGCGTAGCTACTGGTATTTTGACACTTTTGATTCTAATATTCGGAGAGATAACGCCAAAATCCCTTGCTACATCTTATTCAACAAACCTTAGCCTTTCCTTTGCACCTATCATTTTAGGCATGATGTGGCTCTTTACCCCAGTCATTCAGGTTGTAAATTTTCTATCAGGTATTTTCATCAGATTATTTGGAATTGATCCCGATTTCAAAGATGAAACCATCACTGAAGAAGAAATCAGAACTATGGTAGATGTAAGTCATGAATCAGGAGCTATAGAGGGTGATGAGCGCACTATGATTCATAAAGTATTTGACTTTTCTGATGCTTGTGCCAAAGAAGTTATGATTCCTCGCATAGATATGACTATGATTGATGCTGATGCTTCTTATGAAGAACTAATAAGTATTTTTAGAGAAGATATGTACACCCGAATTCCTGTGTGCGAGCCGGATACTGATAAAGTACTTGGTATTGTAAATATGAAAGATTTCCTTGGGCTTAACCCGCCTGATGATTTTAAAGTAACTGATTATCTTCGAGATGCATATTTCACCTATGAAATGAAAAATGTTTCTGACTTATTTGATGAAATGCGTAAGGAATCAGCCACACTTTCCATTGTGTTGGATGAATATGGTGAGCTTTCAGGCATGATTACCTTAGAAGATCTGCTTGAAGAAATCGTCGGTGAAATTCGCGATGAATACGACGAAGATGAAGAAGATCCTGTTGTTCGTATAAGTGAGCGTGAATATCAGGTACTAGGTTCTATGAACCTGGAAGATTTATGCCAACTGATTCCTCTTGGTTTCACCAGTGATGACTATGATACTATCGGAGGCTATATCGTTGGAGCCTTCGATCATTTCCCAACTGTAGGGGAAACTTATGTATCCGAGGATGGCACAATAATCCGTGTTCTCGAAGTTGAAAAGAAACGTATTACAAAGCTTAGAATCAAGTTATCGGCCCAAGCCATCCAGCAACAGCAGTCGTAATATTATATATAAGACCTAATCCCACAGCCATTTGATAAACTCCTTGAATGGATTTCAACAGGAATTGGGTCTTATTTTTTTTGAACATTTTTAATGCAGAATTTCCTGCAGGTATTCTATCACCTACAGAACCACATTCATAATCTAGAATTATAATATTCACTACTCCTATTGTATTTACAATGGCAAATATCAACAGACTATACTCATTATTCAAGTGGATAAACATTAAATAATTTATAAAAGCGAACACTACCATATTTATCCAAGCGTGTCTACGTATTTTCCTCATCTTTTTAAGAATCACCTGATATTCACAATCCCATTTTTCAATTTCATCTTGAAAATGCTTGGTTGTGGAATCAGAAAGATTCCCCGTGTCATCCATATACTTTTCTCTATCAAGCAAATATCCGTGAAGTTGCTTCATTGGATAACACCCTATCCTCTTATAAATGTATTCAAAGCCTTCCCTTGAGCTTCCCTTCAAAGCTCTTACTAATATAGAACGAATTTGTCTTTGATTTATAAAACTGTAATATAGTTCCTTTATAATCTTATTTGTGCTAGTCTCCTTGGATGCTATAACCAATAATCTTTGCATATATAATTTTGTTAGATGATGCTTTTGATTCATTTCAAAAGCACGTACAAAAGATAACAAAGCAGAAAATCCCCCTACAACAAGCCAAATAAGCAAACTGTAGCTAATATTATTTAATTGCATAACACTCCTGTGAAAAATGTCGAACTGACAATAAAGATAATAAAACGACACGCCTAAGCGTGCCGTTATAATAACATGTGATATTACTTTTGTAAAGGAAAAGATAATTAATACTTTTCTGGCTCTGGATACTCAACACCAAATGTCTCAACAGTAACTTTCTTCATCTTCTGCTCTGTTGTAGGACGGTCAGACCAGTCTGTATCAACCTCAGCAATTTTGTTTACAACATCCATTCCTTCGATTACCTTACCGAATGCAGCATAGTCCCCATCAAGATGTGGGCTTGTCTTGTGCATAATAAAGAACTGACTTCCTGCTGAATTTGGCATCATAGTACGTGCCATTGAAAGAACACCTGGCTCATGCTTGAGATCGTTCTTGAAACCATTGCTTGTGAATTCACCCTTAATAGAATAGCCTGGGCCACCCATACCTGTACCATCTGGATCTCCACCCTGAAGCATAAAGCCGTTAATTACACGGTGGAAGATAACTCCATCATAAAAATTGTGATTAATTAAGCTAATGAAATTGTTTACTGTGTTTGGAGCGATTTCAGGATAAAGCTCAGCCTTCATGATATCGCCATTTTCCATTTCGATTGTAACTACTGGATTCTGTGCCATTTTATTCTCCTTTTTATAATTTTTCTAATATCTCTTTTGCATTACCAAGGAACTCATTTTCTACATCATATATACGACCTGCATCAGCTGCTGTAGCGAATTTGCGATCCATTGGTAGCTTTCCAATTACAGGAACATTAAGTTCTGAAGCAACTTCATCAATATGGCTCTCACCGAAGATTTCAATCTTCTTTCCACAATCTGGGCATGCAATATATGAATAGTTTTCAACAAGACCAAGAACTGGAATATGCATCATATCAGCCATGTTGTATGCCTTCTTTACAATCATCTGAACAAGTTCCTGTGGGCTTGTTACGATAACAACACCATCTACTGGAAGTGACTGGAAGCATGTAAGAGGAACATCTCCAGTTCCTGGTGGCATATCTACAAATAAGTAATCAAGCTCACCCCACTCAACATCTGTCCAAAACTGCTTTACAACACCAGCGATTACAGGACCTCTCCAGATAACTGGAGTTTCCTCATCATCCAAAATAAGATTAACAGACATAATCTTTGTGCCATCCTCAGCAACCTCAGGAAGCATGATTCCCTCAGCATTTGCTGCCGCAGGTCCATGAACACCGAACATCTTTGGAATAGATGGACCAGTAATATCTGCATCAAGAATACCTACTTTGTAGCCAGCACGTGCCATTACTCCTGCCAGTGATGAAGTAATGAGTGATTTACCAACGCCACCTTTTCCTGATACTACGCCAATAACGTGCTTTATTTTCGAATTTGCATTAGGTGCTTCAATGAATGAAGTATTTCTAACTCCCGCCTTGGCTGCCTCTGCAGAAGGACATCCCTCGCATGAGCCTCGAGAACAAGAGCTTGCTGAAGCACATGTATTATTCTCTGCCATTAATAGACCTCCTAATATATATAAATAAATTATTTACATTGCATTACTTTTATGCACTCGATTTACAGTATATCACATAATAACTACTTTCAATGGTTTATTTATTGGTACAAAGTTACATTTCACAGTCTATAGTGTAAAAAATGTTGAAAATATGGGATGTTTTGAACTTGTTGTCATATGTTTCAACATATTTTTGGAGTTATCCACATTTTCCACAATTATGTTTTCTTTCGTTGAGGATAACTTCATTTATCCATGTTATCTACATTGTTATCCACATATAAATTTTTATAAAATGTTGTATTATCACTGTGTACCCCCATTTTTAGCCTAAGTGAAGCGAATTTCAACGAACAAATTTTTCCCACAAAGTTATCCACATTCGTTAAACTTATCCACCATAGTTGAAAATATCACCTGATTAATACATAATATAAAAGCAAATTATATTTTTAGGGAGACACTATGAGTGACACAAAAAAAGTTCTTTCCTTCGCTGTTGAATTAGGTGATATTTTATTAAGAAACGGCGCGGAAGTTTATAGAGTAGAAGACTCAGTTCTTGCTATTCTAAATTCTTATGATATTACAGATTGCGATGTTTATGTTTTAAGTAATGGAATATTTGCCAGTGCAAACGAAGCAACAATAAATGCAAGTTCTATGATTAGACACGTTCCAATGTATCCAATGCATTTGGCTCGTATCGCAGCCCTTAACAACCTTTGCAGATTGGTATGTTCAAAATCAATTTCAATTGACGATGCATGGGACGAGCTAGAGCGTTGTAAAAAGCTACCTGGCTACAATCTTCCTATTATGATTATAGCCACTGGTATTGGTTGCGGTGGATTTGCTTATCTATTTGGTGGAACCCCACTAGATGGAATAATTGCCACTGTTGTAGGTTGCTTACTCAGGGTATTTCTTTATTTTGAAGCAAAAATGGGTAATTCAAAAACGGTAACAAATGTTTTAGCTAGCATGTTTATTACTATTTTGGCTATGATTTTCATGATTACCGGAGTTCCAATCCACTATGACAAAATAATCATTGGTGCAATTATGCCCCTCGTCCCTGGAATCCCACTTACAAACAGCATCAGAGACTTCATCAACAGTGATTATCTCTCTGGCTCTATCAGAATGATTGATGCTTTACTTACAGCCTTTTGTATAGCTGTTGGCGTTGGAAGTATCATCACAATCGTACACTTAATCGGTGGAGGTGCTTATTTATAATGTACATAAACTATTTAATTGAATTCATTGTGAGCATGGTTGCTACAATTTCTTTTGCAATTGTATTCTCTGCACCTCGTTCCGAGCTTACCTTTTGTGGCTTATCAGGGGCAATAGGATGGATTGGATATTCCATTTTTAAAACAGCTTTAGGTGCCCCTACACTTGGAAACGTTGTGGGCACATTCGCTCTTACCATTTTAGCCAGAAGTCTTGCTTCAAAAAGAAAGAATCCCGTCACCGTATACCTAATTGCCGGAATATTTCCACTGGTACCTGGTGCGGGAATCTACTACACTTCTTATTATTTGATTATGAATGATATGGCAAACTTTAGCCAATATGGTCTTGAAACCATAAAAACCGCTGGTGCGATTGTAATGGGAATCATCCTCGGAATGGCTTTCCCTCAAAGCTGGTTTAATAAAGCTTTTGCACCTTGCGATCGTAAGTAATAAGACCATTTACCTCGTCTTCAATATCTGTAGCTTGTGTAAATACAGCTCCTGACAGTCCCTCATCTTTGAGGGACTTTATTTTTGCCATAATTTCGTTATATGCATCCTGTAAATCTTTACCTTGATAATATCGTTTGTAGCCATATACAGCATCGCGCTTTACATGATTTCCAACTTTCAAGGAAAAACCTGCATATTCTGAAATGACATATGGTCTCTTTGTAATTTTGACTCTCAGGGGTTCGAAATAAAGATGTTCCGAAAAAACATCACCGCAATCTTCATGAAACCAGCCAGATGCTGAGTCAATTGGCCTAGTATCATCAATTTTCTTGGCATATTCCAGACAATCCTTTGCGTCAAACTGGCCCCAGCCTTCGTTAAAAAGACACCATTGGCCAATACATGGTACACTTTGTAGCTGCTCCATTATTTCTTTGCATTCCAAGTGCCATACTTGCTTTGATTTTTCTGTAGTACGACCGGTAAAACGTAAAAATAATTTATTCTTGTCTTTTGCATTGCCAAATGGACGTACAATAGTTGGAATATTACAAATCATATTCATATCGTACTTTGTACCACCATTTACAATATCCTGCCAAACAATCATACCTAATCGGTCACAGTGAAAATACCAACGCATAGGCTCTAATTTACAGTGTTTTCTTATCATATTAAATCCCATGCTTTTAAGGGTCTCGATATCAAAAATCATAGCAGCATCGCTAGGTGGAGTCATAAGGCTTTCAGGATAATAGCCCTGATCTAAGACGCCATTCATAAATGTAGGAACATGATTTAGGGTAAGGCGCGGAATCCCCTTTTCATCCTTTTCAACACCAAATTGCCTCATGGCAAAATACGTAGAAAAGCTGTCCTTGCCATATTGAACCTTCAGAAAATATAACTGAGGTTCTTCTGGTGTCCAAAGCTTGTATTCGTTCAGCTTAATATTGACTATAATTTTGTCACTTGTGATTTTTTCAATTCTATAGTCCTTTATTATATCCTGATTAAACGCCTCGATAGACACTTTACCTTTCATTTCAGATACCCTAAGTACCATATTTAAAGTATCAGTATCTATGTTTGGAGTTAATATAAGCTTTGTGACATATGCTTCTGGCACCCATTCCATCCATACTGTCTGCCATATTCCACTTTGAGCACTATACCACATTCCACAGGGTTCTAAGCTTTGCTTTCCCCTTGCATACCCCACCTTATCAGTGAAATCTCGAACCTTCACCTTTAATTCATTTTCACCTTCAACCACATAATCAGTGATATCAAATGAAAAGCTTGTATAT
Source organism: uncultured Pseudobutyrivibrio sp. (assembly GCA_946403965.1). GTDB lineage: Bacteria > Bacillota > Clostridia > Lachnospirales > Lachnospiraceae > Pseudobutyrivibrio. Next base: position 2,087 of record CAMJBT010000089.1, on the reverse strand, counting down.
CCGCCCTCATGCATGCCCAAATTAATACCGTTTAAATGAACCTGCGCCACTTGATCTACAGCACCAAAATGAATAATTAACTGCTTATTCTTTTTTATTTTGTCAATGTTAAAGCGTTTTGTATATTCTAAAGTCTCTTCTGGTAATAAAATATGTCGCTCTGTTCCTGACAAGGAAGTTTCTGGAGAAAATGGAACTTGGATTGGCCCAGCAGCTACTACTCGGCCTTTTGCCCCAACCACTCTATAATCCCATGTTCCGTTTAGATTGATATATGAATCTCTTTGGAGTTGAGGCCTTGGATATTCTTGAAGCCCAGTATATTCAAAATCAGTAGACAATTCATATCTGGTAGCATTCTTATCAGGTTTACTGATAGCTGTAAAAATCCCCTTCCAATCCATATTTTCCTCCTGATCTCGTGATGTTAATTGTACAATTAAAAATATAAAATTCTATACCATTGTTTAATCTATATTAAATATCTCATTATATCATCGTTAAATGCGTATCTCAGAGGATTTCCTTCTTACCCACTGCCTGTATATTACTATGAGACAGATACTATGAACTGATAGTGTAAGAAGCCAACTTCCTGGATACGAGAAAAATAGAACTGATTGTGTATGATGAATTTGGAAGAAAGTCGCTATCCAAATCAATCTTGAAAAACATGCTCCAAGAAGAGATACGATCATCGGTGCAAAGGAATGTCCTAAACCACGTAATCCACCTGTTAGTGTATCCATGATTCCACAAAGGAAATATGGGCAACAAACCCAGAATAGACGAAGTCTTCCAGCAATAATCGCATCCATACTATCTGTATAAACCCCAAGAAGCTCATCTGAGAAATAGTATGCTAAATTACCCATAATAAGGCCAACAACAGTGACTATCACCAATGTCTCAAGCACAACCTTCTTAACCCTATGCTCGTCTCCAGCGCCAAAATTCTGGCCCACAAAGGTAACTGTAGTCTGGGATACCGAATTCATTGATATATAAACAAATCCCTCTATGCTTCCAGCCGCTGCAGAACCTGCAATAACAGCCGTTCCAAATGAATTTATTGCAGACTGAATTACCACATTTGACAATGAGAATACTGTTCCCTGAATACCAGCCGGAAGACCAATTCTGATTATTTTCTTGAGAATTCGTCCATCTATAGAAATCTTTGAAGGATGAAGCTTCAAAGAATCTGTTTGAATCATAAAAAATCTGACTAACAAAAAGCAAGATATAAAATTTGAGGAAACAGTTGCTATTGCAACTCCAGCTACACCTAGTTTAAATACGATTACAAGGATTAAATTTAATATCACATTTATAATTCCTGCGATTGTAAGGAATATCAAAGGATGTTTTGTATCACCTGATGCTCTGAGTATTGCTGCTAAAAAATTGTAGAGCATAATAGCAGGCATAGCAACAAAATAGATTTTTACATAGAGGGTTGATAAATTGATTACATCCTCAGGTGAGCCCATAATTTCAAGCATAGGGCGTGCACCAATAAGTCCAATAAAAATCAATATAATGCCGCATATTAGTGAAAAACCAATGCTTGTGTGAACAGTTTTAGATACATCATCCTCGTTATGTGCGCCATAAGCCTGTGCAGCACATACATTGGCACCAATAGACATACCAATGAACAAATTAGTCATAAGATTGATTAGAGCGCCTGTAGAACCAACAGCTGCAAGGCTGGCTTCACCTGCAAATCGGCCCACAACAATAACATCAGCCGCGTTAAATAACAGCTGCAAAACGCCTGATAAGATAATAGGAATTGTAAAGATAATTAGTTTGCCCAGAAGAGGGCCATGTGTCATGTCAATTTTTGAATTCTTCATAGTTTGATTGTAACAAATGAAGGCGAGTCTTAAAAGACTCGCCTTCAAAAATTAAAGAAAGAAATTATAGGAAAATCTAAACTTATTAGGAATAGATATTGCCCCGATTATTATTCTAAGCTGTATTTACAGCTTGGAATTAGTTTTGAGCTGCAAGCTCAGCCTTAATTGCCTCTGTAAGAGCTGGAACGATCTTGTTAAGATCTCCAACGATACCGTAATCAG
>CAMJBT010000088.1 GCA_946403965.1 uncultured Pseudobutyrivibrio sp. | reverse complement strand
CTGCTTGCGCACCGGCTTGTTCGTGTTGCTGGGCACCTCCCTGTCCGCCTGCTTGAGCACCGGCTTGTTCGTGTTGCTGGGCACCTCCCTGTCCGCCTGCTTGAGCACCGGCTTGTTCGTGTTGCTGGGCACCTTCCTGTCCGCCTGCTTGAGCACCGGCTTGTTCGTGTGATTGTGTTGATTCAATGTTCGTCATAGTTTTAATAGTTTATTGTTAACTCATCGTTGTTTATATTCATCTGTAAGTCATCGAATCGATTATTTAATGGCAATTCGGTTTCTGTGTTTTGTTTAAACCTATCAATATCATAAATTGAACGTGTTATAGCATTTTTGATAATATTCAGTTGTTTATCAATTTCTCCACTATTGATCCGGAATCGTTCTACTGCCAGATCGAACTGGACAGTATCGTTTTTTAAATCGTCATCCAAGAAAAACATTCTATTAATCATATCTTTATATGCTTTCCCTTCTCGATTGACTTCTTTTGTGTTTCTGAATGAATTGAGTGCCATTTCACCCGCATAATTTTTCAAAGTGTAATGCATATTAGGTTTTTTAATTATATTTACCACTGAATGATAAAAGCGGGCCGAAATAATTTGACAGTTCCAAATTTTTCTATAAATCTCAGCTATCGATTCTATTTCATCTTGATTATAGTTTGTGTAAATATATTTAGTATAACTCATATATTTTTTGAAATATGATTCTTTTTGGAATAATGAATCATAGTCCATAAAGAAACTATCTATACTCATACCTTCCATTTGGATAGTAACCTTCCCTTTATATGAAAGGGTGTCAAAAGCTTTATAAAATAAATATAATTCCTCGAATAGATTAGACCAATTATATAAACTATAATAGATTCCAGCCATAAATGCATCTGTAAAGAGTGTTGTTGTCGTATATGGAGTTACAGTCTCAAGTATTTCTGTTAAGCAAAACATAGAATCTTTAATCAAAAATTCAAGTGCAAATAATCTTTTAAAATCAAATCTAGGATCAAGTTCGGGATTAATTATGTCAATATTACCAAAAAAGTTAATCCATTCAAGTTCGGTTTTATAAGTATTATATTTATTATTATTCCCAAAATATTTAATGAAAGGATAGTTTGGTCCATCATCAGTTTGTTTTATCCTAAAATCAAAGTCAGGAAAAGCTAGTCTCAAAATATATTCATTTAGATCCTTCTTGAATTTCAAAGAAAGCATACGTCCATAAACAGTACTTTCATTGCGAAGTACTCCCATAGAAAAATTATTATACAATACCACCAATTGAGAATTAAATAATGTACTACGTTCAATAATAGTCTGCCACTGTGGACAAATTTTTAAAGGGAATCGTTTAGTACTACTAAAGACCATTATGTCTCTTACTTCTTTTATATTTCGATTCAAAGAAACTTCATCCATTGGTTTGAAAATTATACACAACTTTAAAATTTCAAAGTAATTCAGCATAATTTCCTCGACATCAGGGAAAAGAGATAGCTGAGTCAACGATATACCCTCATACATTTGTGTATAGAAAATCCATTTTAAATGTTGGATTTCCATAATATTAATAAAATTATAGTGATTATAGAGTAAAATTAGACATTGTCTTACGAGTTGATCCTTGATTTCATGAATCATTTCTCCTATTAATATTCGGTCCTCATAAGAATGACAAACACTTTTGCTTGAGGTTCTTTCAGTTACTCGCAAGTAATTTAAAAGAATCTTAATAATTTTATGTAGACTACCAACTGCTTTTTTTCGTTCAGAACTTACACGGAACAGGAAACTTGCTTCTAAATAATATAGAAGTGCCGACTCAAGATTACTCTCTGGTGGATTCTTCAATAGAAGGAACTCATCAAGAATGGCCTTTTTAGCATTTCCTAGAGTATCATCGCCGTCAAGTATTTCAATCAATACTCGGGCATCATGCATAAAACTTGTAAAGAAAACTGCCCTTATCTTATCCTTTGCAGAAGAGCAACTATACATAGTATTACCCAAAGTATCTAGTACTTCTGCAAATTGCAAATTGTAATTTTGTCTGGAAGACCTTGCGCTACCACGTAATGCAATCTGGCGAAGAACACCAATGGCTTTTCTTTCTCCTTCTTGAAAATCGACTCCAATCCAATTTTTCATTAAAATTGCCAGACTATGATGATAGAATCGACAGGCATAGCATGGAAGTGTCTGGTTTTTAACCCAATGACACCGGCGTTCTTTGTTACAATGTTTAACTTCATCCAGAGGTATACTTTTAATTAATTTTTTAATATGAGAATCTTTCAAAAATTCATATACTACATTACTAATGCTAACATCGGTAATATATTCATTGATATAACCTTGCAAAGGACTTATAACTAAATCATCGTATTTTTTAACAACATCGAATTCTCTCCAAGTAAGTAATCTACTTCCCTTAAGTAAATTAGAATAATTATCGAAACAACTATTTTTCAGGCAATAATCATGTAATTCAGCCTTTACGTCAAAACCGTAATAGTACAAGCTATCGATAAAGCATTCTGAAATATTATCAGTATTTTCATCTTCTGATTTATGTTTAAAATTAAACCCAATCAAACCATTTTTATAATACATAATATCACCTAAACGACGATAAAAATCAGAAGCAATAATGAACTTCTCGTGTACATTAGTCGCAAGATGTAGATATCTAAATTCGCCCTCGATGACATCAATATTCTCTCTAGTAATACCTCCTAGTTCAATTTTTTCGATTACAAAAAGTTTAGCGAGCATAGCTTGGAAAACATGTTTCGTGTCTCCAATTAAAGACAATCGTTGTTGCACCTCATGTTTTTTTGGTGTTACATGATTTGAAAAATCAGCTATAATTCTAGAACCTCTTGTTTTATATGGTATATCTTCTAAGGTTTCAATAATAGCATTATTGATAATTGGCTCTACTTTTTGTTTTGATTTTTCGGAAATTGATTCTGGATATAACTCGGTCTTATGATTAGGCCAATCAGTATTTTGAATAATATAATAACTTAACCCAAAATCTTTTTCGTTTAGATCCCTGTAGTTAAATAGTAAAGCGATTATATCTTCATACGCCGCATATGCAGATAGATTAGAACGTCGCTTTTCGTATGCGAGACCGATTTTCAAAAGATTTCGAATAATGCTTAATATAAGTTTGGGATTTTTTAGTTTTAGATCCTGCAGCTCTTGTTTCGGCTCATTAACCTTTGTAAAATTATCATCATCATATAATAGTTTAAGGGCAATTTTATATTGTGATAAAGCGTTATTATATTCCTCGTCCGACATATAGAGATCTCCCAATATGTGATGGTATGCCGCCATTGAACTATTGTTACGAGTGCCACTGTTCTTGTGATAATGATCAATATGCTCTAATAAGCTTAAATAATGACGCTTAACTGATTGTGAATCATCCAACGTAAAATTATATATAGCTGATACTTCCTCCGACATTTTGGATGCAATAGAAATCTCTTCTGAAATTTGTTTCCTGAACTTATAATCGTACAAACCGCCATGAATCATAATCATGTGGGTCTGCAACAAATAATTGAGAATGGAATTAATAAAACTGCGGAATTCAGGGATTTTGTAAACTTCAAGTAACTCTGGTATTTGCTCCAGATTACGCCAGCTGAAACCTCCCTTATGGAATTTGTAAATATGATTAATTAGGAACGATGCAGAAACAAGCAACTTATCACTGAATCGATCCGCGTTACTCATAATTTGATTTACTGGGAATGAGATATAATGGATAAAACCAATCACTCGCTGTTCTTTTTCGGTGAACGTAAGCAAGTATTTACACTCTTTCGAAATGAAGATATCCAAATCAGTGCCCTCTAGCGGACTATCCTCTAATCCATTCTTGGGGAGTTGGAATTCCTTTGGATTTTTTATTAGTCGAACATAATTAGTAAAGTTAATTCGCATCTTTTTCGGCGAACCATTACTGATTTGAAAAAGATATACCGAGAAATGATATAGCAAAACGATTATTCTATCAATACACTTGCGGGCATCATCGAAATATCGCTTTTGTTCGTCATTATCTTTTTGAGCCGCACATTGTGCATATTGCATTATCAAAAACTCATAATACATTTTTAAGTCTATGTCAATATTGTCGTAAATTGTGCCTTTAAGCTTACATTCGATGAGCTCTTTGATAATTCTTTCCTTAATATAAGTACGAGGAATAAGTTGTCTAGCGATATATGTTTCCGCATTAAACGTAACATTGCGATCACTTTTTTCATTCTTACAAAAACTCTCAACATATATTACACCATCAAATAAACTCGAAGCAGCAGCCTCACGATCTGTAAAGTCAGCCAAATAACCATCATACATTTCACGTCCAGCGATAAAGATAAATTTTGCCCTCGCTGTCGTTGTGAAGTACTTCATGTTTGCTAGCAACCTCATCACAGTATGTTTTCTCCTTCTAGAAGCACCACCTCCAGGAAAGTTTCTTTCATTTGAGTATTCTGGCATTTCACTTTCAGAATCATGGTCTATATCTTCGATTTTATCAAGTTCATCGAAGACAAAATATAAAGTTGGAGACAAATAACTAACAGCAATGTAATCTAATATTTGTATTAATTGAGACTCAATTACACGAGTATCTGCGACATCATATTTGTACGTATTTATATCATCGTTGGTAATAGACCCTTCTGCGGATTTGCCACTTGGTTTCATGGTAAATGAAAAACCTTTCCTATGTTCTCGAGAAGCATCAACACTTATTTTTAATTGTTTTAAATGTCGAAGTACAGAACGACGGCTCCAGCCGATGACTAGATAAAAAAATGCAAAGATGATAACACAAATTAATAAAGGTATAAACAACTCATTAATATGACATTTAACAAGTATATTAATAATAATATCTATTATTCTTTTTGGATCATTTACTTTGACTATTGAAAAAGATAATTCAACGAACTGTAGAAATAATAATTGAAATACAAATGAAAAAACAGCTATAAAAGCACTTTTTTCGAAATCTGCAATTACGAAATTATGACAATACTTTCGCCATTTTTCATATAATTGATAAGTCAAGATACTCAAAATGTCTTTTTCTCGAAGGATCTCCTGACCTAAATTAACTTTTACACAAAGCCGAGAATAACTAGCTTCCCTATAACTGCCTCCAAACATAAGATTGTTAATCCTGTTCCACTCTCTAGCGGTAATTTGACTAAGAGAAATCCTTCGTTTCTCCTTGAATAAAGAGATAAAAAAAACATGAATAAAGAAAACTAACTTCTTTATTTTTTCTCGGAGAATTGGCCAACGAGCTAAAGACCACCAAATGAAAATTATACAAATTGGAATCACAAAAAAAAGTATAGTTTCAGCATTAAGACCAAAGTTTCCATTCCACAACTTACCAATTTCACATTTGCCTTTTCTAAAGTTTATAAAAGAAATAAACAGTAAAGGCCAAAAAGAGACAAAAAAGAAAAAAACATAAGCAAATATGTTTTGTATGAAATCTACCTCTCCAGCAAGTTGATCAATCACACGATTAACAAAGCTAGTTTTGCCCATGCCTCGATAACCTGTAACCAAATACGATGCCCCTTTCCTTCGATGCTTTAATAGCCACGTTTTTAATCTTTCTACTAAAATATCACGACCAATGAGATAATCATTTGGTTCGCCCTCTATGGTTACTACCAAATAATTCCACATTTTCCGAAATAACCTAAATAATCTTCGTGAATCAGTATTAGTACCATCATAGTATGAAGGCACCGGTATATTAATCCTCTTGATTTTCGAACTGAAACGATCAAAAAATGAATACTCCATGTGTTGATTTGGTATTGGTTAATATGGTAATTTGGGTGCAAATATATCGATATTCTTAATATTTTGCAACTTTTTACTTAAAAAAATGAAAAAATGAGCACAATTTTCTTATGACTGAATTAAAAATATGCATTTTTTGTCAATAATACTGGTATAAAAATGAAATTTTGTGCTCAGCAAGCGTAGATCTGTGTTCATCTGCGTGATCTGTGTGCCCTAAATAATTCATGGCAATTCGCGGTAATAAAACCCGACCCGCCAACATTTTCCCCATTTTTCTGTGGAACGATTTTCGATTTAACGAAGATGATGACCTGAAAGGTGATGAGTGGGTTGGAAGAGACAGAGGAAAGCTTGCTTTCGGATGGCACTTCCAGACTACTCATCAGTGCTGCTATCGAGCAGCACTATCTTCGTTAAATCTATTTTTCGCCTTCTTAGAGAATTAACCCGGCAATCAGCTCAGGCAGCGATGTGCACACCCCATCAAACAGCCGATACATCAGCTCGGGCTCCTGCTTGGCGGGAATATACACCAGGACCTTCTTGCCCGCACCCGCGAACCAACCAGCCTCAGTGTGGGCCGAACGTCCACAAGGGAGGACCAGCACACAGGCATCGCAGCTGCGCATCGCCTCGATGTCATTCTTGAACTGTGCCTCCGCCTTCGGATGCATCAGCTGCCTCTTGTACTCCTCCGGAGTCCACTCCATGTAGTCCTCCGCGATGTCCGACCACTTAAAGCCATGGCCACCCGAAGGTGGATTCCTGAAGTCATACACCTCATATCCCGCCTCACGCAGTGCCTTCACCACATCGGGATAATACTCATTTCTCCAGCTGCTGGCAATGTAGAGTTTCATAGAAATAATGCAAAATGCCCGCCACAAGAAGCAGCAGGCATCCTAAATGGTTGAGTAGATATTATAACTTAAACTTGTAACCGACGGTAAACTGGAAAACACTGTTCTTGGTGTCGTCATTATCAACCATCTTCATCACACCAAGATTGTAGCGGCCATCAACGACAATGTTGTTCCATTCGTAAGACAAACCCAAGGGAATGGCGAAATCGAACGATTTGATATCAACGCCCAGATCCGAAAGACTACCACTCACTGTAACACCCTGCGAAGAGACCTTGTAATCAGCCTTCACATTGAATGCTGGCTGGACGCCAAACTTCACGGCAAATCCTTTGGCTACGTAGATATTGGCCAGAATCGGGATGTTGACATAGTCGGTTTTCATTGTAACATCATATTTATAACCCAGATCGAAATCTGATGTAGTAGCACCCTGCATCGAATAGAGCACACCCGCTGACAGGCTTAACATATTAGTAACCTGGTATTCAAATTCAGCACCAGCGGCCAAACCCACACGAGGATCAGAATCATCGGAACTCCTGTAATTCGCAATGTTCAGACCAACTTTAGGTTGTATAGTCAAAGAACCAACTTCTTGCTGAGCATAAGCACCCGTCGAAATCAACAAAGCAGATGCGATCATTAATAGTTTCTTCATACAAAAATATAGCAGCACACAGATTAAACAATAATACATTCGTCAAAGATTACTCTTGTCCCGATGCTGCAAAGAACAAGGAGCAATCAATGAAACGGCGCGCAAAAATAGGCATTTATTCGTTAATTACCAAATTTCTGAAAAGAAAAAACAAAAATTAGGAGAAAATCTGTGTTCATCTGCGTGATCTGTGTGCCCTAATACAGCGCAGCATTACACGATCCGCAGATTCCTCGAAGGATCATTCTGCAGATACACGCGGAGCCAATCCTCGAAGCCATCGGTGCCACTGTACCAGTGTTCGTACTGCTCCAGGAGGTTACCTTTCAGACTTCGGGGGATACCTCCGATGTGGCTCAGATAGTCGGGAAAGTCAAGGGCAAGACTATCGATCAGGTATTGCTCATAATCGGCCGACTCAGAAACACGTTCCACCCAGTGTTTCTCGATGCCCCAGAAAGTATTTTGAATGCCATAGTCGAAGGGGCTTTCCTTCTCCTCGTGGTAATATCGGCAAAACTTGAGCAGTTCCTTGCGACGCCTGTATTCTTCATCAAAGAAAGAATCCTCGTCCTCTTCTTGAACAGGTTCCACTTCCGGTTCCTCCTTGGTCTCCTCCTCCTTCACCATCGAAGGATCCTCATAGGGCAGTCCGAAATAAGCGCTCAGCACCTCGATGGGGTTAAGCTCAGCCATAAGATTAACGCCGCAGATGATATCCGAGGCAATAGAATCCTTGAGGCTCTTCGGCAAGTCCTTCCCCGCCGCTTCGACAATCGGCTTCGACCTCGGCCAAAACTTCTTGAACTGAGCCATGGTATATTGTGGATGATATCCATCGACCCACGCACGCTCCAGACGCCAGAATGCCACCGCATACTTCGGTTTATCGCGAAACGAATACGGGTTCTCATCCTCGCCCTTATAGTAGCGGCAGAACTTCATCATTTCTTCCCTTTTCATATTGGTCAAAAAACATCCCCTGGGTAGGGGATGTTGGATGGGGATGATTACTTTTCTGGTAGTGGGCGCTTTTTTATTTCTTTTGACTTATTTTTTTCGATCATTTTTCCAATCTTGTCTAACATCGAGCGGTTCCAATATGCCTTGATGTTCTTGAACTGTTCCCAGCATAGTGCCTTGCGGTAGATCCCTACGCTGCCTAATGGGACTTGGAGGGTGCAATTTTCGATATTTTCGAACTCCTGGAAACTCTGAGCTTCGGCAAAGGGTGGGGTGTCGGTTTCTACACGTAAAGTTTTCAAATTGCTCTGCGTGAAGACAAAGTCGTGGATGAAGCAGATGCTGGCGGGTAGAGTCACGGAGGTCAATTCATGACTATAGCCAAATGCTTGATTGCCAATTTCAGTAACCACGTATTTCTTCCTCTGGTATGTGATGGTGCTGGGGATTTTGACTGCACCCTTGTACCCCTCCTCGGGATGTTCGCAGACGATTGCTATTGATTCTTCGGGGAACAATCCATAGTTGATTCCGTTGATCAAATGGGAATCATTATCATCAAAAATGAAATGACAAGGATAGGTATATTTGGTCTCAACGAATTTCAATTTGTTGCTCAACGTTGTGCCGCTGATCTCAAACATGGCTTTATCCTGGGCTCCGGCACGGTAGATGAACTGTCGGGATGATGTCTTGTTCCTGCCTCCCACTACTACGACGCCCACCGTTATGGTGTCGCCGTCATTGAACTTGTTGAGGTGCTGGTTGAGGTCGATGGTCGCAGATTTGTTCACAATGATGTTTTGACTCGTAACGACTGCTCCAGAGCTGTTCTTCACCCTGAGACGGGCGACGAAGACTCCTTTGTTCTTTAGTTGGATTGCTCTGATAATTTCCATAATAGTTTAGTTTTAAGGGTTATTAATAGGTGTTGTTGATGATTCCGGTGCAAAGATAAGGTGTTTTGATGAATTATGCAAGTTTTATTAGGATTTTTTATGTGGAAGTTATTTTTGCACCCAAAGATTGGGAGTATCTTCATCTATTTATATAAAATTCAAGTCAATTCGCGACAATTCGTGTTAAGAAAACCCGACCTCCAAATCTTTTCCCGATTTTCTTTTCCCATTGATGATAAACTGCTGCAAACGGAAAGACCAGGAAACAGAAACTCATCTACTCTCAGATGATGAGGTAGATGAGCTTGCTGTTCTATTGGGCATCAATCTTTATTGTTTATTTCTTTATGGGTAGCACATTACACTCCTGTGTAGATGGTACTTTAAAATTTGGTCTAAACATCTTGTTCCATCAAACGTTTCATTTCCTCTTCTGGAGGCAACAACTCGCGCAAACGTTCTTGTGTCACTTTATAAGTTCCTACACCCATTGGTTTATTGTAGTCTTGAAGGACATATTCGACATAAGCCTTATCTGCGTCTTTACACAAAATGATGCCAACAGATGGATTCTCGCCTGGAAGTCTTTCATCATCATCAAGAATACGCAAATAAGCTGCTAGTTGGCCAAGATAAGCAGTTTTGAAAGCTCCTTTCTTTAACTCGACCACGACTATGGATCTCAACTCGCGATTGAAGAAAAGAAGATCGACCCAATGGTCATGCCCCATTTTTTCATAGTGCACTTGATGACCTTGATATGTAAAAGACTTACCAAATGTCATAATAAAATTTTTGATATTCTGCACTATACTGTTTTCCACCACACGTTCATCAATATCCTGAGGATCCCGAACCCCCAATTCTTCAACATTGATGAAATCTAATAGATATTCATCTTTGAACATTTCTATTGCTCTCAAAGCCTGCTCCTTCTTTGGTATTGTCTTCAAAAAATTGTTTGGCATTTTCGATTGATGGTGGAAGAGATCCGCCTTCAACATGTCTCGTAACGTATATTTATCCTAATGCATTATAGCAGATTGATGGATATAAAATACACGTTCCTCAAGTGTTTTTGTCTTTGCTAATATTTCCATATGGAGAGTGAATCCCAAATCAAAGAAGTCATTCAACTCTAAATCGCCAGCCGATGGCTGTCGATTTAAGTCAAGGAGTTGGCTGGAATTGATAGAAGTCTCATCCTCAGTGTTTTGTAATTCGCCAGCTATTGGCTGGCGAATTGTCAAGATATTCCATTGCTCATAAAACTGTCGCATGTTCTTAATACTGGACGGCGAAAAACCTCTTAACCCAGGTAATTCTTTTTGCAGCGTAAGGCTTATTGCTTCTATAACACCAGTACCCCATTTACCTTCACGAGAATTTATAGACACATATTTGCCAATGCTATAATACAAGGATAATTGTTCCCTATTAACACTCCTTGCTGCACGATACTGACTTTGTAAGATAGCAGTCTTAATGGTATTGACCGCGTCTCTCAATTCTTGATTAATCTCTAGTCTGTTACTGTGTCCCATAACGTTTCTGATAGATTATTAAAATGTAGTCATGTTTATTCATGACAAGTATCAATTTCTGCCGCAAATATAGACATTTTTTTAGAATCTCACAATTTTTTATGCAAAATATGTATGAAATCTCACAATTTTGCATTCTTCTTTAGCGATTCAAACAAAAGATCTGTGTCCATCTGCGTCATCCGTGTGCCCAAAAACCATGGGATCTTTTGGTATCCTCCCCCTAAGCAGGGGGAAGAGGGGGTCTCTTTTCTTTCGCCATTGAGGTGCAGAGGGAGGGGTGGGACATTCGCAGGAAATGGAAGGTTGAAATTTCAAAAAATCGAGTTGGAGTGAGAAAATGGATTCATAAACAAATATTTTGAGATTCTCTGGTCATTCTAAAAAAACGTATTTTTACAGCACAAATTTGTGTCATGACACAGATATTTAAAGCAAAATATGGTATTTGAACGTAAATCGTCATGACGAACGTCTTTATATTCAGTCGGCATATGCCCTGCCTTCTAAAGAAAAGGTGGATCAGGAGCAGGATTCATTACTTCATATTGCTGATGGGTTCCGAAAAA
>CAMJBT010000087.1 GCA_946403965.1 uncultured Pseudobutyrivibrio sp. | reverse complement strand
ATTTTATTATATGTCAAACGTTATAAATTGCCCCCGTATCTATAAATTATGACTTTTTGCTTGTAATTCCTTGTTCTGCCAGCAAGAAGTAATACTGCTTTACTAAGAATAGCTTATGAGAATTTTACATGTAAAAATTGAAAAAATAAGTTTTAGATGTGAAAAATAGAGTAAAATATAATAGTGCGTTGTGTTAATCCAATGATACTATGATTTTTTGTTTTTCCTCAGAAAAACAAGAAGTCATAGTATCATTACCAAAGATTTATTAGGTGTAGCAGGGAGTGAAGTATAGGCTGTTTTCCCTGCACTTCTGCAAATTTGTTTAATAAATTTATCCTGAAGAAAGTATGAAGATTAGTTATGTTTAAAAAGAGATATGAAATAAAAAACAAGGGTGATGCACTTATTGCAAATGACAGTAAAATCGCAGGCGCAATTCTTATTTTTGATTTGATGTTTGGAGCAATTGAATTGCTATTACTGTATTTTGTAATTGCTGATAGGGATGAGGGGGCGCTTTATATAGCAATAGGCGTCTTGTTAGTGTGGCTCCTTTTACGATGCCTTGAGCGAAAGTACATTATTCGCCCAGATAGCATTACAATTAAGCATGGTATTTTTAGAAAACGAATCCCATTAGATAAGATAGAATATTGTTTTCATAGTTCCCGTAGTTATATGACACTTGTAGATTCTAAGGGGAGAGAAACTACAATTGATTTGATGCATCTTCCAGATGAAGCTGATGACGCTATTGTTGCTACTTTAAAAAACTGCAATATAAAAATTAGACGAGTTGGTTCTTTTGAAAAGGATAGAGAGCCAGGAAAACATAATTATCATTTTAAAATGTATCAGAAGGGAAGAGTAGGTGGATATATAACTTTTGTTGTATTATCCCTTCTATTGGATGTTCCTTTTGGAGTTTTGTTATTTGAAGAAGAGTCGGTTGGAATTCGTCTTTTCCTTTTGGGGAGCATGATTGCATACACAGCCCTTTGGGTGTTTTTAGCATTAAAAACCACACAGACAGTATACGTTGATGGTGAAAATATAGAGATTAGAAGCTGTCTAAAAAAGACCATTAAGTTAAACGTCAAGGAGATTAGCTGGGTTCATAACGAGCTGAAGCACTACTCCTCAAATGGAGGAGGCTATGATGTTGAAGAATTGGAAATTCATGTTGGGGATGAAATCTTAAAGGCGTCAGGTAATATAAGTCGCGCATATAAATGCTATGATTTATTCCTTGCATATCTTCAGGATTATGGGGTGCCGTTTTCTTTGGAGGAAGGAAAACTTCTTACCTATGAAAAGGTTGAAGAAAACAGTACTAAGGATATTCCAGAGTTGTTCAATCAGGAGGAACATGCTTTTTCCTGCAACACAGATTATCTTATTGAAAATGGACTTTTTGAAGGTCGTATACTAAATAAAGAACTTGGTGTAGAAGGAGATTATGATGCCTATATAAAGAAACACCTTGTTTTTGCCAGAATAATTAGGATTTTATATTTCCTAACATCCATTACATTGATAATTACAATGATAGCGTGCCGCGCAAACCTAATTGGTTTAGTTGTTGCATTTGCTATACCAGGAGCAATGTTTGTTGGCTTGTTTATATTATCAAGTATAGATGATTTAATCAGCTTCAACGATATTACAAAAAACGGGAAATGCTATAAGGCAACAGTATTCTGGGCAGATATGCTCTCAAAGGATCAGACTGTGATGTTCGCATATGACAATGGAGATAATATTTGTCTAATTGAGCCTTTAGAGATAAATAGTAAAATGTCTCAAGCTGATTATGAGGCTCTTTACAATGTTCCTACTTATATTTGGGCGAATCTATCCAAAGTCCCTTATTGTATTGAAGGCTCAGAACAAAAGCCTTTTGGTAAGGGAAAATATGTAAGAAAGCTGATTTTATTGCTATTGTTAGAAGTGGCTTTGATTCTGGGAAGTATAGGACTTAATAATTTTGTCAGAGCTAGACAGGGATTGAATCTTACCGAGAATAATAACTATGAAGACGTGTTGTATAACTACGATGAATCATTTGATGAAAACAATCCGTCAGAATCGGCTATGAGTTTTCCTCATGATGATACCGAAATAAGCACTGACAGCTATATATGGGCAGCTAATGCTACAGCAATCTATGCTTATTTGGAGTATGGCGACACAAGATATATAGGTGGACATCCACGAATCCCTGATTCTCAAGAAGATGAAAAGCAGTTTTTGGAAAAGGCATGGAAGATAACTGATAGAGAATCTGCTCAGGAAAAAATCGATAGTGTTATCACCTATGGACACCAGGCAAAGTGCAGAGCTTTTATTGAAAATAGCGATGATGTGAAGCAACTGGTTTCTGCTATTGAAGCGGATTATGGCGATAGCTTTTCTTTAGAGGATGCACTTGAAATAGACGAGGCTTATTTTGACAAGAATGATATTTCTACTGATAGGTTTTATGCGGTAAAGGGAGCAGCTTGTACTGTTGTCAGATTTGGTGAAAATGGTCTTGCCGCATACGATTATGAGAGACTGCTTCGTGTTATAAATATGTGCAATGATTGTGGTTATCTAAGTGATGATGAATATATGGGATTTGTTCACAATCTGGATTTAGCTCTTCAGAAGCAATACAAAAGCTTTGCAGATATTCATGAATGTTATCTGTATGGCGAAATGTTTAGATTAGGTAAGGTAGATGATTATTCAAATCAGATTGTGGAGGATATTGTTGTTGCATTGAAGGCTATGGATTCTGATGGATTGTATTCTAAGATTGAAAATAGTTATAAAGTAAAGCTATCAGAAGACTGGAAAGATATGTTGGTTAGTGAGTAAATAGAAGGAGCACCTGTTGGTGCTCCTTTATAAATGAAATAAAACACTATAAGAATCTATTTTTCAAAATCTCAGAATGTTTGATTACTTCATGGTCAATCGCCAGAATGCGATAATCCTGAATTCACGATTTGTATCATCTACGTAAATATCGGCGAACCAAATGTTGCCATTATCTATACAGCCACCCTGATAATTTCCCCATAAATCGGATACAGTCCACTTCTCTAAAGAGTCATAGAAGCTTTTATCAAAACCGATATTGTTGGCATATTCGATAAATTCTTCTTTATTATTGCATGTATTTCCGTCTGGGTCAGCTACTGGATAGCTAATCATATCACCGATTGTGTCCCAATCACTGGCAAGAGCTGCATCTCTGATAGTTTTTGCATAGGCTTCTACCTCAGTACTGCTTCTATCTGTAAAAACAGAATAGTCTACTTCTGAAGTGTCTTCATCTTCTGAAGATGACACCTCTTCTGTTTCATTGGATTCATCAGAAGTTGTGTCAGTGTTTTCTTCTGAAACGGTATTATCTGTTTCCTGTGTTGTTTCCTGGGAAATAGTAGAGTTATCTACTGTATTATCTTTATTTCCGCAAGCTAAGAATGATAGTGCGACTGTAGTAATAGTGCATAAAATGATAAATCTTTTCTTCATAATAAATAAAAACCTTTCAAATTTACAATAATGCTACTGTTCTGAACTAGCAATGATGCTTTCAATCTTGTGTGTAACTTCTAGTGTATGAGCTGCATCAGGAGCGCCTTCAACGCTTACATCCATCATAATTGTTCCATTAGCAAATTTTGATACAGAATTATAAGAGCCATTTCTTGAGTACAGAGTTTCGCTACCTACCTGTTCTGAATCAAGATAGTTTCTCTTTGCATATTTTTCCATATCATAGCCATAAAATTCTTCATCACTATCTTCAAGTGTGATGGTTACATATTCTCCGTCAACAGTTGAACCTTTTACATAAAATTTACTTGTGTAATCGGATTCTTCTAAGTAAGTTCTGCTTATTTCATCAATGCTTTCAAAGTATGATAAATCAATTGTGTAATTTCCTATTGCCATATTGAAGGAATATGTATCAAGTGAAGTATCCAAAGTCTCTGTCTTGTATTCGCGAGTGAAAGTTTTACTATAATCGCTTAACAAATCGGTGTATTGAGTCAATACATCATAGGCTGTACTTTGAATTGGTGAACGCATTATATGACCATTGTCAGCCATGAAATCTACTTCGAAATCCTCAAAAGGATAGAAATGAGAGTCATATTTGTTTGTGATTGGAGCAATATCAAAGACAGCTTCAAGTTCCTCAAATTGGAGTGATTCATCACCATTTTTATCCCATGAATCTGAGCCTTTAATATTTTTTAGGCTTGCTATGATTGAACCAACTTTGCATTCGCCAAAAGAAACTGCATATGGGTATGGGTTATAATACCAAAGTTTCTTATCCAAATCGTTGGTAGAAAAGTTGTCCCCATCCACATTCCATATGTGAAGACAATCGTAGCTGCTGCCAAATTTTTCGCTATCAGTTAGTGGTGGTATAGACATTTCTGTAATTGAATTCTTTATTACCTCGTGATCATCAGAAAAATAATTTGGGCTGACCGCACAACCCTGTTCAACGATTTCATTTATAGTCATTCCGGCCCAAAATCTTCTGCCATCACTATCAGTGAAAACACCATCCCACTTGGAATTTGGTCCAACTACTCTGCCCTTTGAATCATCAAGCTCAGAACTAGACTCTTTATCAGCTTCTTTTGAGGCTGTCTGCGAGTTTTCTGTGCTTGTGTCGGCATCATTACTTTTGCCACAACCGCTGAACATAGACGCCAGGATGGTCATAGCTAAAAGGCTAGATAAAATTTTCTTTTTCATTACAATTCTCCTTAAAAATTCTAGTGTTAAGCAAATCGTTATAAATTGTAACAAATTATTCATATTAATGCCATAGGTTTTTGGATTTCTGAGGAAATTCATAACATTTAATATTTCTTGATTCTTGAGTGATTATAAGATAAAATCCCAATTTAGAGGTATGGCGATGAGAAGAACAGTAGGATTCAATAGAATACTTTCTATGGTAGCTTTATTTGCTATTGTTTTTGTAGTGCTTTTTTCAGCGTCATTTATCTCTAATAATCTAGGACATCATTGTGATGACCAGGATCATTGTCCAGTATGTACTTTTATTATTCAGTGCCAACAAAATATCAAAACTATTGGCACAGGACTAATAGCTGCAGCTTCAGTCATTTTTATTTCTACAGTACTGACTGAGGTGGCTATAACCTTTGAATATCAGTCTGTTCAGACTACATTAGTTTCCCAAAAGGTTAGATTGGATTCTTGATGTATTTCTCTTTTTGCCTGTTAATAGCAGGTCTATTTTTGGCGCATTTTTTTAACATAAAGAGAATATAGCGAGGATAAAAAATGAAAAATTTAATATCAGGTTTAATGGCAGGTGCAATTGCACTTTCTATTTTTGTGGGTTGTGGTAATACAGAAACTACTAACAAGAATGAGACTGAAGCAGGCTCGAATGAAAAAACTGTTTCTGTAGTGACAACTATTTTCCCAGAGTATGATTGGGTTAAGGAAATAGTTGGGGATGATTCAAATGTTGAAGTAACATTACTTTTGGATAATGGAGTTGATTTACATAGCTACCAGCCAACTGCAGATGACATAATGAAAATTTCAACCTGTGATGTATTTGTATATGTAGGTGGAGAGTCAGACGAATGGGTGGAAGATGCTTTAGGAGAAGCAACCAATAAGAATATGCAGGTGATAAATCTTCTTGATGTTCTCGGCGAAAATGTAAAAGAAGAGGAAATTGTTGAAGGTATGGAAGCTGAAGAAGAGGAAGAAAATCATGAGGAAGAAGATGAGGAGGTAGAGCTTGATGAGCATGTTTGGCTATCACTAAAAAATTCTCAGATTCTCGTAAGTAATATAGCACAGGTATTATCAGAGGTTGATTCCGCTAATAAAGATAGATACAAGAAAAACGCTGATTCCTATAATTCAAAGCTTGCAGAATTGGACAATGAATATAAGGAAGTCATAAATGCTGCAACTAATAAAAACGTTCTATTTGGGGACAGATTTCCATTTAGATATCTCGTGGATGATTACAACTTGAATTATTATGCAGCATTTGTTGGATGTTCAGCAGAGACAGAAGCTAGTTTTGAAACGATAAAATTTTTATCTGATAAAGTTGATGAGTTAGGGCTTTCAGCTGTTATGGTAATAGAGAATTCCGACAAGAAGATAGCACAGACAATTATCGAAAATACGAATTCGAAAAATGCAAAGATTTTAACAATGGATTCAATGCAATCTACAACATATCAGGATGTTGAAGATGGAGCATCATACTTAACAATAATGGAACAGAATCTGAAGGTTCTTGAGGAAGGATTAAAATAAATTAATGTCAATATTATTAGCAAAAGAATTAGCTGTGGGATATGACCACAATCCAGTTCTCCAAGGAATAAACTTTTCAATTGAATCAGGTGATTATTTTTGTATTGTGGGGGAAAATGGATCAGGAAAAACAACTCTGATGAAAACTCTTCTTGGATTACAGCCCTCTATTTCTGGTGTTGTCGAATTTGGAGCTGGGGTAAAAAAAACAAATATAGGGTATCTTCCGCAACAAACAGATTTTCAGCGAGATTTTCCTGCTACAGTTTTTGAAATCGTTTTATCAGGTTGCCAGAACGGCCTGGGAAAAGGGTTTTTCTACACAAAAGCTCAAAAACAAATGGCACTAAAGAATATTGAAAAAATGGGAATCTTGGCATTAAAGAATAGATGCTACAGGGAGTTGTCTGGCGGTCAGCAACAGCGAGTACTTTTGGCTAGAGCACTGTGTGCTACACAAAAAGTTTTGCTTTTAGATGAGCCAGTGGCAGGTCTTGACCCTATAGTTACAGAGGAGATGTACCAGGTGATTTCAAAGCTAAATAAGCAGGGGCTCACAATTATTATGATTAGTCATGATATAGAAAATGTAAAGAGATATGCAACCAGGATATATGATGTGACGGAGGTGAGAAATTGATAGAGAAACTTATTATGTATATGTCATTTCCATTCGTCCGTTATGCTCTAATTGTGGGTGTTCTAATTGCGCTTTGTTCATCTCTCTTAGGTGTGACTCTTGTTTTGAAAAGATATTCATACATAGGTGATGGATTATCACATGTCGCTTTTGGAGCCCTTGCTATAGCCACAGTGCTTAATATTACAAATAAAATGATAATAATATTACCATTAACTGTTATTAGTGCCATCCTTTTATTAAAAAAAGGAACCAATTCAAAGGTAAAAGGAGATGCATCCATAGCTATGATTTCAGTTGGAGCATTGGCATTTGGCTATTTGCTTATGAATCTGTTTCCATCCTCGTCAAATGTGTCTGGAGATGTATGTTCTACTTTGTTTGGTTCTACATCTATACTTACATTGACAGGAGAAGAGGTAGTGATTTGTGGAATTCTATCTGTAATTGTATTAATAATTTTTATTTTTCTTTACAACAGAATTTTTGCAGTTACCTTTGATGAGAATTTCGCAAATGCGGTAGGGACAAAAGTGGATTTTTATAATTTAATTATGGCCACTATTATTGCGGTAATAATTGTTTTGGCAATGAATTTAGTCGGTTCTTTGCTTATTTCAGCACTAGTGATTTTCCCTGCACTATCAGCAATGAGTTTAATAAAAAGTTTTAGAGGTGTAACAATTTTTTCAGCTATATCATCTTTTATTTGTGCTTTTGTTGGAATAGTTGCGTCCATATTATGGGGAACTCCGGTTGGTGCAACAATTGTGGCAGTCAATGTGGTATTGTTTTTGTTTTGCCAGGTGATTGGAAAGCTAAAACGTTAGTTTTATGTAAAGGCAAAGGGATTATTTAGATGATGAAATTAGGAAAAATTATAATAGTTGCGTTGCTATCTTTTGTTTTTATAGGATGTGGAAGAACAGCTTCTAGTTCTCAAAATTTAGATAAAGATTCATCACCTACAGCTGGTGCTAAAGCTAGTGAAATAGAAGATGAAAATTATCCAACATTAGAGTCAGAATCATCGCTCTTAGCAGATACATCAGTTGATATAGATTTGACAGTGATGTCACCTACTATGATTTATGCAGAAGTTTTAAATATGATGATGGAACCTATTGAATATGAGAATAAAGCAGTAAAAATGCAGGGCGTTTGTGGTACCTATCGAGATGAAAAAACAGACAAAATATACTATGCATGCATAATTCAGGATGCGACTCAGTGTTGTTCGCAAGGTTTAGAATTCGTCCTTGATGAAAATCAATATTCAGAAAGTGATTATCCTGCGGAGGGAGAGCAAATTACTGTAAAGGGAACTTTTTCAACTTATGAAGAAAATGGAGGTACATATTTGACTATGAAAGATGCGGTTCTTGTCGCAGATTGATTTGAAAATTTACTCATCTTTTAACTTGTGTGATAAACCAACATATATTGTGTGACATTAGTGTGACATAGGCTCTGATACGATACATTTGTCAAACAAAGTTAAACAAAATAATTCAGCATAATAAGGTAGCTTAAGAGATACTTAAAAAACAATTTTGCTGGATATATATGGAGGGAATTATAATGAGGAATAAGAGATTGAGAGGAATTTTTGGTTTAGCGGTTTTGGTTCTTTCGGTTTTAATTATCGGTGAAGAGATTGGAACAGTACAAGCAAAGGAAAATCGTAAGATTGAGGAAAACAGTAGCAAATATATATACATGGGTGGATTGTACGCATCTGATCCAGTTGAAGATATTAGAGTAACTATGTACAGGACTGAGGATGGTGAATTCCTTGCGGCAGTTCAGCATAATAATGAATATTATTCAGGAGATTTTACAACGACTGTCGCAAAAACAGCTGATGGTGTGGAATATACAAAAATGTTTGTAGATGGCTATCAGATTGGATATCATTTTAAGACTGACAAGAATGATGTAGAATCCTTTATTGTTGATGAAGACGGCACTGTGTATGTTGCCAATGATATTTCCCGAAGGATAGCTATGGATATGATATGTTCATAGAATATCTTGAAAATTTTATATTAGAAAAGTCTAAATTACTTTAGAAAAAAAGATGTCTTTCAAGGCATCTTTTTTTATTAATGTGGCAAGAATTAAAATGACGAAATATTACGAAATATTTAATATAATGTTATGTGGTTATATACAAAAATGCAAAAGTGAGGAGGTTTTTAGTGAAAAACAAAATTACTGCGGCGTTGTTGGCTGTGGTTATGACAGCTTCATTGGCATCTACATCGATGACAGTAGAAGCAGCTAATACCATATACAACAATGAGACAAATACCCAGGACGGGTATGACTATGAGTTATGGAAAGATTCTGGAAATACCAGCATGACACTAAATGCAGGGGGAGCATTTGAGTGTTCATGGAGCAACATTGGAAATGCACTTTTTAGAAAGGGTAAGAAGTTTAATGACACACAGACTTATCAGCAGATAGGTAATATTTCTTTTGACTATGCTGCTGATTATCAGCCAAATGGAAACTCTTATCTTTGTGTCTATGGTTGGACAGTAGACCCTTTGGTTGAGTTTTATATCGTAGACAGCTGGGGAACATGGCGTCCACCAGGAACTCAGTCTAAAGGTCAGATTACTGTTGATGGTGGCACATATGATGTATATGAAGCAGATCGTATAAACCAGCCATCAATAAAGGGAAATACAACATTTAAACAGTACTTTAGTGTACGTACATCAAAGAGAACAAGCGGAACAATTAGTGTAACAGAACACTTTAAGGCGTGGGAGCGTATGGGACTTAAAATGGGCAAGCTTCATGAGGCAGCCTTAAATGTTGAAGGATATCAGAGTAGTGGTAAAGCCAATGTATACAAAAATGTAATGACAATTGGTGGTTCATCAAATAGTGGAAGCCAAGGTCAAAATCAGGGCCAAAACTCTGGAAACCAAGGCGGAGGAAACGCTCCATCAACATCTACATCAACAGGCACTAAAGTTGAATGTGAACAGATGACTAAGGGTGGCCAATACACCGGCAATATATCTTCACCATTCAACGGTGTTGCACTTTATGCTAATAATGATTCTGTTAAATATACACAGTACTTTGCAAATGGAACACACGATTTCACTCTTAGAGCTTGTTCTAATAACAACAATATGGCACGTGTGGATTTGAAAATCGGTGGCCAGACTAAGGGTACATTTTATTATGGTGATGGCTATCCAGCAGAGTACACTATCAAGAATGTAAGTCATGGTACAGGTAACCAGACAGTTGAGCTTGTAGTAACAGCAGACGATGGAAACTGGGATGCATATCTTGATTATTTAAGAATTGATGGTGCTGGCGTTTCCACAAACACCGGTTCATCAAATACAGGAAATAATAGTAGCAACAACAATCAGCCAGGTCAGTCTGCTCCAGTACAGCAGAACCAAAAGTTAGTTGCTCTTACCTTTGATGATGGTCCAAGTAGCACCACAAATCAGGTGTTGGATGTTCTGGAAAAATATGATGTAAAGGCAACTTTTTTCCTGATTGGAAAGAATGTAAACTCTAATACAATGGCAACCATGCAGCGACAGGTTAGTATGGGATGCGAACTTGCATCTCATTCGTATACACATGAAGATATGTCACGTATGAGTGCAAATGATATTAGAAATCAGATGAATTGGACATCATCAGCAATCAAAAATACAGTTGGTGTTGATGTTAAGTACTTCAGACCACCATATATTTCAGTAAATAATTCTATGTATCAGAATATAGACCTTCCATTTATTCAGGGAAGTATGCACAATGATTGGGAGGATAGTACATCTGTATCACAGAGAGTTAATTCAGTACTTTCGAAAACAACAGATGGAGATATTATTCTTCTTCATGATTTTCAGGGTAATACAAAGACTGTTGAGGCACTTCCACAAATCATCGAAGGCCTTCAGAGTCAGGGTTATACTTTTGTAACAGTAAGTGAACTGTTTGAAAAGAAGGGAGTAAACCCTGATGTAGAGTATAAGATTTGGTCTAATGTTAAGTAAAATGTAAATGAGAGGTATATATAACCACAATAAAAGGGTCTCCAGTTTGGAGACCCTTTGTTAATTATTTAGATAAATATTTAGATAAATATTAGTCGTCTGCAAGCTCGTCAGAAGAAAGCTCAAGAACTGTACGCTTACGAGCCATCTCATCTGACTCAAGGTACTCATCGTATGTTGTCATCTTGTCAATCATCTGTCCGTTTGGAAGGATTTCGATGATACGATTAGCTGTAGTCTGTACGATTTCGTGGTCACGAGAAGAGAAGAGGATTACACCTGAGAACTTCTGGAGACCAGTGTTAAGTGCTGTGATTGATTCCATGTCTAAGTGGTCAGTAGGCTCATCAAGCATAAGTACATTTGAATTCTCAATCATCATACGTGAAAGAAGAACACG
>CAMJBT010000086.1 GCA_946403965.1 uncultured Pseudobutyrivibrio sp. | reverse complement strand
AATGCTGGTGCCATAAAAATAATAATGGCTTTTTTATTTCTTAATAATTTATCCATAACTTACTTTCCTTACATGAATTTTGGTAAAAGAAGTGGGGCGCAGGGAAGATGCGCCCCATATTATAAAGGTATTGAAGAAAAAGAATGTTATCGGCAATTAGCCTCGTAGTACTCTTCCATGTCTTTTGCAGCTTCCGCTGGTGTTAAATCACCAAGGAATACTGAAACCATAGTGTCGTCAAAGTGAGAACCAGTTTCTGTTGTAGGCATTGACTCGTTGTAGAATCCAAATGTACCCTTTGCGTTCTCAAAAATATCCATTACGTAAGCAAGCTGTGCTGGTGCTTTAGAAGCATCGTACTCAACCTTTGTTACAGGAATCTTTCCACCAACCTCAGCTGTATACTTCTGAGCTGTATCATCTGTGAAATACTTCATAAGAGCTGCACAAGCCTCAGGAGACTTTGTTGAAGAGCTCATGCAAAGTGAATCTGACTTAGCGATAAGTCTGTCAACACCTGGGAACTGGAATACACCACAGCTTGGTTCGAAATCTGGATTTTCACCATTAATCTGACCGATAGCCCATGAACCCTGAATAAGGATAGCAGCTTCTTCGTTATAGAAGTTTGCAGTAGCTACATCATTTGTATCGCCAGCTGCTGTCTTCTGGAAGTACTTTGAAAGATCAAGAAGCTTTGTTGCAGCTGATTCAAGTTTTCCATCTTCCCAAGATGCAGAACCATCTGCAAGTTTAGCAAGGTCTACGCCCTCTGCTTCGCAAAGATATCCAGCTACCATTGAAAGGCACCATGCAGTTCCTGCTGAAATAGTGATTGGTGTGTAGCCTGCTTTCTGAAGCTTTTCACAAGAATCAAGCATTTCATCCCAGTTTGTTGGAACCTTTGCACCGGCTTTTTCAAACATCTCTGTATTATAGAAACAGCAAGCAGCAGCTGTATTAAGAGGTACAGCATAAATCTTGCCGTCGTATGTCTGCTGAGTAAATACAGCATCACTTGTGAATGTGTCTTTCCAACCATCCTCTGCAAGATAATCATCAAGTGGAGCTGCGATACCAGGTGCAACATAATCTGTAAGCTGTGGGCCAGGGCTGACAATGAATACATCTGGTGTCTCACCTGCAGCAACCAAAGCGTTTAATTTGTCGTAGTACTCTTCAAGGTTTGTAGTTACAACATTTACATGATATTTGCCTTCATAGTCTTTGTTGAATCTTTCAATGTTGTCCTTGTAACCAAGAGAGATAAGATCTTGTGTGGCATCAAGGTCATCCCAAAACATCCAGGTGATTTCCTGAACCCCATCAGCTGATGAAGATGACGAAGATGATGATGATGATGATGAACCGCAACCAGAAAATACTGATGCGACCATCAATGCTGACATTAAAGTCGCGATGAATTTCTTTTTCATTATGTCTCCTCCTTACTTCTCAGACAAATGATAATCCCCCGATATTTGCTTCATTTGTCTGTTAACTTTTTTATTAATTTAAACTTAACACACAATTTATTCATAATCTTTAAAATTGTTGTTTCTTGATTATCAAATCTTGCTATGAAGGAAACCATAAATGTGAACAAATTGTGTATTATCCATGAAAACGCCCTATATCTATAGTGCATAATTTACAAATACATGGTTTTAAAGTGAAAATCACTTGTGCATCCTCTTGATTTTTAAGTAGAATAAAGCAACAATTATAAAAGCGAAAAAATTATTAATTGTTGCTATTTTGAAAATTTTCATTATGGCATAAATGTCAGAAGATAATCTGACTTCAAAGAAAGGGAGAAGATATGATAGAAACTCTTGATGGTATTTTTGAAACGGTAAACTATAAGCAGAGCACCAGCATTAAGCTGTACGATAATACTCAATACGAGGATTATCCTATGCATTGGCATCCTGCTATCGAAATAGTTATGCCAGTTGAAAACAACTATAAGATGATATTTTCTAATGGGGAGGTTGTTTTGAAAGAGGAGGATATTTGTATCATTTGCCCAGGTTGTGTTCATTCAATTGTGGCGCCTCCTACCGGACGTAGAATAATATTTCAACCAAACACAACCACCCTTAGGTTTATGAGAGAGGTAGAGGTGTTGTTTTCAATTATGTCGCCTTATTGTGTGATAACACCAGAAGAATATCCTACTATTCATGGCACAATTAGAGATATGCTTGTGGAAATCAGAGAAGAATATATGGCAAATGAACCATTTTCAGAAGTCAACATTTATAGTAAACTCTTAGAGATGCTGGTTCTTATCGGACAGAATTATTCCAATACAAGTAAGGCTAATAACAATTACAATCCTATTGTAAAGGAAGAGTATGCTCCGAAGTTTTTGGAGATTTGTGATTACATTAGTGAACACTGCGCTGAGGATCTAAAGCTTGATGCTATTGCTGATAAGAGCGGTTTCAGTAAATTTTATTTTGAGAGACTGTTCAAGCAGTTTACAGGCACAAGCTTCTATAAATATGTTAATCAAAAGCGCATTGCAAAGGCTCAGGAACTTTTAGTTGAGCCTGGCATTTCTGTCACAGATGTAGCACTAAACTGTGGCTTTACATCCATCTCTTCGTTTATACGAATGTTTAAATTACAGAAGGGATGTACTCCTACAGAATTTAAAAGTATGTATTGGACCAGTGATGTAAAGAAGGCATAGGTTATTACTATCGGTTACAAACCTAAAGTTAGGAAATGTATTGATGTTTATGGGGATTTATGGGGAAACTAAACATTATTACAAGGAAGAATTCTAATGAGATTAATTTTAGTAAGACACGGACAGACGGATTTAAATGTTCAGAAAAGATTACAGGGAAGTTCAGAAATACCTTTGAATTCACGAGGTAGAGAGCAGGCTCGTCAAACACATGAGCTTGTTGTTGAAAAGGATATAGTTCCAACAAAGCTTATTTCAAGTCCATTAGGAAGAGCTATTGAGACTTGTTGTTTGGTTGCAGGGATTGATATTAGCTGCTACGAAGAGGGCTCTATTACAGCATCCAACAAACCTGCACAGATTGAAATTGATGACAATCTTATAGAAATGGGGTTTGGAATCTATGAACAGAAAAATATGGATCAGGAAAATCCAAGCTTTGTTGTAGAATGCTTTGATCATCCAGAAACATACCAGCCACCTGAAGGTGGAGAAAGCTATGATCAGGTTGTGGCTCGAGCTAAAGCTGTTATTGAAAGTATTCGCTCAAGAATAATTTCTGGGGAATTTTCAGATGATGACATTGTTATGCTTGTCAGCCATGGTGCTCTTAGCCATGCTATATTTGAATACCTGAAAAAGACACCTCGTTCAGCTTATTGGGACATAGATTTTAATAATTGTGCCATAGCAGAACTGTTCTTATCCACGGATGGGGGCAGTGACGACTATGTGTATTTGTCTGAGGGGTTTGAAAAAAACTGGTAGTAAATTATTTGAAAAACAATTGGCTTATATGTTTATATAAATCCAGATAAATATTTTTGAGGTATACATAATGAATTTTCCAAAGGACCCTGTAATGTTACTTTCTGCGGTAAATACAGCATTACGTGATTATTATAAAAGTTTTGACGAATTGGTGGAGGACAATGAAATAGATGGAGCTGAGATAATTGCAAAGCTTGCAAGCATTGATTATCACTACGATCCAACTATGAACAAGTTTAGATAATATGAAGAAATTTTTTACAGCGTTAATAAAAACCTTATTGGTACTTATTGTAATAGGTGCTGTTGGGTGGTATGCACTTGGTCCGGATGGGCCTTTTGCAGAATCAGGTCAACAGTTATTATCAAAGCTTAAAGGTGGACAATCTTCTGTGGCCGTTCAGACAGAGGAAAATGTGTCTGATGAATCTATGGTAGAAGAGTCAAATGATGAAGCTACAATAGTTGAACCAGAAATCAGTAATGATGATTTGACTACAAATATTGTATTTACTGGAGATGTTGAACTTAGTGAGTATGTCCAATCTAATTACAACACATCGGGGGTTGCTGGTGTATGTGCCCCAGAAATACAACAGTTGATGCAAGATGCAACTATTACAATGATCAATAATGAGTTTTGTTTTTCGGAAAGAGGTCAAAAGGCTCCGGACAAACAGTACACATTTAGAGTAAATCCAAGCTATGTGTCACTACTAAATGATTTAGGGGTAGATATTGCTGGGCTTGCCAATAATCATGTCCTTGACTATGGCAAAGATGCTCTTACAGATACTTTTACCACACTTACAAATGCAGGAATTGATTTTACAGGTGCAGGAAACAGTCTGGAGGAAGCAAGCAAGCTTATTATTCAAACTGACGCCAAGGGACGAACCTATGGATTTCTTGCTGCAAGCCATGTTATTCCTGTAGGCAGTTGGAATGTACTTAATTCACAGCCAGGAGAATTTTGCTTTTACGATGAAACAGATTTGCTTAATGCAATAAAAGCTGCTGATACTCAGGTTGATTATCTTTTCGTTATGGTTCATTGGGGAACAGAACACACCACAGAGCTTACAGACTATCAGCCAAATGATGCTCATAAATTTATTGATGCAGGTGCGGATGCTATTATAGGAATGCACAGCCATTGTCTACAGCCGGTTGAAATATACAATGACAAGCCAATTTTTTATAGCCTTGGAAATTTTATATTCAATCAGAGCATTAAGTCTGGTGGCGGTGGGGCGGTACAGTTTTCAATTGATGAAAACGATAATGTAACCTATAGAATTATTCCTATTACAGCAAGTGGTGCTTGCACAACCATCGATCAGGCGGGCTATGGCTACATTGAAAGCATATCAAGCAATGTTGCAGTAGACGAGTCTGGGGTTATTAGTCAAAAATAAAGTGAGTATTAATTGACAATTATTTAACAAAAATACAAAAAAGTACAAAATCAAAAACAATGCACAAAACCACTGTTTTTTCATAAAAAAGTAGTATCATAACTAATGGTTTCAAAAAACTAACACCACAGCCAGTATAGTTCTGGTAATGGTTTTAATAACTATTAAAGAAAGATAAGAGGAAATTAAAAATGGCAGGATTTGGAGCATTAATTGACATCCTTAAAAAGGATCCAAAGAAAATCGTTTTCACAGAAGGAACAGATCCACGTATTATCGAGGCATCTAGCCGTCTTTTAGGTTCAGACTTCCTTCAGCCTATTCTTATTGGTAATGAAGCAGAAATCAAGGAAGCAGCAGAGGATGCTGGTTTTAACATCCGTGGAGCTGTTATCATTGATCCAGCAAACTATGACAGATTTGATGAAATGTGCGAGCTTTTCTGTGAACTCAGAAAGTCAAAGGGCGTTACAATGGAGCAGGCAAAGGCTACATGTTCAGCAGCTAACTACTTTGGTACAATGCTTGTAAAGATGGGCGTTGCTGATGCACTTCTTGGTGGTGCTACATATTCAACTGCAGATACAGTTCGTCCAGCGCTTCAGGTTATCAAGACAAAGCCAGGCAACAGCATAGTATCTTCATGCTTCATCATGGTTCGTAACTCAGCTACAGGTGATAGAGAAGTTCTTGCTATGGGTGACTGTGCTATCAACATCAAGCCAAACGCTGATGAAATCGCTGAAATCGCTGGTGAGACAGCAGAGTGCGCAAAGATTTTTGGTATTGATCCAAAGATTGCTATGCTTTCATACTCAACACTTGGTTCTGGAAAGGGCGAGGATGTTGATAAGATGCGTGAAGCTACAGCAAAGGCTAAGGAGAAGTATCCTAACCTTGATATCGATGGAGAGCTTCAGTTCGATGCAGCTGTTTCTCCACGTGTTGCAAAGACAAAGTGCCCAGACTCTACAGTAGCAGGTCACGCAAATACATTTATTTTCCCAGACATTAACGCAGGTAACATCGGTTACAAGATTGCTCAGCGTCTTGGTGGTTTTGATGCATATGGCCCAATCCTTCTTGGCCTTAATGCACCAATCAACGACTTATCTCGTGGATGCAACGCACAGGAAGTATATTCAATGGCTATCATTACAGCTGCCCTTGCATAATAAATCGTAAGTATGCCCCGATGTAGTTTGTGCTGCATCGGGGATTTTTTTTAGGGGAGATGAGGTGCTTTTGAGATTATCTGTTGGGAGAATAATTTAATGAGTAAATGGATATTACAACGTAAGTCTGCGGATTACCCTACCCTTAGCAGAAAGCTGGGGGTTGATCCTGTTATAGTACGATTGATGGTGAATCGAGGCCTTGCTACATACGAGGAGATGAAAGAATACTTACATCCGTCCTTAAATAATTTCCCTGATCCACATCTTTTTGCAGATATGGATTTGGCATGTGAACTCTTGATGGAAGCAATTGACGATGGGATAAAAATTCGTGTTGTTGGAGATTATGATGTAGATGGCATTATGTCTACTTACATTCTTACATCGGCTATCAGAGAGGCAGGAGGAGACGTGGATTATGCAGTTCCACATAGAATGATAGATGGATATGGAATCAATCCTGATATGGTTCAGCAGGCATATGATGAGGGCGTGGGGTTTATCATTACCTGCGACAATGGAATTGCTGCTGGTTCTGCCATAGATTTGGCAAAGGAATTAGGAATGAAATTTGTAGTTACAGATCATCATGAGGTTCCTTTTGAGTTGGCAGAGGATGGCCAAACTAAAATACAGCATTTACCAAATGCAGATGCAGTAGTGGATCCAAAACGTGATGACTGCGCATATCCATTTAAAGGAATTTGCGGAGCTCAGGTAGCATGGAAACTGGCGGAAGTATTGTTTGAATTTCTTGGTATTGAAAAAGAGATGTCTGATGGGTACCTTCAGTTTGCAAGCATTGCGACAGTCTGTGATGTCATGGAATTGAAAGGCGAGAACAGAGCTACTGTATATCACGGAATAAAGGCTTTAGAGTGTTCTGAGAATGTTGGTATTAATGCTCTTTTGGCTCGCACAGAAATGAAGGGAAAGCCACTTAGTTGTTATCATCTTGGATTTGTTATAGGACCTTGTCTAAATGCCAGCGGGCGTTTGGATACTGCTAGTCGAGCCATTGAACTTCTCATGGAAGATGATCAGGGGAAGGCTCTAGCTATGGCCAATGAGCTTGTTGAATTAAATACCCAAAGGAAGAATATGACTCAAATTGGAATAGATAAGGCTAGAGATATGATAGAAAATACCGGCCTGGACAAAGATAGGGTTTTGGTGGTTTATCTTCCTGAACTTCATGAGTCCCTTGCAGGTATCGTGGCAGGTAGAATTCGTGAAAGCTATTGTAAGCCCGTGCTTGTAATAACAGATGCAGAAGACGGCGCAAAAGGTAGTGGCCGTTCAATTCCAGCATACAACATGTTTGAAGAACTGACAGGTGTAAAGGATGTTTTTTCAAAGTTCGGAGGTCATCCTATGGCAGCAGGAGTTTCTCTTCCGAAGGAGAAAATAGAAGAGCTTAGGAAAAGACTTAATGAGCGTTGCACCCTCACAGATGATGATATGCAGGAAGTTATAAAGATAGACTGTGATATGCCTCTTTCATATATCACAGAAGGATTGGTTGATAGCATCGATATGTTAGCACCATTTGGAAATGGTAATTCTAAGCCATTGTTTGCCTTGAAAAATGTACCTATTTTAAGAGCCACCTACATTGGCAAGGAAGGACAGTATCTTAGATTATCTGTTGGAACTGGAAATGGACAAATGACTGCAATGATGTTTCGAAATGTGCCTGAGTTCGAACAGCTTGTAAAGGACAAATACGGAGATGATGCATGGAACGAGCTATGCGCTGGTCGTGCTTCTGGTATTGTAGTTAGTATCATATACGAACCATCTATTAATGAATTTCGTGGAAATCGTTCTATTCAGATTATGATTGAAAATTTCAAATAAAAAAGGATGCAGCAAGTCAAATATTTTGAGCCTTGCTGCATCCTTTTTTTTATCTTTATAAAAAATGATCTTGAATGAAATGTACAATTCCAAGGACTATGCTTCGAATGATTGCGAAAATCAAAAACATAAGCATAAATCCCCATATACCAAACACAATGTCATTGAAATCCATTACTCCGGAATGGGTGAACTTCTGTCCGATTTCTATTGCAAAAGTCATCAACAGGACAAGTGTAAATACATAAATCCAAGTGATTACCAAAATGTGGTCTCTGTGTGCTAAAAAAGAGAACAGTGGATGTATCATAAGCACCATTAACATTCCTATGATGCCTATTACAATGAAATGCAACTCCTTGTCGGTGAAGTTGGCTTCGTATGCGTCATTCAAGGACAAAATATATGTATGTGCCTCGGTAATTATGTCTAAAATGCCATATAAAAATGTGTTCATAAATTGTCTCCTCTGTGTTACAATCATGCCTAGAGAACCCGTGGATTATTACAGCATAGGCTGTTAATATAATCTACTAGAATAGTTCGGGAGGATGAATAAAATGGGTAATGTATTAGTAGCTCAATCTGGTGGCCCTACTGTGGCTATCAACGCTAGTCTTGCAGGTGTTATTGAAGGCACCCTCGGTTCTAAATATGACAAGATTTATGGTTCAATAAACGGTATTCTTGGAATCAAGAATGACAATGTTATTGACTTAACATCTGTTGTAGCCAATGATCCTCGTTTTCTTAAACGTCTAAAGACTACTCCGGCAATGTATTTGGGCTCGTGCCGTTTCAAGCTTCCTAGTGTTGACTCAAAAGATCCTATCTATAATACCCTATTTGATCAATTTAACAAATACCAAATCGAAGCCTTCTTTTATATTGGAGGCAATGATTCTATGGACACAGTAGATAAGCTTTCAGCTTATGCTGCAGAGATAGGTTCTAAAATCAGATTTGTAGGTGTACCAAAGACTGTTGATAATGATTTATGTATCACAGATCATACTCCAGGTTTCGGCTCAGCTGCAAAATACATTGCGACATCAACAATGGAAGTAATATTTGATGCTCAGATTTATGATAATCCAAGCGTTACTATTATTGAGGTTATGGGAAGAGATGCAGGATGGCTTACTGCAGCTACAGCTCTTGCAAAGAATGAGTGTTGCGATGGCCCGGATCTTATTTACCTTCCAGAGGTTCCTTTCGACAAAGATAAATTCATTAATGATTTAAAAGCACTTCTTGATGAAAAGAAAAATGTGGTTGTTGCAGTTTCAGAGGGAATCAGAGACGCCAAAGGAGAATATATTTCAGCATCTACTGGTACTTTAGATAACTTTGGACATGCTCAGCTTTCTGGTGCAGGCAAGACACTTGAATACCTTGTTAAAGACAAGCTTGGAGTGAAAGTTCGCTCTATCGAAGTCAACGTGCTTCAGCGTGCAGCTGCTCACATGTCAAGCCTTACAGATATAAATGAGTCTGAGGCAGTTGGAAAGAAAGCAGTTGATTTTGCGGAAGAGGGGGTTACTGGTGCTATGGTAACGATGGAACGTATCAGTAATGCGCCATATGAAATCAGACTGGATTACGCCAAGATTCATGATATAGCAAATGAGGCAAAAGAAGTTCCAAAGGACTGGATTAATGCGGAACATAACGGTGTTACATCTGAAATGGTTAAATACCTACAGCCCCTTGTAATTGGATTGCCGGATGTGGAATATAAAGATGGTCTTCCTGTTTATGTTTCCAGATAGCATATAAAGTTTAAATTTAATAGATATTCTTTAGGCATTTTGTTCTAAAGAACTACAATAAAGAGGCAATGCATAGTTGCCTCTTTTTAGAATAAGAGAATATACCTGGTGCAAGCTGGGAGAAAGGAATGAAACCAATAACTATTTAAGAAGATTGGTTTATATACGTGGAGTATGAATATTAAAGAGATTAAACTAAATGAAATCGGTAATTTCAAAATAGGGCAGGCAGAGGATGAAAACGCAGCTACAGGTGTAACTGTTATTGTTGCGCCGGAAGGGGCACCTGTGGGACTTGACATTCGTGGTGGTGGCCCTGCCAGTAGAGAATCTGGACTTATGGATCCACTAGCAGCGGCAGAGGTGATTCATGCTGTTGTAGTAGGAGGTGGTTCTGCATTTGGGTTAGATGCTGCTGGTGGTGTAATGAAGTATCTATCGGAACATGGAATAGGTTTTCCTGTTGGAGATGTGGTTGTTCCATTGGTGTGTCAATCAGACATTTTCGATTTGGGGATTGGACGAAGCGATGTATATCCAGATAAGAAAATGGGGTATGAAGCAACAGAAAAGGCTTTTAATACAGGAGCTTTTGGAAATTACAAGGATGGAAACTATGGCTGTGGCTGTGGTGCTACTGTCGGCAAAATTTTAGGAATGGATCGTTGCACCAAAACCGGTATTGGAAGCTATGCTGTTCAACTGGGAGATTTGAAGGTTGGAGCTATTGTGTGCACAAACGCAATTGGTGATATATACGATTATAAAACTGGTAAAAGAATAGCGGGAATAAAAACAGAAGATGGAGAGAGATTGAATGATTTATCTTGCGAGGATATTCTTTTATCATTATCAGCTGATAATAAAGCAAATACTACAGTTACGAACACCACCATTGGAATTGTTCTCACCAACGCCAAGTTTAATAAGACTCAATTATGCAAGCTTGCTGGAATGACTCATGATGGATATGCAAGATGCATTCGTCCTATTCATACATCTATGGATGGGGACAGCATATATGCAATGTCTTTAGGAAATGTAGAGTCTAACTTGGACGTGGTTGGAACATTGGCTAATCAGGTTATGTGTGAGGCGATTCGTCGCACAGTAAAATCTTTTTAAATAACATTTAAAAATATTCGATTGTAGTCTCTTTCTTCTAAAAGCGCCAATACTCTTCGTGCGTGAGAGTATTGGTTGCGATTGATAGAAAATACATAAACTCTGTCTGCGCCATTGTAGCTATGACGTCTAAAAAAAGGAACCCTATGATAGGTTTTAGAAAATGGAACTGACTGTTCCAATAAAAGATTAGTGGTTCTATTAGATACGACGCGATTGGTTGTTTTGCATAATACAATATCTTTACAAATATTCTTTGATAACTTTGGTTTCTTTTTCATAATTCACTACCTTCTAACTTATATGAATATCCACCCTTTTTCCCATAGATTCGGCAACTTTAACCAGAAAATCCAAGGATGGATTATATTTCCCGCTTTCCATTCGGGAGATATTTGATTTTTTAGTGCCAGCAAGCTCTGCAAGAGACTCCTGGGTTAAATTTAATTGATGACGGGTGTCACGGAGCTCTTTGGCTATGGAATGTCTTGCCTCTAAAGCTTGTGGCGTGACAACTCCATTTTCGTATCGATTTCTCATGTCTACCACGTATAATCCAATCATCAAAATAGTGATTGGATTTTTCCTTTCTCCCAGGTTC
>CAMJBT010000085.1 GCA_946403965.1 uncultured Pseudobutyrivibrio sp. | reverse complement strand
ATTCCGTCATAGCCCTCTTGTCCCACTTGTTATCAGCAGCAGGGCACATGTGACCCCTTGACCATTGGCTACCTTTATAATCTTCATTGGTGGCTCTCGGCAATGGTACATCTTCATCCTCACAATAGGTGTTATATCTACCATAACTGCCGTCTGTATGATTTGCAGATAAATGCCAAGCTACCCATCTCGGAATCTTTAATTCTTTATCATATAGCAACGTGTATCCTCTTCTACGTAACACCTTTAATCCTTCTGACAACTTCACCAATGGCAACTCCAACTCATCATCACAGACGACATCCGCATCACTATTATCAGTTGCTAGTTTTTGGTATTTGCTAAAGTCATTATTGCTGTTAACAAGCTCTACCTGACTCCTATTACTTCTATGAGAAGAAGGAGCCTTCCTACAACTGAATAATCCCAGAACAATCTCCAGGAAAGCAAAAAGTGTCAAATACCTCATTCGATTATTCCTGGTTTTGGCAATACGTGTATTAAAAACCTCTGATTATTCTTATTTGTAGCATTATCTGGCTCTGCTCGCATGGCTCCATGAGTGCCACTTCCACATATTAGGACTTCGCAATTCTCTCTCCTAAGGTCTACATTTCTATTTTGTTTTAAATAATTAAAAAAAGACAGAGCCCTATCATAACTCAATTCATAGTTCCTTGAATAGCCATCATTGGAGGCCTGCCCCTCTATGATTAATAAATACTTGACTGTATCTCCGAATTCCTTCTGTGCTTTATCAAGAAACTTTTCTATTGCCTTACCTGCTTTATATAATTCTTCCCTTGTTGCCAGAGGAATATTCTCAATATCTGCTTTCCCCGTATCAAATGAGACATCTATTTTTAGAACATGCTTTTTGTGAATTTTATTATATTCAAACCACGTTGAATCAATATTCTCAATACTACTTTCTATCTCTTTAATTTTTTTAAGTTTTTCTTCTGTAAGTTCTCTAAGTTTCGTTTCATCGCGCAATGCCCTTCCCATTGCAATAACAGCAACAACAAATAGAGTTAACATGACAAAGAACAAACTTGTCATCAGGTCAGAATAACTAGTCCAAAATAAAGAATCTCGTTTTCCCTTAATATTCATCATAAATGGAGGTTAATACCAAATATCTGAGTAATCAACATTATTAATAATAAAACGAATGAGCCAAACACACCTATAGTGAGATATTTCATGTAGGGGTTGGTTTGATTCTTGAGTGATTGAGATTTTTCCAGTTGTGCAATAAGAGAACTCATAATCTTTCCGTGTTCTTCCATCTCAGATTTCTGTGAAATAACAATTGATCCAAGACTCTTTACTGCCTGGGCCATTTGTGAGATCGACTGGAATTGAGAGGGTATATCATTTAGTTTCTGTTCCATTATTTGACGATAACTAGACAATTCTTTTTCCATAGCTTCCCGTTGGAACGTCAACATTTGAGCTATTGCTTCATTTTGTTGTTCAAATGAAGCAGATATACTATCTATTCCCTGTTTTGTTTGTAAACCAATATCTGCGAAAGTGTCCCTGAGTGAAGAGAAAGGATCACTCATCTCTACTATTTTCTGATTAATAGCTGTCTGTTGATGTGAAAGATAATCCAATAAGGAATTCTCTTGTTCTTCGATTAACAGTTGAACGCTCTGGTTCTGACGCTGAAAAGCAGAAATAAGCTCGGTTATTCCATGATTAATGCCTTCACCAAGATTGGTCATTGCTTCTTGTAGTACAGAATCTAATGAAGACATTTGCTGTCTCATCAATCCTTGGCGATCTTTAACATATTCTATTTCATCTTTAAAATACTGGCCAACCTCCTCAAATGCCTTTGTACGTTCATTAATACTTCCAAGTTGATTATTCAATGCAACGACAGATTGGATATAATGATTCGACTGCCCAAGGTGGTCAAATAGCTTTTCTATTTCATTTGTACATCCCTGAAGTTTCTCATAAACCTCAATGTTTGCCCTTGCGACTTTGGTGATTTTTATTTTTTCAATTGCATCGAGAATCTCAACCTGACCCTGATAACTTTCTGTAACAAGAGCCAAGGTTTCTTTCAATTCTTGGGTATTAGAAGCAAAAGTGTTATTAAACTCATTTAGGTCTTGAGTCATCTTTACTAATGCACCCGTTAGATCATCGGACAAATTGGGCATTAACTCTGTTTGTATCCAAGACAGGAATTTATTCATGTTACACAACATAACAGAGCGTGCATCTTTAAAATCAGATGTAGATTGCTTAGTAAAAAGAACGCCGAGGAAACTTGCAGACATTGCTATTCCAATATCGGTTAGTAAAGTCTTTATTCCGCCAACATGAAGTTGAGTACCATTTAACAACCCTTCTAAATCAGACCAAGCAAAAGAAATAATGCCTATAGCAGCCCCTGCAATAGTTGCCATCAGACCAAGGTACAATGGTGAAGACAGCATCGTCTCCACCTGCTCTTCTACATCTTGAGCTTTCCTATTTACTATTTCCTTTAAAATATGATATTCAGTTGTTTTGTTTTTGTTCTTTTCTAGATATAGATTAATGTCATCTATTGTAGAAGTGAAATCATTTGTAAAGTCATTATCCGAATATGTTATTTGCCTAACACTATTATTAATTCCTACACTAAGATTTCCTGCTTCTGGGAAAAGCACTTGCAATCTCTTTATTCGAGCTTTATTTTTTCTATAGGAATATATCTGACATAAGACTATGCCAAATACAATAACAGCAACAATTATATATTCTACATGCATATTCATAATTTTACGATAATAGCAATTCTTGCTTTCTTTTCCAACTTAAATACACCATTAATTAAACTAAAGCAGCCTGCCCCCCTATTTACCACATAATTGCCATCTGAAACGGAATCAGATTCTATATCACAGAATGGCAGAAGGATAGAGTCTTTATATGATATTGCTTTTTGATGCTGCGCCTTATCTTCATTAAAATAGAAATCATAATAATCATCATTCTTAACTGCGATATAAGTAGCACTATTTTGCATCGTTTGCGCCATATAATTTCCTTGTGGCTTGAAATACAAATAATCTGATTTCAAATCAAAACCAATGATTTTTTCTTTATATTTGGTGTTTTCAGCAGAAAGATCTTGATTAGCAAGTTCTAACTCTTTAACTCTCTCATTCAAATTGTCTTTTTCTGTCTGTAATTCCTTAACTAATTCTTTTTCAAATTCTACTTCTTTCTTCAGAGTCTCATTATCTTTTTTATATCTATCTATTTCCTCTGTAAGTGAACGGCATTTCTCCTTACTTTCCTGTAAGACAGAAATGGGGCAAAATAAAGGCTCCTCATTATTACGTAATGCTATTGAATGTAACGCTTGGATTACATCATCCCGATCTTGTTTGTTTAGGGTATCAACTGTTATCTGTGCCATAATTATTCATTTATAAATTATTTTTGCTTTTTCTTTAATTGTATTGTCATCAGAAAGAATACCTGGTTCTATAGTTTCAATCATATCTGCCTCATCAGGAGAAATGGATTTTTCCATTTTTATGCAGAAAGGCTCTATTAAAATAGACCTATTATTTATCGCCTTTTTAGTTCTGTCATTATTAACAAACTCAAAAAACTTCTTATCATTTGCTGTCCAAGTCCTATAATAACATACCCCATTGGGATCTGCCTCAACAAATAATCCGTTTTTAACAGTCAGCATTATAAAACCTTGTATTACATCGTTCTGCCTACTTATCATGTCAGGCTCTACGATCTCCTTGGGAGTGTCTCTTATATCATCACAGAAACTCTCTGATGCATTTTTTACCTCAGCATTTTTGACTTCCCTTGAATTGTTGGCATCCTCACGAAATTCCTTTTGCTCGTTATTATCACAATTGTCATTCTGATCATTGGTTCTTGTTTGTGTTGTTGTATACTCAACACCTCTTCTATAAACTCCTCTATTTTTAGATTGAAATGATAATCTTTGTCTTTTTTTATGCTTCATTCTTTCTTCTCGATTGTTTAAAATTATAATAAGTATTACCCCAAAAACAGCAATAATGGTTATAATAAAAAGAATTTCAAATATAGGATTCTCTATAATTTTTGAAATCAAAGAATCTATATCCAGTGATTCACAAAAGAGCAAGATTGATAAAGAATCGAAATCCATATATTTTCAAATCACATATTACTGATTTTATCACTTAATTCATTCATAACTCCAATTATTGGATAGAAGAAAAGAGTTTCTTCTATTTTGTCTTCTACACCAACATCATGAGAATTCAACTTTGACTCTACTCCCTTTTCTATAAAGGTTCTCAGGTCGCCATTGAAACAGTCAATAACCATTTTCATATAACTTGGATCAATACCAAAATCTCCACTCAAAGATATCGTTCTTTCTTTGGCAAGTTTTAGAACAAGAAAATCTGCAAATTGCTGAACTTCGTCAATTACCACGTCATAAAGGGAACTAACATTCCTATATGTTTCATCATTAATCAAATTGTCTGCAAGTAATATAGTTTTTACTTCATTAACGTTATCTGGTTCGTGATCCAAAAATAACCCGCCTTTACATGTCGCTTCTTTCGGATTTACAGAATTAAGAATCAACTTAATATCTTTGACAATATCAACGTCATTATAGATCAATTTGAAGATTGCCGTTGTTAATCTCTCTAAAGAATCAGTACTAGGGCTTAATATCGATACGACTTTTGAACCATTCCCGCTAAATGCTATATTGGAGGGCACTTCAAGTCCTGATAATTTCATAAGTTTAGCAAGGTGGTATATGATAGCTGTATAGAAAACGAAGAATACTATCTTTTGTTTGTCATCTCTCATAAGGGCAGTATTGAAATTGACCCGATCTGAAATGCCAGCTTTTAATATTTCATCATTATCAGCTAAAGAAAACAGGAACGAGGCAACTTCTGCAGAATTTCCGAGGTTTCCATTAGTCATGTCCTGTAACATTTTCTTTAGAGGCGTGCCCTCAAGATTAGAAATAAAGATGTCTTTAAATTGCCTTATAATTCCATTCAATTTCCCATTTTGAACAGCCACGAGAGTATTTCCAAAAATAGCATCAGCAGCAAATCTCATAGATGTAATACACTTAACTCCATGCGAATCTGCTACAACAATGTCTGTCGTTCCACCACCAATATCAATAGTTACAATATTTGATACATCTGCACGTGTTTTTTGGAAGAAAGAATATGGTGCCACAGACTCTGTTATAGATGTTGGTTCCCCCGTTGAATTGAAATACTTCTGGTATGCTTTTTTCCATAAGTTCTGGAATAATCCTTGTTTAATAGGAGACATACTAATAGGGTAGAACCATTTGATCTGCGTTTGGCCTAAACTAGCTCCCATTTGAACCACTTTGGTTCTAATCATCATGAAAAGAGATTCAATATAACATCTTATACGTTCCTCATTTTCATAATTCATTTGGCTCCATTTTAGATTGGGAATGAAGTCATTATACTTAGGACCAACCACACTCTTGTTATACATAAATGCCGGCGATGCGTTTCCAAATGCAACGTAAGCCCCACTGCCACTCTCATTTAGGCCAACATTATTTTTATCAACACAAAGAACAGTACGCATTGGGAACTGGCAAATAGACCCACGTCCTATAGACTCTGGTATAAATTCACCACGGATATGGTTTTTTACAAGTTCATCAGGCTCAAACAAAAGACAAACCTGTGGCTGATCTTTACCAAATTCAAAAGGTTTAGGCAGAACATCACTTCCTTCTGCATATTCAATATGCGTGTTAGAAGTTCCCAAATCGATGGCAAAGGTTAATGAACCAGAGCCTGTTCTTTGCTTAAATTTTGGGATTACAAAACCAGAACCAGCCTTTTCCTTACCATCATCAGTCCTAATTGTAAGACGAGCACAATCAAAAGACATACCATCGATACAATATACTTTTGACCTATCATCCTCTTCTATATCGACATTCCTGACTACATAATCAGGTGTAAAGAATCCATCGGCATTGTGGCACTCGCATAAGAAATCTTTATTAAGATTATGATAGCCAACAAGAACAATTCTATAATGTGCATCCGAATCTTGAACAAATCTAATGGGTGGAAAAACTCCGACAGCAAAATCTTCGGGCGGCAAGACAATAGCTCCTTTGTTATTTGCCTCATCTGCCTTTACGTCAAGGGTATATATACGTTTGTATTCCACCTCGTTACCCTTTTGAATCGGTATTCTCAATGTCACCTCCACTCCTGATGCTAATTGTTTAATATCAATTGTGTGCCTGCCAGAAGGGGCTACTCCCATTAAATCTTCTACACCAAAATAATCAAAATACAATTTCTTTATGGGTAAAAGGAAACCTTCTTTTTGGCCATTTTGAGAATTATAGTTTCCATCAAAATAATCTGATTTGTTGATGTTAGAAGGCAATTTGACAATTTTATCTTCTAAGAAATCACTTATTGTCAGATAGGGGTGTTGTATACCTATACCAGGAAGCTTTCGCTCTAACAACGCTTTGTCATTAAAATATGGAATTTTAAAATTGCGGCCGAACTGACTTCCTAAATATGTGAGTCTTTCATATGAGGCGCTATTTACAACAGGTAATACTAATGGAGATATAGTATTATCTTTTGTGGCCATAATTT
The DNA here is from genome assembly GCA_946403965.1 of uncultured Pseudobutyrivibrio sp. Taxonomy (GTDB): domain Bacteria; phylum Bacillota; class Clostridia; order Lachnospirales; family Lachnospiraceae; genus Pseudobutyrivibrio. The sequence goes on along the minus strand of CAMJBT010000085.1, from coordinate 4,987 downwards.
CAAAATCCGAATTACCTTTAACTACAGGTTTCCTGCAGTGGAAACTAATTCCATTTATTTCAACTTGGAAACTAGTTGTAGGATTGACAGGCACATCTAATATTTCATAGTTTTTATCTACATATGATTTTTGACCAGGTACTACAGCATGACATGAATTTTCTATAGTATTTATTTCATTTTTAAGGTCATTATCTAAAATATAGTATATTGCATCTAAATATTTTGCGATTTCTGGATAGTCAGCGTCAAAATTGCTATTTGAATAACGGAATGAAAATAAATACTTTATGAATTCCGGGTCTCGTTTATCAAGAGAAGAATAATCTGGGTCAAAAGCATAATCTGTACCAAAGCAAAGCTGTCGCGATATAAGGGCCTCATTATTAGCTGTTGAGAAAAAAAGAGTGGCTGGAGATGTAGCACCTATTATATGCATTTGTCTTTGACCTTCTCCTTTATATTTGAGAATATAAATATTCCTCATTTTCCCAAAATTATATGGATCTTTTCCTTTGGCATCTTGGTCAAAATACATTTCAAGTGTTTTGCCAACTATTTGGTGAGATGCAGATCGTGATTCTATTAGAGATTTTATCTCTTTATCTTTCTGCCAAACAACTATTTCCAATTTGTCTTCCATTGAAGGAAACGAAAAGAACAACTGAGCAACATCAAGAGTGTCAGATACCATTTTGTGGTATATTGATTTCCCTTGAATAGCCTGAGTGACCTCGCCAACAGTTTTGCCTGCTAATGCTCTAGGAGCCACTTTCCCAAATGCTTCTTTAACCAATTCTATTCTCGCAAATGGCGAAGGAATCGAAGTGATCTCTTTTTGGGTGGTTGTTGTATCTGAAATCTCATCAACATAACCATGATTATAAGTTGTTGCACTAGTTGTACTCCAGTCTACTATCGTTGTTGGGGCGTTTGACCTTTCCCCCTTGTTAATTCTAAAAACGTGTCCCATAATTCTTACATATTTAATTTTTCTGCACAAAGTTCATTTGTCGTGATATAGAACAATTCCATAAATGTTTGCGGAGCCTCTGTATTACCTTGTATTCTGGCTAGATTCTTGCCCAAACGTTCGTCAATCAAATCATAGCTTTTTTTGACGAATGGCACAAAACTATATTTTGGTTTATAGCCATCCACTTTTTCTAATACATCTGAGACATTTTTATCAGCGAGGAACGGTTTGAATCCCATTCTGTTTTCTTCTAGTTCTGTTAACCATTCATTATATAAGTTCTTAAAATTCTCAAGCAACCTATAAAACTGAGAAGTAAAGAATGATCTTCCTAATAATTGGTTCCTTTCTTTAGCCCATTTCTGCGAGAGACGATGTTCTATGTCCCTATTATTCAAATAACTTGCCATAAATGCAAATTGACTCATAGAACGTTTCAACAAATCCTGAGTTGAATATCCGAAGTCATTAAAGGTGACTGTTTGAGCAGCATCCTTATCTAGTCCGAATTCATGAAAACTTGTCGTTATGGGCCTAATTACTTCTTTAGCATTAAAATCTATGACTGACAACGCTGCTAATAGTTCTACAATATGAGCTTTATTAATCTGATCACCACCTCCGTCGCAATTCTCATATCCTTCTGAAGAAAAATTGTCACCCAGATAATACATATCATCAAGCGTATTATTACCGGTAACATTTTTCTCATAATAATTAAGAGCAGCCTTTGCCTTAGTAACAAACGAGTCTGCCTTAATAGAACTATCCTCATTAACCTTCAGATTAAAATAAGGTAGCAGGGTTACTGCTCCTATAGGAGCTTCAGAAAGTGCCGTATTTGTACTTGTTCGCAAAGTCTTTAATAACAAAGGAAATCCACTTGCACCAGTACCACCAAATATTGAACTTATAATAAATATTTTGTCACCTTGCACAAAATCAGTTTCAAAGTTCTTAAATATCGAGCTATTAGTAAATTGGTTAAGTACAACACTGCCAATATTGGGATTGCCTTTAAATCCTACATTCATATCAGAAGACAAATTTGCATTAGAGAAAAGCATTCTCATAAAAGCTTGATTCTCTCTGCTCATTGTGTTAAGTTCAATATAGTTTTCAAACGTTATCCCAGATGTGCCAACAAGAGGTAACATATAATCTCCATCATTAAATGCCTCTATCTTTGTTGAAAAGAATTTGTTCTGGCAATGATTGGTAAATTGCAGTTTTGAATGTATCTGATTATACAACCTCATTAAATCCACAGTTCTAACGAGGTCACCATTGGAATAATCAGGATCAATAATCATTGGTACTATATCATTCCCACAATTAACACCATTGGCGAGCAACATCGTCAAAGAACGCAAGACGCGAGAACCGGATCCGCCTATTGCAAAAATATACAGTTTACTCATAATAATTAGAATTTGTTAAATGGAACATACTTCGCTATACTTCCCCATTTTATCAATAAGGAAATGACGACAAAGAAAACAAATGACCATATTATATTTGCTAAGCTAAAACCAAAACAATCAAGATATGACCATGCGTTGTCAGGGCTTATCTCATTATTGATTAAAGGAGATACTGTATAAAATAATCCCGCAGCAACGTTAATGGCAGCATTTATGCCAGCATAAGTGAACCACCATGTCGTTTGATTCCTGACAGGTGCTAATAGATAGTAAAAAACAGAGCAAACGATAAAAGAAGAAACAACGAGAATAATTCCAAGATGAAGATATCCCGGAATTGTCTCATATAGGTATGAATCCAGCTCTACAGAATACAAACCATTTGTGTAATAATAGATTGTACTAAAAAAATCTTCCATATTATTTATTTTAATGTTATACTAATCGTGAAATATCTATCAGATGAGTTATGATAGGAATCATAAACTCCTTCTATCAAATCTTTTATTCCCAATGTCGTACTATCATTTGGGATTCCTTTTCCTGTAAAATTTGAACTACTTATCCATGCTGGCATTTCTTCCATTATGTATGCGATATTCAGTTTACCAGGAGATGGCCTATTTGTTACAATATTAAATATGTAATTGTCATTATCCATACGTTCAACAGCAGATAATTCATATCCTTCACTTAGTCTATATGAATCCAAATTACTTATTTCATTCTCTGACAATACGAGGTTTCCTAGATTGACTCTCAATTTCAGACTATAGATATCTTCTTCTGAGCCACGACGATACCTATCTCTCTTCCATTCTTTGACAATTATTGAATTACCGTCTACCATACGTGCGTTCTTGGTCAAAACTTCTGCAGCTACATTTTGGTTGGGTTGCAACAAGAAATACCCGCAATTATCTTTTTTGATTGGAAGATTTACTATGTTCTTTACTTGATGGCCATATCCGAAAATCCAAAGATAGAAAGGGAGAGGCTTCTTACATGGAATCCCTCCAGGATAATACTTTCCATTGAAATCAGACATATATTTATATATGGCTACACACAAGTTCCTATTTTTATCCCTTTGCTTAGTGAAAATTTTTGTTATATCAGATGCCGCCATTGATAGGCTCCCGTCATTGCTTGTAAAACAAAAATCTGAAACCAAAATTGCAATAGTTGAATCATTGCATTCACGCATGGCTAATGATAAAATGTCATCAACTTTGGTAAAACTAGCCTTGCATCTCTTCTGGGTAGAGGCCAAATAATTCTTTATGTCACCATTGAAGTTCTCTATGTCTGTATTTATATAATTCAGTTTTATCGTATCACCATCCTTGCATGATTCTGATATACGATCGTAATACTCTTTTATTATATCCTTTATTATACTATTGGAATTAAAATAACCAGCCATGCTTCCAGAATTCTCAATATAAATATTAATCACCTGGCTATGCAGACTTTCGTTAATTGTATCAACAACGACAGGCTTAGCCCCCCTCCCACGGCATGATGATTCGTTTCCGCCAATAGTCATTTTTGCGATAATAAATACCACAATAATTACGCCAAATATTGCTGGAATAAATACTTTCTTATTCATACAGGCTTTATTTCAATCTTTGCCTATCGAACTCCCAAGTTTCGGCTTTTAGTTTTTAGGTTTAAATGAAAAGACGTGGGAGTCACTACTTCTCGCTTATCCCAGGTCCCAGGCTCTCGCATTGCCTCTCTCTTAGGACAAGCAACTCGAGTTAGCCCACGTCGTGATATATTGCAACTTGTGTACAATACACCCAACGCGGACGTTTCGGTTGCGTTCCTTCGAAGAGAGTTCAAATTTGCGAGATTTGGACCTCGAAGATAACGTTCGTAAACGTCCTTTTACCAATAAGTTATGACCCTCTTGCCCTTACGGACTAACTGAGTCATGTGCAAAGATAAAGAGTTTTTTTGAACTTTACAAGCTTTTGGGGGATTTTTTTATAAAAAAGCAGTTTCACAAGGCTTGTGGAAATGAAAATACCATTACTTGGGTTGGTAGTAATGGCTGAAAAAACGGCTCACTTAACCATTCTGATTCTGCAATTATGCGTTTCTTTTACTAATAAATTAACCACAATCATTTCATCAACTCATCAAACCTCTCGCTAACATCTACCATCCATTCTGGAAGTTTCTTCAGTGCCTGATAGACGAGGGCATCTGGCATCTTCTTGCAATAGGCATAGGCCATAGGGCCTGCAATGGCGGCAAGAGTGTCTGCATCGCCTCCAAGAGAAATGGCAAGCTTGATGCAATCAACGTAATCTTCTGACTCCAAGAAGCAGATGATGGCTGGGCCAACATTGGCGCATTTCCAAAGATTCATCGTCATATCGAGATGGTCGATGAAGGCTTCTGCATCTAAGAAAGTAGGCACCTTTCTCGAAGAAAGTAGGCACCTTTCTCTGAGAAGGTAGGCACCTTTCTGGCAGAAAGGGCTAACCTTTCTCTGAGCGAACAGATGATGTATAACGAGTAACTATTCAGCGATTACTCATGCTGCCGCCTTCCATGCTTAGAACAGAGCACG
>CAMJBT010000084.1 GCA_946403965.1 uncultured Pseudobutyrivibrio sp. | reverse complement strand
TCGAGAAGTATGAGCCAGTACCAAAGAACGTTCAGGAGCAGATTATCTCTAATCACGCTAAATAATTCTAAATAGTTGAAAAATCTCGGTATTTCCATTATAATCGGAAATATCGAGAGTTTAGAACTAAATAGCCCATAGTGGGCATTATTTTAAGGAGGATTTTAAAAAATGGCAAAAGAGCATTTTGACAGAACCAAACCACACTGTAACATCGGTACTATTGGTCACGTTGACCACGGTAAAACAACTCTTACAGCAGCTATCACAAAGGTACTTGCTGAGAGAGTAGCTGGTAACGCAAAGGTAGATTTCGAGAACATCGATAAGGCTCCAGAAGAGAGAGAAAGAGGTATCACAATCTCTACAGCTCACGTTGAGTACCAGACAGAGAAGAGACACTATGCACACGTTGACTGCCCAGGCCATGCTGATTATGTAAAGAACATGATCACAGGTGCTGCTCAGATGGATGGCGCTATCCTTGTAGTTGCTGCAACTGATGGTGTTATGGCTCAGACAAAGGAGCACATCCTTCTTTCACGTCAGGTAGGTGTACCTTACATCGTTGTATTCCTTAACAAGTGTGATATGGTTGACGATGAGGAGCTTATCGAGCTCGTAGAGATGGAAGTTACAGAGCAGCTTGAAGAGTACGACTTCAATGATTGCCCAATCATTAAGGGATCAGCTCTTAAGGCTCTTGAGGATCCAAACGGCGAGTGGGGCGACAAGATCATGGAACTTATGGATACTGTTGATTCTTACATCCCAGATCCACAGCGTGAGACAGATAAGCCATTCCTTATGCCAGTAGAGGACGTATTCACAATCACAGGTCGTGGTACTGTTGCTACAGGTAGAGTAGAGCGTGGTGTTCTTCACCTTAACGACGAACTTGAAATCATCGGTATCAAGGAAGATACACAGAAGACTGTTGTAACTGGTATCGAGATGTTCCGTAAGCTTCTTGATGAGGCTCAGGCTGGTGATAACATCGGTGCACTTCTTCGTGGTGTTAACCGTGACCAGATCCAGCGTGGACAGGTACTTGCTAAGCCAGGTACTGTAACATGCCACACAAAGTTTACAGCTCAGGTTTACGTTCTTACAAAGGATGAAGGTGGTCGTCATACTCCATTCTTCAACAACTATCGTCCACAGTTCTACTTCAGAACAACAGACGTTACAGGTGTTTGTAACCTTCCTGCAGGTACAGAAATGTGCATGCCTGGTGATAACGTAGAGATGTCAATCGAGCTTATTCACCCAATCGCTATGGAGCAGGGTCTTACATTCGCTATCCGTGAGGGTGGTAGAACAGTAGGTTCTGGTCGTGTTGCTACAATCATCGAGTAATAACGAGCGAACAGCCCAACCCAAATAGTAAAATCAAGGCTTCCGAGGATTTCCTCGGGAGCCTTTTTTCATGCAAAAAACTATTGAATAGCAATAGCAAAATGAGTGCTTGGTACTATTCTGGTACCATTTTTATGTTGGTTTGATATTACAATAGATATATAATCAGGATGTAGTAGGAATTAATAGTATGTAGAAGAACATAAAACTATTGCATAAGTAATAAATAGTAGGTATTATAATATCACTTAGGGCTGGTCGAAAGACCCGGGTCCACATATCGACGGGCGGGACGCCCGTCATTTTTTATATAGCGGAGGGCCTTTAAGTGGCTAAAGAGTTTTGCGTATATCAAAAGCAAATAGATAAATTCAAAAAAGAACTGTAGGATACAAATATAAGGAGGAAAATGTTTTGGAGAGGAGACCAACTACTACTTTGTTTATGCTTATGTCGGTAGATGGGAAGATTAGTCCAGGGGCATCAGATGATTTAGATGTGGATAAAGACTTTCCAAATATCATAGGATTGAAAGAGGGGCTGCCTCAGTATTATGAAATAGAACATGTAGGTAGTACTTCTGTTGTTGGCTTACCTGCAAAGCCAATCATCGATATCGATGCAGTGGTAAAGTCGGGTGACGTGGAAAAAACGATTCGTGCATTAGAGCATATAGGATATATTCATGAGGGCAATCTTGGAATCGAAGGACGAGAAGCATTTGCTTATGAAGGAAAGGAGCATTTACAGGCACATCATTTGTATGTGTGTCCAGAGGATTCTGAAGAGCTGAAGCGGCATCTTGCGTTTAGGGAATACTTGAGAAAAAATCAAGTTGCTAGAGAAAAATATGGAAGTATTAAGCTGGAGGCAGCGAAGCTTTATCCCGATGATATTGAAAAATACATTGAGTACAAGTCACCAATCATTGAGGAAATATATGCAAATATGTTTTGTGAAACAGTTGTAATTAGATGATTTCTGAAATATATTTAATACAAAGCATAGTGTCAATTGTTTTTGTACTTGCGGAGGTGATTCCATTATGAAGCGAAATATTGTAATGATAATCTGTGCGTTAAGTTTTTCAGTTTTAGTTGGCTGCTCATCTAATAAAGAGTCTGCCAAGGCAGAAGATACTTCAAATGATATAACAGTAGAGATTCAAAAAACTGGTGAAACTCCTGAGAAAGGTAAAGATAAGGAATTAGATGATTCTTTGGCGGAAACAAGTGAAGAGTATATAGTAAGTTCTTCTTCACCGGTGAAGACATTACCATATGACCCAGAAGCTGAGTGGAATTATGTACCACTTGACTAAATTGTTCCTTTATAGTTTCATAATATTTTTAAATATTAGGTGATGATGGCTCACGTTGACCTTTTCCCTGCCAAATATGGTAGGGGATTTTTTATTTTCATAAATATAGTTAATCTGAATATTTCTGGTAGAGAGTCTTTTCTTTAATAAAGTTATAATTAATAGACATCAGCCTAATATTACACTAAAATAATTATACTGCGTAAAATTTAATGAATGAAAAATTGGGAGCAATAATGAAAAGAAGATTAATAAAGCAAATAATGATGGTGTTATCTCTAACTTCTATTATTGGACTTGTAGGATGTGCAAAAAACGATGAGCCTACAATTCAAAATTCTGAAGAACAAATCACTCAGTCTACAAATAATATTGATGTAGACTCCAATGAGGATGAAACAGATTATACGATTTCTACAGAAGACTATTCGAGCTATGAAGGTACCTGGACATTAGATGGCAAGCCATTAAATGGCAATGGCGCCGAGCTAACTATTCAGATAAATAATGGTAACCAACTCACTGGAAGCATGTGTAAGGAAGAAGATATCTGTGATAGATTTGCTGAAATTGAAAATATTTCAGCTACCATTACAAATGGTGAATGTTACTATAGCTTTTCTGATGATGGTTGGGGTGATACAGGAACATTATATATTGTATTGAGCGATAATAGAGTTAAGGTAGAAGTTCAAGATTTTGTTATGTCTGACGAAAATTTAATAGGGTATGGAATAAACGGAACATATGATTTAATCAAAGTTGATGAAACCAATGATATCGCTATTGAATTTGAAAAATATAACGAAGATTGGGATGATGATAAGATTTCAGACGAGAATAAAAAGCGTAGAAACTATAGAGATAACTGCTCATTCTATTCTGAATTTGTAGCTTATATGGAGGAAGTGCGAGGTGTAATAGATATATCACAGAATTGTTATCCTCTTTATGACACAGATTCAAAGTATTATGAGGCATCCGATTTTATAAATGATCCATCTCGCATTATTTATTTAGCTAAAAATGAAATATACGCACGCCACGGATATATTTTTTCAGATTCAGATTTAAATAATTATTTTATGTCCCAGCTCTGGTATATACCAGAGATAGCGCCAGCAGATTTTGACGACTCTGTTTTTAATGAGTATGAGAAGGCTAATTTACAGTTACTATCTCAATTAGATAAGCACTAAGAGGAATAGTGAAAATGGAAAGTACGAAGATACTGCTCCTGCGAATATCTCTGATGATATGATTGTAGATAAAAGCACAATAGAAACATATTACGGTGTACTTGATGTCATGAAATGATAGGGAGTAAATGCAACATGAAGAATATCTGGAGAATTATTTACTGTTTACCTTATGGATTAATAATATATGGAATGACAATAAAGGGTTGGGACGGTTTTATTTATTTGATTATGTTGTCATTATACTATAGTTTTTTGCTTATGTGTGCAATTACGATGCTTCAGCAAATTGTTCTAGCCTGCAATCATACTTCATTTGCCTATGAGATTGTTCTGTTTTCTATAATAGTTTATATGATTTCAGTAAAAAATGATGAAGTTGTCTTGTGGCTTATTCCCAATTTACAAGTGTTATTAGGACATTATGTAGGTTTTAAGCTGGGTAGAAAAATAAAGAATAAGGTGGATATTACTGATGGCGGGAAACAGATTTCATCAATAATATCTGTAATTGTAGCAGTAGTATTAACGGGTACCTTCTTATTCTATTATGTTATTTATGGAGATGTTCATTATCTTTCGCCAAAATCTCCAAATGGTGTACAGCTTTATGCTAAAAATGTTGGATTTGGGTTTGATTCATATAGCCATGTTTATGTAAGGTATTCTTTATTTAATTCTAAGGATACAGGTGTAGTATTTTGGGAAGATGATGGACCAAGCCTTTATGGGAAAGATGCAGATTATAAAGTCGAATGGATAGATGACTCACATGTGTCGGTGTCATTTAAGGGTAGTGGTTATTCGGATTATAAAACAGAAATAATAGAATATTAAACCTGTTTCACAAATGTGCGAACGACTTTATTGGGGTTTCGCCCCCACAATGTGCGAACGACTTTATTAGGGGTTCGCCCCTATGAGAGCGAGCGAATGTAATCAAGATTAAGGCGAGCTTCGGCTTGCCTTAATTTTATTTGACGAAATAAGCTATAGATGTTAATATTTATATACAAAGAGTGCTACCGATAGACGGTTAGCCCTGGTACAAAACGATTAGAAAATAACCGCTCAGTTTCCTAGGCTCGGGCGGTTATTTTTGTATCTTGGCATCATGCTTACCTCGCACGTAACCAAGACTATAGAAAGTCGCACACAGTCCTAAGACTGCGATTAAGTCCGTGATTGTCAGCATACGCAAGTCCTCCAGTAAAGATTTCCCTCAAAGAGGGATTGGAATCTCTATATAAACGGAGGTCACAGTCCTCCGAGAGAAGGACCAACCGCCTACCGTAAATGGTAGCACTAAAAGTATTATAGGGAACAATTGTTTGCGTGTCAATGGCAGAAATAGATATGGCTGCATGCTTTGTATTTCACTGTTTATGTTTGGTGCTCTTATAAATCAAGATAGTAGTGGCGTGCTTCAAGTTGTTTTGTTTATGATAGTGATATTTGCAGAGGTAGCCTGGCTAGAGATTGAACATATCATTATGAAAAAGAAAATGAAAAAAAATAATTGATAAGTTGTAAATATGTTATATATTGATGTAAGTACAGTTTAAATAAAAGAAGGAATAGATTATCATGAAACTTAGAAATATTTTAATAGTTGTGAGAGACATTGAAAAATCAAAGAAGTTCTATCATGATTTGTTTGGACTTGATATGCTTTTAGATAATGATGGAAACATGATACTGACAGAAGGTTTGGTTTTACAGGACGAGGCTATATGGAAGAAGTTTCTTGGTAGAGAGATAACATATAAGAATAATGCAACTGAACTATATTTTGAGGAAAGAAATATAGAGGATTTTGCCGAAAAGCTTAAGAGACTTTACCCGGATATTGAGTATGTAAACGAGCTTATGACTCATTCATGGGGACAGAAGGTTTTACGTTTCTATGATTTAGATGGGAATTTGATAGAAGTGGGTACACCTATGGGGGAGAAAATCTAAATCGATTCTTGAGGTAATACACTATGTGTATATACAAAAGAAACTACTGGACACAAGGGAGTAAATTTATGCAGGAATTACAATTACATAGAGTGTATAAGCATTTTAAAGGAAACTATTATCTGGTGGAGGATGTTTGCAGGGATTCAGAGACTCAAGAGGAAATGGTTCTCTACAGAAAATTATATGATGATGGTTCACTTTGGGTTAGACCTAAGGACATGTTTTTGTCAGAAGTGGATCATGAAAAATACCCGGATGTAAAACAGAAATATAGATTTGAATTACAGGAAATTAATAAAATTTAATTGTCATATATTAATAATCGAAAGGGGTCTTTATGAACGAGAATATCACAAAAAGAAATGAACTGCTGGCACAGAAGGTTATCAAGGGATTAGAGTCAAGAAATATGAAGGGGTATTATGCAGCCGATAAGGAAGAGGCATTAAAGATTGCACTTGAGCTTATACCTGAGCAAGCTTCTGTATCTATGGGTGGGGCTATGTCTGCACATGAAATTGGGCTGGTAGAAGCACTGAAGAAAGGCAATTATAACTTTATTGATAGAGATGCAACTGAAGATAAAAGAGCAGCAATGCTTGCCGCTTATGATGCTGATTATTTCCTGACAAGTGCAAATGCTATGACTGAAGATGGTGTAATGGTAAACATCGATGGCAATTCAAACCGTGTATCGGCAATAGCCCAGGGACCAAAGCATGTTCTAGTTATTGTGGGAATGAATAAAATCTGCGATGACGTAGATGGAGCTATGAAACGAGCAAGAAATGTGGCAGCGCCTATTAATGCACAACGTTTTGGTTTAAACACTCCATGTGCAAAAACTGGTTCGTGCATGAACTGCAAGTCGCCTGATACGATTTGTTGTCAGTTCCTAATTACACGATATTCTCGTCATACAGATAGAATACATGTGATTTTAGTGAATGATACCTTAGGCTATTAAAAATATAGATTCTTGTTTTTCTTTCAGAAAATCAAGAACCTATAGTCGACATTAACAAAATAAAGAGGAGATTACTTATGGTAAAGCATATTATTTTATGGACATTAAAGGATGAGCTCACAGCAGCTGAAAAGGAAGAAGTAAAAAAAGGTATTAAGGAAGGCTTGGAGGGCCTGGCTGGAAAGATACCAGGCATGATTGATATAAAGGTGAACATCAATGGTTTGGAAAGTTCAAATGCTGATGTGATGCTGGATTCTACCTTTGAAAATGAGGATGCACTAAAAGGATATGCTGTTCACCCCGATCACGTGGCTGTTGCAGACGGAAAAGTTAGACCTTATACAAAAATCAGAAGCTGTCTGGATTTTGAAATATAATAATGCATTTTAGTTTTAGGTAATATGACAGAACAAGTTTTTATAGAAGAATATGGAGCAAGACTAAATTCCCAACAGCTGGATGCTGTGAGGACGGTGGATGGGCCTGTGCTACTGTTGGCAGTGCCTGGCAGTGGCAAAACTACAGTGCTTGTGAATCGTCTTGGGTATATGATTTATTGTAAAGGCATTGCTCCGGAAAATATTCTTACATTAACATATACAGTTGCTGCCACAAAGGATATGGCTGCAAGATTTAAAAATTATTTTGGAGACGAGCTATCAAACAGGCTTGAATTCAGAACAATAAACGGAATATGCGCAAAGATTATTGCATACTATGGCAGGCTAATTGGAAAGCCTGCCTTTGAGTTGTGTAGTGATGAAAAAGATACTGCAGGGTTTTTAACCAATATATACATCAACGTAGTCGGGGAATTCCCAACAGAGAGTGATATCAAAAATATACGTACACTGATTACTTACTGCAAGAATATGTGTCTTTCCAAAGATGAAATCAAGGAACTTGGGAAAAGTGAGGATATTAATCTGCTTCGTATATACGATATATATAATGAAGAATTAAAGTCTCGAAGCTTGATGGATTATGACGACCAGATGGTTTATGCCTATAGAATTTTAAAAGGCTCAGGAGTTGTGCTTGAATATTTTCAAAATCAATACAAATATATTTGCGTAGATGAAGCTCAAGATACTTCTAAAATTCAGCATATGATAATTTCCTTATTAGCAGGAAAAAAAGGAAATCTTTTCATGGTAGGGGATGAAGATCAAAGTATTTATGGATTTAGAGCAGCTTATCCAGATGCACTTTTGAATTTTGAAAAACAACATCCAGGCGCAAAGGTTCTCTATATGGATAAAAACTATCGCTCAAATGCAAATATTATTGCTGCGGCAGATATTTTTATTCAACACAACAAGGACAGATACAAGAAACATATTTGTGCTACTAAAGAGGCTGCAAGTGAAATCAGTTTTGTCCAAATAAAGCGTGACGGACAGTACAACTATTTGCTGAAAGTTGCTAATAATGTCCAAGAAAAGACGGCTGTATTATATAGAGATAATGAAAGTGTCCTACCACTAGTTGATATACTGGAAAGGCAATCTGTGCCATATGCAATAAAAAATGCAGATTTGGGATTTTTTACAAACCATGTGGTGATTGATATAATAAATATGCTACGATTTGCTTTTGTACCAATGGATGAGGAATTGTTTATGAAAATCTATTTCAAATTCCAGGCATACATTAGCAAAAAAGATGCTTTTGAAATGTGTAGAATTGCAGAGCGGAATCATTCTGGCATATTGGATGCTGCAGAATTTGTGGATATGAATGGGCGTGTGTTGGGAAATTGTCGTTCCCTCAGAACACACTTCAAGAATATGGCAAATGAAACACCTTACAAGGCCATTAATCGTATCGAAAAGTTCATGGGCTACGGCGAGTATTTAATCGCTAATAATATAGACACAAATAAGATTTTTATACTTAAAATGCTCGCAAAGCAAGAGCATGATATCCCATCATTTATAAATCGACTGAATGAACTCAGATTGATATTGATGGAAAAAAAGAATACTTCTGGTGCTAAGTTTATTTTGTCTACAATTCACTCAAGCAAGGGATTGGAATATGACAATGTATTTATGATAGATGTTATAAATGGAGTTTTTCCTAACAAAGTCGTGAGAAATACCAGCAAAGCATCTCCTCAGGATAAGAAGAATTTTGAGGAGGAGCGTAGGATTTTTTACGTTGGAATCACTCGAGCAAAGGATAAGCTTACCATCTTTAAATATAATGATAAGCAATCCACATTTATTCAGGAGTTAAAGCCCCAGGTACAAAAAACAGAAATAATAGAGGATACACCAAAAAGTAAGGTTTCATATACAGCTGCAACTTCATCGTTTTTGAGCAGAATGAGAAATGGGCATTAAACGGAAAAGGGATAAAGAATGATTTTTAGAAAAGCACAGGAAAAGGATATTCCAAAAATCATAGATTTGCTGCAACAGGTTCTAGAGATTCATGCAGCTATTAGACCGGACATATTTATATCGGGCACTACAAAATATGATTTTGATGAAGTGAAGAAAATGCTAGGTGATGAACAAAAGCCAATATACATAGCTGCTGATGACGATGACAGTGCGCTAGGCTATGCAATATGTGAAATAAAAGAAACACCTTCGGATGCTGCAAATAAAGTGAAATTTAGGCAAATGTATATAGATGATTTATGTGTGGACCAGCAGGCCCGAGGACAGCATATAGGACAAAAACTGTTTGAACATGTAAAGTCAGAAGCTAAAAAAATTGGGTGTTATGAAGTTACTCTATGTGTTTGGACTGGCAATGATAATGCCGAAAGATTCTATGAGAACCTTGGAATGAAAACCAAAGAGCGAGTTATGGAGTACATTCTATAGGTTTTTCATTTTCATCAGAAAAACAAAAATTTTAAATACAAAAAATCAAAAGGAGGAAATAATTTATGGAAAAGAAAAGTAGTTGGCTGACTGCACTGATTATTGGAATTTGTATTGTGGTTAGTTGTGTGGCACTTGCATTTGGATTGTCTCATTTTAGAGCTGAAAGCTCACATGTTATTACTGCTACAGGTAGCGCAAGCGTTGATTTTGATGCTGATATTATTATCTGGAGGGGTTCCTTCTCAGCTACAGCATTTACTTCACAGGAGGCATATACAAAGATTAAAGGTGATGCTGACCTGGTAAGAAATTATCTTTTGAACAATGGAATCACAGAAGATGAAGTGGTATTCAATTCAGTAGATATTGGTCGTACTTATGATGATAGATATGATGAAAATGGAAATTATGCTGGTTCAGTGGAGACGGGATATCAGCTTACACAAAGTGTAACTATCACATCTTCAAACATGGATACTGTAGAGAAAATTTCACGTGATATTTCAAGCCTATTGGATCAAGGCGTGGAGCTTACTTCAGATTCTCCAGAATACTACTATTCTGATATGGAAGCCTTAAAGCTTGATCTTATAGACAAGGCATCAGAAAACGCCAAGGAAAGAATAGACATTGTTGCAAAAAATACAGGTGCAAAACTTGGAAAATTAAATAATTCAAGCCTTGGTGTGTTCCAGATTACAGCAAAGAATTCAGGAACAAGTAGCTATTCATACGATGGCGCTTTTGACACATCAGCTCGTCATAAGACAGCCACAATTACAGTTCGTCTTGAATACGGATTAAAATAAGTATTTCGTGTGATACTTGTGTGATAAATATTTTTATATACTATCCTCAACAAATAACCAATAGTTAACCAATCTTATGAGGAGGTATAGATATGGGCGTCGTAATTTTTGCAGCAGTTGTTTTGTTTGGCTTGGAAGCATGGAGTCTTTTCCAGTTGAAAAGAGAAGCAGAATTCATTGAGAATTATGATGTTGAAAACCCTATTGGAGATGCCTATCTATATGATTTCATAAATTATGACTATGAGAAAATTGAGGAAGAGCTTGAAAGGTACGCTGATGATTTAGCATACGCAATATAGGCATCGGTTTTTACTGTAAGGATTTAAAAATAGACTTCGGAGATAGCTTCGAAGTCTATTTTTATGTAAAAAAGTACCATATCATAACGGAATAGTCAGATAAAATAACTAAAAATATCTAATTGAATCAAAACATTTTGTGAAGAAAAATGAAAAAGTGTTATATTAATATAATGAACATAATTTGGACTCATATTTTTAATATAATACTCAAGGTTTTTGGTTAATTAGAGGTTATAGGTTATTTATGAAAATCAAAAAGAAATTTGTACAAAGTACTGCTATTGCTTTGATGGTACTTGCTTGTGCTTATCCAAGAGTAAAGACTGATGCTGCAGAAATGGATAATGATGTGCAGCAGGAACAGTCAGCTTACCAGCAGCAGATGCTGATCCAGGAACAGGAATTGCTTCAGCAGAATGCTAAGCCAGAGGTTGTTAGTAAAGAACAGCTTCAGGTGGCAAGAGCTAATGTTAGCGCACAACAGTCTGGAAGGCAGTTGGTGTTTATCGGAGACTCTAGAACAGTTGGTATGAACAATGCCATTGGAAACGATGGAAATCTTTGGTCCGCAAAGGTTGGAATGGGATTATCCTGGATGAAAAAGACAGGTGTTCCTGCAGTTGAAAGTCAGATTACCGCTAATTCAGATGTTGTGATTTTGATGGGCGTAAATGATGTACGTAGTTTGTCCTATACAGATAAATATATTAAATATATTAATGAAAAAGCGGCTACATGGACAGCACTTGGAGCAAATGTATATTATGTTTCAGTAAATCCAATTACTTTTGAGTCAGCTTCTTACCCAGGTATTTCTAATAGCCTGATTGAAAAGTGGAACTCAAAAATGCAGAATGGCCTTAGTGAGAATGTAAATTATATTGACACCTACTCTCAGACAGTAGGGAAGCTCAGCTCAAAGGATGGAATGCATTATAACAACAACAGCTATAAAACAATATATTCATTGATAAAAGATGGAATTATTACTGATAAGCTTTACGAACAGTATAATGTTCAGGTGTAAAAAAAGAGCTAAGACACTGTGCTAGACAGGTCTTAGCTCTATTATATTGGGATAATCAAAGTTTTTGAGGGTTTGCCAAAGTTTATGAGGGTTTGTCGTGAGGG
>CAMJBT010000083.1 GCA_946403965.1 uncultured Pseudobutyrivibrio sp. | reverse complement strand
AGCTTATTTAAGTGCGCCAGTTTATGGCTTTCCTCTACTTTCTTTCACACTAATAACTCCTGATATAACAAAACCGCGGCGGTGTAACTACCAAAACGCACCGTCGCGGGATATTCTATCAAGATTTTTTGAATCTAGCAATTATATTATTTGCCAAAAAAGAGACTTTTTTGCCAGTCACATTAAGAAAAAAGTAATAATTGGCGAAATTTTTTGTTTGATGGCTTATGGGCGTCAGTTCTTTTTCCATATAGCATATAATGTAATGGTTTCATCATTATTTCCACACAAGTTTTCTACTTTTTGCTGGTCAGTGTAATCAGCTTCAATGGCATTCTTATTATTACTCCATCCAACAAAAGTGTAACCTTTTCTGGTATAAGTATTTCTTGCCAAAGTGTACATCTTACCATATTCAAAATTGGTCATGAGCTTGTTTGCACCAACACCACCATTAGCATTAAAAGCTATCTTATACTTTATAGGTGTCCATTTTGGATACAAATCAAGATTACCTATACTACCTGTCTTAACTTCTGTAATCTTTGTTCTGCAGTTTGAATCCTTATACCATCCTGAAAATGTGTAGTGTTCTCTAGTCGCGGTTTCAAAAACAATCTTTTCAGAATCTACTTCATACTCTGTTGGATTGTTTGATGTGTTGATTACACCATCCTCCAGATGATATATGATGCTGTAACTATCCTTTGACCATACTGCATACAGTTGCAAATTCTCTCCACGTTTCCCAGTAGGATCTATCTCAATCTGGTCCATATATTCCGCAGTAGTAGCATCTTTGGTTGTACTCCAACCTAGGAAGGTATAGCCTTTTCTAGTAAAGGTATTCTTTGCAAGTTTAGTTCTTGCTACAGATATCTGCTGAACTCGCATAATACCTTTACCACCGTTATTGTCAAAATATACTGTGTAGAACATTGACTTGTTTACAATTCTGAATGTTGCATTCTTTGTTCCACCATATTGACCTTTGCCGTGAAGAGTTACTGTGGCTGTGCCCTTTTTGAGATTGTTTATATAACCTACAATTTCATAATCCTTTTTATCCAAGGTCACTGTTTGTCGATTGATAACCATTGTAACTGTCATCAAGTCCTTACCTGGACATATTACATTTCCGGAGAAATACTGGTCTGGAATAACCACCTTAGCTTTGCTGATATCGTGGTTTGTGGCCATTATTCTGTAAGTTGCTGAAATACTACCCTTGTAGTTATTCTTTCCATTTGCAGTAACGCGAATTACAGTATTTGCAGGAATGATATCTACCTTCTGAACAACATCGTCAGCATATCGCTGTACCTGGATATTATTTCTAAGCTTGCTATCATAAACAAGAACAGTCGTGTCTTCATCGTACTGATAAATTGGTGCTTCGTAGTCAGTGTTCTGTCTTAAAGCTGTGAGTTTTGATGTATGAATTTCCTTAATCACTGGCGTTGATACATAAGCGTTTGCTCTAGCGACTTCTGTTTTATCGGGAACTTCAATGCTCATCGCTCCGATATCTTGCTTCTCAATTGAGAAGTACTTTGGTTCTAATTTACCTTTGAAGTTTCCCTTACCCGATATTACAAAATTCGGTCCGATAGGCTTGCCGTTCTTATCAGTAGCACCTGACGCTAGCACTGATCTGTTATTATTGAACCTAATTGTGTAATCCTTGTTCAGTTCTAGCAGATTACCATCAAACTTCACATCAACATTTGGTGTAACTCCACCTGTTATGTAATTATTATCAGCCTCGTACGACACTGTAACTTTAAAATCTTCATTTGTAGTCATATCGAACGGTGTAATGGTGAAGTTTCTCTTTATCTGACCTGAGTATGCACCTGTACCTGTTACAACGACTGTCGCACTACCAGCTTTTACATTATTTTGATAATCGATGTCATAATCTACGTCTTGCTCAAGAATTATCGTGGTCTTTTCACGATTTACAGTAACCACTTTCTCTACAGTCAGGCATGGTTTAACCTTTTCACCTGTATAATTGTAGTTCACCTTCTCTTTTCCGTTTTCTGTGTCTGTATAGCAAATCTTAAAAGTGTTAATATTTGTACCTACAAGCTTAAATGTTACTGTCTTTGAACCTACATATGTGCTTCCTGTTCCAGTGAGAATCGCTGTGGCTGTCCCAATACTTGTGTTATTTGAATAATCAACAGTATAATCTTGACCTTCAACTAGAGGCTTATTCTTATATGTAACTTTCAACTCAGGTTCTGCTGCAACCTCTCCAGTATCACCATCAACCCAATCCTCATATTTCTGGTCTGGTACTCTAGCTACAGTCACACTACTCATTAGCACTTGTTCTTTTTCATTAATTATAAAGTGCTTTGTCACACTACCTGTGTAGTTGTTAATACCAGAAATCTGAAGATCATAGGTTCCCGGCTCTTTACAACCACCATTAGACTCACCATTCTCATTTACCCAAGATACTCTATATTCCTTGTTTAGTGCTAAGTTCTTTCCATAGGCATTGACTTTGAATGATGGTTTCTGCGCTCTTGCAGTATATGCAACCAATATATCATCAAATTTATCTAATTCTGTAGTAATGTCTAATGGAACGATATCAAATGTCTTTTCAAACTTTCCGGCGTAGTTATCTCTTCCGTTGATTGTAATCTGAGCTTTACCAACATTTGTGTTGTTCTTAAAGGATACTGTGTAATCCTTTTTCTCTTCTAACTTTTTCTTGCCAAAGTATACTCTAAACTCTGGCTTAATCTGCATACCAGTATAAGTCTGGTAAGGAATATCTGATATCCAAAAGTCCTCTGGGATTTCGTCTATTTGCTCTTCGAGAGTTGCACCAGCTGGTAAATCCTGATTGTCAACTTCACCTTGAGTAAGCTCAGAATCAACTACTGTATAACTATATACAGCAATGGCACTGTCATCAAAACCATCCTTTATTGCTATGGATTTTACAACCGTATCCTCTGTGATTACGATTGGTTCTACATATTGGCTGCTGTTTTCATCTGGCTGTGTCCCATCCAACGTATAGTAGATTTCTGCATTGTTTGTATCACAAGTCAATTCAATGCATGTACCTTTTACTATTTCTCCTGATGTTTCAGATGCTTTTGGCGCAGACAAAGTCTTCCCACTCCATTTAGCATAAAGTGAGTGTTCTTCAAATTTGTTGACAGTCGTATCCGCTGTCACTATATTCCCGTTTTCATCAAACCATCCAGCAAAGGTATAGCCTGTTCTTTCCGGCGATGTGAGTCCAACATATTTCTCAGTATATGTCACTTTGATTGATGTTGTGTCACTGGCAGTTGTAACCAGGTTTACCTTTACAGTTACAGGTGTCCACTGCGCATAGACTGATGAGTTACCCGCTGTGGTATAAACTGATGTAGCACCTAATAAATTGTTACCTTCTAAATCACTGGACCATCCACTAAAATTGAACCCCGACTTAGTTGGGATTGGAAGTGTACCAAACTGATTACCATATGTAACATCTATATAGGCTTTTGCGCACTTGCCTCCAGTAGCATCAAAAGTCACTCTATACTT
Source organism: uncultured Pseudobutyrivibrio sp. (assembly GCA_946403965.1). GTDB lineage: Bacteria > Bacillota > Clostridia > Lachnospirales > Lachnospiraceae > Pseudobutyrivibrio. The sequence continues at coordinate 8,454 of CAMJBT010000083.1, read as the reverse complement.
ATTTGGCGTCCACTTTGCATAAAGCACTATATCATTCTTTATTCCCTTAGCAACCTTTGAAACTTTCTGCCTAAAGTTTTCATCCAGATACCACCCCGCAAATGTATAACCCTCTTTGATAGCAGGCTCTAGTGCTGCTTCTTTTGATGTTATATTTGAAGTAGGATTATTTGCTGAGTTGATACCACCATTTAGCTCATAGAAGATGCTGTATTCGTTCTCGACCACACCATTAATAACCTGAACCGAAATAATGTCTGAGCTAACTCCATTCAGTTCTGCGTGAAGATAGGCATATCCTGTCACAAGACCTTTCAGCGTGCCTGTAGACGTAACACTTACTGTTGGACGTCCCTTCTTGGTAGTATCATTATAACCATAATCATCTACAACCCATTTTAGGTTACCATCATCTTCTGGATTTTCCTTTAACTTAAGCTGATATGTTCCGCCAGCACTCACCTTAATACTTTCAGGCATATCAAGTGTTAGTTCTGGTTTGCTGTAATTGATCCATTTAGCATAGAGAGTTGTATTCTCCTCTGTTGGAAGATAGAAATCATATCCATAAGTGTATGTTTCTGTAGTTATTTTCTCAGTAAAATTCTTATCCTTGTACCAGCCTGCAAATACCTTGTTTCCGTCTCTACGCAAACGATTTGTGTAGTCTGAGATGCAAATGCCCTGACCTGCAATCAATTCTTTGACGTGCAGCTCGGTATTACCTTTATAGTTTTCTTCTGAATCGTAATTATTATTTCCATCATAAGTATCTTCGAAATATCCACCATTTGCTACAAGCTTTACCTTTTTTGCTTTTGCATAGCCTGCATAAAGGTCACTGATATAATCTTTCTTAGGTATAAAGAATTTACCATAGTCTTTAATAACTGTATCCGTATACAGTTGCTTGCACTCTGAATCTTTATACCATCCCTTAAAGGCCTTATCAGCTTCATTTGATTTAGGAATTGTAACTGTTAATCTCTCATTAGTTGAGCTCCATGTCATAACAGTTGAATTCGTGTCTATCGTATTGAAATAACCATCTTGAGCATGGAGTCTTATTTTTGTCTCATCCCAATAGGTTCCTATATTATCCCATTTCGCATATAAAATAGTATCCTCATCAATGTTGTCTGTTCTATCAATTATTTGTGTGCATTCAGGATTATTGCACCACTTAGCACTTCTATATGCATTTAAACTTTCATCATATACCGATGAAACCTGACTGGATGCAAATATATTTTCTAGTATCGAGCCTTTGGCTGCATATACAGATACTTGTTTTTTATCATCAGATATTTTGAGCGTTGGATTCGGATTGAGACTAGTATCATAATCTCCTAAAGTTTGCCCATTCCCATCAAATGTGACCTTAACTTTATCTCTCCATACTAGATACAAATCCATATCTGATGTAGGAATAAACTGATAATCACCAGACATAAGTGCAGTCCGGTTATAACTTCCATCAGATTTAATTATTCCATGATAATATGGCGAAAAGAAATATAAGTCACCAGCTCCATCTTGTGATGGCGAGTATGCAAATGTCCTTTCATATGCTTCATACATTAATGGCAACTGACCATCTGATGATATTGCATAATCTACCTGAGGAGCATTAGTTGTGGCTTCTTTATCCCAATTATTTTTATAATATCTATATGGCTGCCCCTTTGGGACTTTAACCGAAATAGTCTCTGACTTACCATCAAGCTTTACACCTGACTTATTAGAATGGAAAGTGATGACATAACATTCATCATAGCCTGCATAGATTGTAGTATCCTCTGTAATAACACAGTCTGATATACTATCAATCTCCGTACTCTCATCTACGTCATCGCCAGATAGTGCTGCGTACCAGCCCTTAAAAACTATATTTGCTGAATCATTTTCCACTGATGGGTATCTATCACCAATCTTTTCTCCAGCAGGAACCTTGGCTGTGTATATCTGGTAAGTACTTCGATATACATGGCCACCCCTAAGGTCAAAGGTTACTGTGCAGCTTGAAGTATACTTGGCATAATAAGTTATATCCTCAGTGACAACCGTTTCTAATATTTCGCTGTTGCTGATAAATTCATTTAACTCAGCGTCTTTATACCAGCCTTCAAACACTTCATTTTCATTACAAGCTTTAGGATTCTTTGGTATTTTGAATCCAGATTGTGATATAGTTACACCCTGTGGGACTTGTAATTTGTAGTCGCCTGATGCTTGTATTCCGTCACCCAAATTAAATGATACAGTGCATTTCTTAATCCATTTTACATAGACATCCGTATCAACCTCTAATTTATAACGTCCATATTGTAACACTATACTTTGAATACACGCTTCATCCTGATATAAACCACCAAATGCATATCCTGATTTTGAAAAATCACTTTCCCATAAATAAATGCCATCGTCTGATTCTTTAATTGAGTAAATATCACCATTACATTCATACTCATAATTCCAAATGCTAATCGTGCCACCATTGGCGTGAATTGTAAGGGTGTGCAGTTCTTTATCGTCTCCACTCGTTAGTAATTCATCGGACTTCTTTATCTTCTTTTTATCGTCCAGAAGAGCCTTTTCTTCATCTTTGAGCTTGTCATCATCTATTTTCTCTTCAGCGATAGTCTCATTATCTAAAGAAATGTCATCTTTATTATCATCTTCTTCAATATTAAGATTTTTATCCTCACTAACTTTAGTTTGTTCTTGAGTTTCAGTATCAATAACATCAGATTTTTTCTCAGAAACCATCTGTAGAACACTCTCATCAGACTCTTCGCTTACCTGATTATTCACTTCTTCGACAATTTCTGTTGGCTCTTCAGCAAATGTAGTGACTCCTTCAAACTGGAATCCTGACAACATAAGGCTGATAGCAAAAAACAGTGCACTAGCTTTCTTTAAACTCTTCATACCCCTTCTCCAATCTAAACTTCTGCATAGCAAAAAAGAATCAACACGGAGACATGTGTCAATTCTTTTTCGCAGAAGTTTTCTAGTGATTTAATTTTAGCAATCCTATATTAGCTTTTCAATAATACAACAATAAATATCTCTTAGTTCTTCACCCACTTGGCATAAATAGTCAACGTTCCTGTCTTACCAGTATCGATCAAGTCATTCTCAACTATACTTGTCTTACAAGCCCTATCATAATACCAACCATTAAAAGTATATCCGTTTCTAATAGTTGTTACACTAGAAATATCAGCTCCGTCAGTATATGTATAAGTCGTAGGAGCAGTTTTATCCACGGCGCCACCATTCCATGCATAATTAAGTTTATAATTCACTGGCTTGAAATACGGATATACGGTAACACTAGTTCCTGCTGGATAGGTTCTAATATCCACATTCAATGTCGGTCTGTAATTCGGTTTTGCTGCAACAAAATCAATTGTAGATGCTTGTAATTCATATTCAGCATAAGTTGTAGGAATTGATTTTTCAGTCAAAGTCCATCCTGCAAACTCATAACCTGTAGGTGCCTTGTACTGGTTTGCGCTCATTGCAGTGCCATTAGCTGTTATAGAATTAGCCATAGGCTGATTTTTGCTATTTGGATATCCAATCCTATCATCACTACCCTTAGCATAAATCACTGTATAGTTTGCTGTTTTAGCAGTAATTCTAAAACTCAATTTCTTAGAGCCAATATATTCACCAGTTCCTTCAACAGTGATATATCCAGTTCCAACCTTCACATTGTCTGCATTGTATCCTGTAATATTATAGCTTGCCTTTGGTACATCCTTGCGGTTGTATTTTAGAGTAATAGCTGATTTTGAAGGAGTAATTCTAGAACCAGTGTATGTCTGTGGTGTCACTGTTGCCGATGCTGATTCAATGTTGTATCCGACCTTATAAATCTTTTCGACGGTTCCACCGTTCGCGAAGTGCCCCTTACCCTTGAGAGTAACCTTAATCTTTGTACCAGCTTGAACAATGTCATCCTTGTTCACTTCTGTTCCAGCAGGAATCGATACATTTGTCAGCTTGCGATTAATATTTCTCTGAACAACAGTGTCATAAACATATTCATATTTTTCAATAGTATAGTCTCTGTTGTTTGCAAGCGTCGCTCCACTGAACAAATTCTTTACCACAATTGTAGGCTTGTAAGAATTAGCACGTCTAGTATAAGCAAAATCATTTACTGTTACAGATACCATATTAGAATCCGTGAAATCGTAACCAGAAGCTATTTCATATATATAACTTACTGTGCCTGTGTAGTTACCTTTTCCTTCACCCTTTCCAATTATCTGCATGGTAACTTCTGTACCTGCATCGTAATGTGTCCTCCAATTAGCTTCATCATCTCCTACAAAGAATTTCACTTCATAATCTGAGGTCTTCAATGGAATTAATTCACCTGCTGTATTCTTATAATAAACGATATACTTTATTGGCTTATATACGCCTGGGAGACGACTCTCAAGTGGAGGCATCAGATTCTTTACAACAACCGTTTCGTCTGTAAATGATGCTGGTGCAATGTCGTATTCGATTACCTTTGTGCCAGTAAAATTACCTTTACCAGTTATGGTAATCTTAGCCTTCCCCTTCCTAATATCTGGATTGATTCTATAAGTGTAATCCACATTATCCATTAGTGGCTCGCTTGGTTTGTTCTTAAGATATATTTTGTTCAAACCGTAATAGGCTGTTCCTGAGAATACAACACTATTATCATGAGAATATAGCAATGTATCTTCATCTGTTGCGACATTCTCATCCACCATCTTAGAGATATTGTTTTTTGTAATTGAATACTTTTGGATAAACTCACCGCTGTACTTTGTTCCATTAAATACAATCTTTGCCTGTGCTGTGTTGTTTCCAACATTTACATCATTTGAATATTTGATTTCATAGTAGGACGGGGTAATTGTTTCATATGTCCATTTTCTATCTGCACCTATGTATTTATATTTTATAGTGATGTCCGGTCTTTTTTTGGTACCATCATACTCAAATGTCTTTGTACTCAATTCAAAAACTGTATTTGATGATGTAAGTTGAATAACAGGGTTACCATCCTCGGTGTCAGGCTTAACAATTGAGAAGGTCTTAGTAATTGTTCCAGTATAGTTGCCTCGGCAAGTGATAGTGATATATGGCGCCCTATCAGCATTGTAACTTGCGACGTTCACATTATTACCGTATCTAACGGTATAATCTGTCCCAAAGATGAGCAATTTCTTGCCATAATACACGCTCAAATCTTCTTCGTTGAAGGTACGAGCACTCTTAGTATATACAAGACTTACATCCGTCGGATTATAAAAATTCCCCCTATATGTCATCCATAATCCTGTTTTAAAGCCAGCCTCATACTTCTCTGGAGTCTCGTCCTCTCCATATACTTGAATTGTAACTGTGCTATCTAAACTATTCTGATCAAGATAATGTGTAGTCGCAGTCAACGTGTATGTTCTAGGTGTATCTGTGTCATTCCCCTCAAGGGATATATATTCGTTAGCAAAAGTTCCCGACTCTTGAACAGCTGTACCTTCTTCAATCTTATATGATATGCTAGATCCCACAACTTCAGATTTAAGGAAGACTTTATCAGCCTCTGTAATCACCACTGTCTCTGCTGAGTTTGTCACATCTAGATTTTCACCATCCTTGCCGATGACGATAATGCGTGGATAATCAATCGTTTCGATTGTTGTGTAATAATGAGGTCCATCCCATTTCGCATATAAAGTCACATTTCCTTTTAGATCCGAAATGCTGATTCGATACTTTGATTGGCTTCCAGGAGTCTTTGTTCCAATTGGCTTAGTGAACCCTGCATCAAGAAACCATCCTTCAAAGACATAATAATCACGTTTAGGATTTGCTATATCAAAGCTTGAACCAGTAGCTGTAGGATCATAGCTTGCTGGGTATGCTCCTGTCTGTGTTCCCTCGTTTAATTTATATGTAATCTTGTTAGTAGTGATAATATTGCCTTCTGTTAAATAACCTTTATTAACAGCTACCAGCAGTGCTTTATACGTAGCAGTATTTGGATTTCCAACATAAATATTTACAGCACTATTAGTGCCTTCCAAACCATATTCTTCTCCACGTGGAATCACACTTGTAATTTTATCACCTAAATAGAGGTCAGATAGATTTGTGCATATTCCTATGGATCTATATGGAAGACTTGTAATCTCGGTTGACATAACAAGTGTTGTAAGGCCTGTACAATGACCAAATGTATACTGTCCAATCTGCCTAACATTATTTGGAACTGTCAACTCCTTTATACCTGTACAATAATCAAAGGCATACGCACCAATTGTTTTCACACCGGAGCCTATCGTAATGTTATTTATGCCCGTGCAATGGTGAAACATCTTGTCTGAGATTACTGTTATATTATCTGGAATAGTTACTTGGCCTAAACCTGTGCAACCTGAAAACGTGCCTGTACCAAATTTTGTGTCAATGACTGTCGGGAATGTAATATCCGTTAGACTTTTACAGCCTTTAAATGCCTCAGTCCCAACCATATTAAGTTTTGATGGTAGGTTGATGCTTGTCAACTTTGTGCAGTTTTCAAATGCATTGCTTCCAATTGAAGTAAGCGATTCAGGGAATGATATAGCCTCTAGCTTATTACAACCTAGAAACGCACCATCTCCTATTATTTTTAAGCTTGATGGTAGACTTATCGATGTTACTGAACAGTCTTCGAATGCCCTGTTTCCAATTTTCTCTATGTTATTGCCATCAAAAATGATACCTGTCAGATTAACTACAGTATTGAACGCATCATTCTCAATCGTTGTTACTGATTCTGGTATATGTACAGTTGTGTTTGATGCAAATCCAGCATGAAAGAAAATCGCAGGGATTGACTTTATTCCTTCAACAAAAGTCACGTTGTTGATAGAATTACCCGCAAAAATATAAGTGCCCACTCCATTTAATGCAAAAGAGATTGCCTTAACCTTTACAGATGTTATACCTGCGTTCTGAAATGCTCTATCTCCGATACTTTTCACTCCTGAAGGGATAGAAACACTCTGCAGACTAGTACATCCTGAAAAAGCATATTCTCCTATTGAAGCAAGTGAACTTGAATCGTTTGAGCTGTCATCAAGTATGTTAATGCTGGAAAGATTCTTACAATCTGCAAATACTTCCTTTCCAATTGCCGTTACCGTATTAGGAAGATTTGCATTTGTCATAGACTGACAGCCTTTGAAAGCCGCAATGTCTACGGTGCTGAGCGACGTGCCATCATCAACAACTATATTGGCAATTGAATTGCCCGCAATTCGATTGCCATCATCATCTACATTAGCAAAAGCAAAAGAACTAATTTTCTTTACTGAAGCAGGAATATGTATAGTTGCACCTGTACCAAAACCAGCACCATACATAAACTTGCTAGGAATCTGCTGTAATCCATTTGCAAGGTAAATATCAGTAAGGGAGCAACCCGCAAAAGTAGTTCCTGTCACTCGAAGATTTGATGTAGTTTCAAATCTAATGGTTGAGAGTGCAGTATAATCTGCAAAAGCATCACCAGGCAAGGTAGTCAGCGTGCTTGGAAAAGTAATAGACCTTATCTGAGTCTTGTAAGCTGAAAAAGCATCTGCAGCTATTTCAGAAACACCCTCAGGGATAACGATATCATAAGGCACTGACATTTCGTCAGTTGGAGTAAACGCAGTTAGTATTTCACCTTCAACGGTATATACCTCTTTCTCATCTTCTGTGATTGCCGTGAGAATCGCCTGTGATTTTAGAAGTCTTTCATTCTCTGATTTTTCTTTTGCCTCTCGTTCCTCTTTTTCCTTGAGATAGGCTTCACGCTCTTCTGGAGTGAGGTTGTCTAGGTTTACGTCTTCTGAATTTGTGATATTAGAATCAATGCTTGTCGAGTCGTTTCCATCTTTAGGCGCATTAACTCCATCATAGTTTTCTCCAGATTGATTACTACCTTCCGCTGAATTTGTTGTATCTGAATTTATGTTGGAGTCGTGATTAGTTTGAGTTGCATCAGAATTACTATTTAAATATAAGTCTGAATTTTCAGTAGATGTTTGAGTAGATTGATTTTGTGTTTGTAATTCTGATAATTGAATTTGAGTATCACCACTGGAATCTGATGATAGTCCACTAGCGAAAGCATCAACACTTATGGTTGTGAGAGTAATTGTCACAACCATAAGTGTTGAGAGTAATTTGAATGTAAAATTTTTCATATGGTATCTCCTTGAAAACTCTGTCTTATACGTTATATCGTAAATACTGTCTCGTAACTTTAACATTCAAATATTTTCAATAATATAGCAAGTAATGATTATTAATAATTCGAGTTCCAATGCCAAGTATGTAAACGGTAAACCATCCGTACCTTTCTAAAATTTAGCCGCGCCCGCAGGCGCGACGATTACTTCACTGGTTTTCTACATTCACTTGGCA
>CAMJBT010000082.1 GCA_946403965.1 uncultured Pseudobutyrivibrio sp. | reverse complement strand
TTTGACTACTATACCAGAACTTTGTGTTTAATTTGTCCATAACTGGCTCTAAAGTTATAAAAGGAAGACAAATATTCATAAGTCCTTCCACATCACCTATCTTTATATTCAAGGTGACAATCGCTATCATTTCAGACGGCGATATAATTTGTGCGAATTGAGAGTTTGTCTCGATTCGCTCTAATCTAGGATGAAAATCCAAAACGTTTTCCCACGGTTCTCTAAGTAAATCAATACAAGAACTCATGACACGTTCGATTAGCAATAACTCAATTTCTGAGAAATCCCTTACCTTATCTAAAGGTTCACCGATTCCTCCTAACATTCTATCAACCATAGCAAAGCCAAGGTTTGATGCCATTTCTACGATTATATTTCCCTCTAGTGGAGAGAAATCTACAACTCCCAGCAGTACCGGATTTGATAAGGAATTTGAAAATTCCATGTAGGTAACAGCTTCAGAGTTCATTACCTCAACCTGTATGTTTTTTCTAAGGAAAATTGGCAGGTTGGTTGATAACAATCTACCATAATGCTCGAAGATGATTTCCATTGTTCGAAGGTGTTCTTTCGAAAACTTCGATGGGCGGGCAAAGTCGTAGTTTTTTACGGGCTTTTCCTTGTTATTTTTCATCTCCTCCGCATCTACTTCACCGGAAGTCAAGGCATGCAAGAGGTTATCTATTTCGTTTTGAGAAAGAACGTCACCCAAGTTATCTTCACCACCTTATTTTCCCTATAATAAAAATCCTATTGGTAAGTAGCGCTTGAAAAATTAACTCGAACTATAAAAGATGATTTAAACAAGCCCTGAAGTGCTTCAAGGATTTCTTCTTTAACTTCATCTTCCTTTGTTCTCATATCATCAATTGTGTGATTTGAAACAACAGTTTTAATTGTATCGCTAATGATACTGTCGAAGGTTGTTAAATCACCGCTGTTATACTTTTCAGCATAATCAGGATTTGTGCTGTCCTGGGAAAGTGAAATTCCTAGTACAGCATAATGCATGTTACCATCACCACTATCTTTAAGGTTGATTGTCATTGTTGCCCCACCATTTACTGCATAATCAACCATGTCGGCCACATCAACTGAAAGAGATCCTGCTGTATCTCCAGCAACAAGATCTAAATCTATAGCCGAACATACTTTAGTGATAAGCTCATTAGCTTTTTTTGTCTCCGGTACAATTGAAATTGTAAGAACCGCTGTAAGAACAAGATTAACTACGACAAGTGCAAGTATTACAACTGTGATTAAATTCTTCTTCATAGCTTGTCCTTTCTTTCCTACTCATCGCCAACATTAGAGGAATACGAATTAAAAATCTTTATTTCTACTCTTCTGTTTCTAGCTCTTCCTTCAGCGGTACTATTGTCCGCTATAGGAACATATTCACCTCTACCAGCAGATTTTATATATGCCGGATTAAGATTAGTTACACTTCTAATTCTTTCTGCAACATATAAAGCTCTGTACATTGAAAGTACATCGTTGTTTTCATATGTTCCAGAGGACATTGGTACATTGTCAGTATGACCTTCTATTTCTATAATGTTATGATCATATTCTGCTAAAATCTGGGACAAATTATCAACAATTCCAAGGGCATCCTCAGTAAGAGTTGCTTTACCAGATTTAAAAAGCAGTGCACCATTAATTGTAATCATTACATAATTTGCGTTGAAATCCACCTCAACCTGGTCCTGAAGTCCAAAAGCTTTCAGCTTTTCTTCAATAGACTCGGCTATGGATTCACTTTCAGAAGCGCCTGCTTCCTTTAAAGCTTCTTGAGCTTCCTCAACAGAAACATCAGATTTAGATGCTTCATCAGGATTTTCTCCCACATTGCCTCCGTCATTTTCCCCCTCGGACTGTCCGTCCTGCTCTATCTCAGATTGGCTTTGAGTGTCTGAAGCCCCTTCTTTTTCGTACTGCTCATCATCGCCATCGTGAACACTGTTAAAATAATCATCGAACATTTCCAATTGGCTAATGCCGGATGAAATCATATGACCTTCACCAATAGAGGTACCGCCTGATGAAAAAATACTAAAGCTTGATTGAATACTTGCAATAACCTCCTCGAATTTGGCTGTATCTGTACTACTCATAGAAAACAGTAATACGAAGAAGCAAAGAAGCAAGTTCATCAAGTCAGAGAAAGTGGCCATCCACGCAGGCGACCCAGCAGGAGCCTCTTCTGGCTTCTTCTTTGCCATTAGCCTTCACCTCCTCCGCCATCACCACCGATGCCTTCTCTAGCTGAAGGTGGAAGGAATGATTTAAGTTTTTCTTCAATAACTCTAGGATTTTCACCAGCCTGTATAGAAAGAAGGCCTTCTACTGTGATACTCCTAGACATAACTTCCAAATTATCATTAACAGCAAGCTTTGCGCTTATTGGACCTGTAAGCCAGTTGGCAATCAAAGAACCGTAAAGAGTTGTTAACAATGCAACAGCCATGGATGGTCCAATAGTTGAAGCATCTGAAAGGTTCTTTAACATATTTACCAGACCAACAAGAGTTCCAATCATTCCCCACGCTGGTCCCATTTCACCCCATTTATCCCAGAATTTTTTTCGAACTCCATGTCTGTCTGACATATTTGCCAAATCAGTCTCAAGAATTGCACGAACAAGTTCAGGATCAGTACCATCTACAACAAGGTTGATTCCCTTTTTTAGAAAGTCATCCTCAATACTGTGAGCTGCTTCTTCAAGTGCCAGGATACCTTCCTTACGGGAAATATTAGCTAAGTTTATAATCTGTCCAATACTATCAGCAGCATTTGGGATTGCAGGTTCTTTCATAGCGACACCAAGAGCCTTTAAACCACCGACGAAATCAGGCATCTTGTTACTAACCATAACTGACGAAATTGAACCACCAATTGTGATGATAACTGAAGGAACATCTATAAAGTTCGCCATAGCCGCAACACCACCGGATGATACGATGCCGAATACGACCATTACTACACCCATGACCATTCCAATCAAAGACGCTAAATCCAAACCTTCTCACCACCCCATTAAATATTCTTGATTAATAGTCCCCATTCTATAAATCCAGAAAATCTTCACTAGATTCTTGCTTAAAAATTCCTGTGTTTCTAGCAAGAAGTCAATAGTATTACACGTCTACACTTTTGTGTTTATTTTACTAGATTTATACCTTATTGTCTACTTTTCTCAGTAAAATGGTCGCATATTATTGTGTTATTTTCGTGTCCAAACCACTATATCTTGACTATTCACAATTTTTTTAGGAATTATTCGTCAATTTAACACATCCGTCCACTTGTATCTTTATCCCAAGTTGGAATATAAATTTCACATTAATATAAAGCTGTATAATTAGGGCCGAGCTTTTTATTTAGTATATAGGAATTACAGAGTAATCTTCTTAAGAGTTATACTCCTGAAGAAATTCAAATTAGATATGATATTAAAGAAAAAAGAATGCCTTCTCTAGAAACATACCGTAGCTCTAGAGAAGGCGTTTCACCTTGGTTTGGAACATTATCAAAATAGTACTTACACTCTGCTAATACCTGGTCATTAGATAAGGAATCAACTTGGCTCTCTTCATTGTCTACCCCCTCGTTTAAACAGTTTTGCTAGTTATTAGTTTTAGTAATTCTATCTCGCTTCTCAACAATCTTAGGTACAATAGCAGTCTTGAGCGAAAGATCTACATCCACATACTCAGCGCATACATATCCCACAACACCCTCACAAATCTGAACCTTTATCCATTCATTATCTTGGGTATTTTCAATAATAGTAACTTCCTCGCCATCTGAGAGTTGATAAATGATATCGCAACCTGTATTACTCTCAGCTCTTACTCGTAATCCACCTGTAGTTGAAGTCGCTATGTACTCTGCAAGTTCAACAGCTTTATCCCAAGCAGCATCACCCGTTAGAAGATACTCTGAAATTACATACCCTTCTACCTCACCAGACTTTATAAATGACCACTCACCTACAGTCTGTACAATTTCACACCCTGCATTAGCAGGAAGTTGGCCTACAAGGTTTGAATCGGTCGAAGCTTGTTCGCGAATATTTATATTACCTTCAGCTATATTACAAATTCCCAGGTTATTGTATCCGTAAATATCTCCTAAGGATTTAGCTGATGCCGTTAAATTTAGACCTAAAAAGCATAAAGCAAAGGAGCAAACAATAGAAAATGATGAAATAAAAATTCGTTTCATAAAAAATACCTCCGAATTAAATCAGAGGTACATTATATCATCATATTTTGAAAATTCTTTGTTTTTTATAACTTTTGGCGCTATTTATAGCCCTTTCGTTCTTTTGCCTGTTCTATAAGCTGTTTAGCTTCTTCGAATGCATCAGGAAGATAATCTGCATGCCATTCCTTGCCAGCTTTTTCTGCCTTTTTTATTTCTTCCCAGGCTGCTTGTTGTTCTTCTTTTGAATTGTAGGTTACACCTTCAAATACGTGAGGATGGCGGCGAACCATCTTATCTGAGACAACCTTACATACATCATCAAAGGTAAATAATCCTTCTTCTTCCGCCATGACAGAATGGAACATTACTTGTAGAAGAAGGTCACCTAATTCTTCTTTTAGGTTTTCTGCATCACCTGTTTTATCAAGAATATTTATTCCGCTGACCACCTCTGCAGCTTCCTCGATTACTTCGGGCTTTAGGCTTGTATGAGTCTGAGCTCTATCCCAAGGACAACCTGTTTCACTTCTTAGTGTTTCTACTATTTCTTTTAATCTATCTATTTCTGCCATGTTCAATTCCTCTAAAACGTATCAGTCCAACTGTCAATGTAATGGTCTCCTGTTGGGTCCATGTGATGGTATTCAACTGTACCATGATTATCACTGGTAAAAGGATCATATCCACCGTCGCCAAAATCGCCCACAATTATCCTGGTTTTACCTCGTAGTAATGGACCATAATATTTGTAATAGTCCACATTCACATTGAGAAAAGCTCGTACTTCTGCAACATAGGTGTGACCATCTACTTTTACTACATGCTCTGGAGTAAATAAAAATATCGATATAAAGGCTGCCACGAAGAATCCATATGCTAAAGCACCTCCACCTACAAGTCCTATCAATACTTTTATCAATAAATGAATCTTGCTTTTAATCAACCACCACCAAAAAGAGATAATTAAACCTAGGACAGCCCAGCCTACAATTAAGAAGGTTGGAATCGTTCTATATGTAATACCAATACAATTCAAAAGCAACCAAAGTACACCAAACACAGCTATGAATATGCAATGATATACAAAAAAAGTTTTCAGTTTTGATTCTCTTATCCTTTCCCACGAAATTTGTGGACAGTCTCTCAGCTTATTTAATACTTCTCTTTCGTGTTCCGTCATGTCAGCCATAGTATTATTCCCCCAAAAATGATTATATTTTCTTGCCGCAGCATTTCTTGAACTTCTTGCCGCTTCCACAGTAACAAGGGTCATTTGGATATAACTTCTTACCTGTTACAAAGCGCTGTTGAGCTATTTGGCCTTTTCTATATCTATTAATAGCGTCAATCTTAGCTTCACCCTCTGCTACTTTGTTTTGCAAATCTTTAACTACTTCTCTAAGAATGTCATTTACTTCGCCTATAATAAATTCATTATATAAATCAAGGTCATTAGCTAAATCAAGAAACTCCTGGGCAAACTCGCTATCTGAAAGCTCTTTATTTTCAAGTAATTTTGCTCTTTTTTGTCTTGCCTCAGAATCCTTGATTGCCTTCTTTTCCTTTAATGCTATAACTTTCTTCTGAGCATCAGCCTGAGCCTCTATCGTTTGGATTACATCAGCTATGTCTTCATCAGCCTTTTTTATAAGGTCCTCAAGAAGTTGGGTATCCTTTTCTCTGTCTTTGATTTCTATTTCATCATAATTTATCATTACTTTACTCTCCTGGTTCTACTAGATGTCTATATTCTGAGCCAAATACTGTCTTATAAACAGCAATATCTATATCTTCCCAGACTTCAGCACCGTCATAGGTGGATTCCCATACCCAGAATGTATCCTCTATTCCATCTTCATATACAACATCAATAGAATAATCATACCCTCCTCTACGATGATGAATGACATCCTTGTCTATTACCTCAGCTTTTTCAATATGGCATTCTGGATTATAGAGTAATGATGCTCCATATATTACATGCCCTCCTAACAGTACTATTATAAATAGAAATAATATCTGCCTTATAAGATTTACTTTGATAGATACCGTATTCTTTCCATAGAAAAGATTCTTTAATATAATCGCCGCAAACCATATGCCAACACTGAACAATATAATTGCCTTATTCATATTTCCTAGTTGGTATATGTGAAACTTCTCAAAAGCAGTGCCTGCACGCATATATAAGAATATTAGCCCCAATATAGGTGTGACTATAAACCAACGTAAAAAGTATTTTATCTTTTCCATCTTTTTATTCTTTGATTTCTTTTCTTCTACATTAGGACCAGTCCAGAATCCTAATGCAGCATCTTGCCAAAACACGAAACGTATTATCAACCATGAATACATGATTACTGTCAACCAAAATAAAATATTAAGTGGGTTTTCAATCACAAATTGAATGCCAAATATATATGAAAGCAAGCCTGTCTCAAGAATAAGCCTTGAAATCGTAATATATCTATGCAGGACCTTTGATGGAACCCTCAGGCCCCATTTTTCAATGTAATCATCTTCTGTATCCTTCACCTCTTCGACCTGTTTGGATTGTGTATTTGAAGAATTGGCACGTCTATGTCCTCTACAGTAGTTCTGGAGATAATCCACTAGGACAGTGTAGTTAGGTGTTAATTCTTTCGTATACATACTAATTTCAGAATCATCACACGTGATGTCGATTGTGTCTTCGTTTGATAATTCCTTCTTTTTCTTTTTTGTAATACGATACTTCCTTACAATATAAGAATCTCCTGTCACAGTTCTATGTAAAAAGCTACGGATAGTGATATTTTTGCCATTTATTATTATGCAATCATAGAGTGAACAAGCTGCCAAATAAAATATAAATAGAATTATCCCTAGTACAACCATTGAAACAATTAGATCAATAATCTTATCTGAAATACAATAGAGTCTTTCAGATGGACCTAACGATAAGATAAATAGGACTAGTGCGCCAAAAAATAAGGCTAGCCCCGTCATCTCTATACGATATGATAGTTTATACCTAATCTTTACTACTTCATCATTCATAGTTCTGTTACCTCTTAATAATCGGAGTGACGCGATTTGAACGCGCGACTTCTACATCCCGAATGTAGCGCTCTACCAACTGAGCCACACCCCGAAGGGAATAGCTTATACATGCTATTCCTTTATGCTATTAATAACCAACAATAGATTCTTCTAAACCAGCAGCGTCCAGCAAATCACTAATAGAACTTGCATACCAGCTTGAAACAGAATTGTCCCATTTATCGATTACAGTATAACCACTGCTTTCATCATCAGCCTTGTGTAATACTACGCAACCGCCATCATATCCATATACATCTTTTTCTGTATAAAGATCTCCACCTGTAATCCATATAGTCCATTCACTATCGTCCTGACCATATGCTGATTCACTACTACGCTCGATACCAATGCAGGCACCTCTATCAGCATCAAAAATCCATTGGCCCTCTAAATCTTCAAGTACATCGTCCAAAGAATAATCAAATTGGTCTAACTCTTTTTGTACATCTGCAGATATTTCAAATGACTCATTCTGAATATCAGCAAATTTTTTTGCCAAATGATAAACTCTAACCTTTGTCATGTCAGCAGCTCGATCAGACATTAATAATGGAGCTAAACTTCCACCACCATTTTCGACACCTGCTACATCAGAGTTTCTTTCCTTTTGAGTAATCCATTCTTGTTGTTCTTTAACTAGTGTATCTTTTTCATCCTGCGGAAGCTTTTCTGTTAATCTCTCCCATATTGAATTCAACTCATCATCCCATAGGCAATAACGTTCACTAGCTAATGAATTCATTTCAAACTGAGACATATTGCTAGTATCAGTATTTTCCAGTTTCTTTGATTTTGCCTCAACTTCAGCTATTTCTTCTTGAATAGTTTTACTATTGGCTTGGCTATCATCATTAGTTACGTTTGTGCTATCAGTAGTTTCAAGTGTTTCGACCTCACTATTAGTGATACTTGAGTTTAAACCGTTTACTTCAGTTTCTTCATTTTTTCCTGCAAAATAGTAAACAATACATCCTACGATTAGTATCAATGCTATGCCTATTAATGTTAAGCATAATCTACGTTGTCTTTTCTTTTTCATAAACATTCACCATCCTAAAAAGTGGCTGCAGGGATTTCTCCTCGCAGCCTTATATATTTTAGCGGGTAAGCTTAGCTTGAACCCGCAGTGTCGAGTTTAGGCCTCCACAATGTGGAGGAATTGACGTCTTTTCATAAGCAAGACCTCCTCTCCTAAATTCTTATTCTATTATAAAACAAACCGTGTATTTATTGTATTTATATTTGTTTTGCTCTACAATATGCATATACTGTAGATTATTTGTAAAGGAGATCTGAAATGGACTTACGTATTTTATTTGTATTCGGAATCATCTCAAACTTTATTATTACTATAGGTTTATACTATCAAGTAAAAAATAAAAAAATTAAATTCATCGAAGGTAATAAAAAAACTTCACTTGATACTGTACAAGAATATCTCCTCTCTTTTATTTTATTTACTCTATTTGCAACTATCGGATTAGTACTATATCCATTTATATATAGGTTATTTTCAACATTATCGATATTTGGTCCCCTTGAACGTCTTGGAATACTGTCTGTATTTACTGGTGTTGTAATAATAGTATGTGTTGAATTATTATATTTACTTATTATAGTGGCTATGAATAAAGGATACGACTTAATGTCAGTACATGATGACCATTACACTTTAAACAACAATGAAAAAAAAGCGATATACTTAATTATTTGTTTTTTGTTGTCATTATTTTATGGTTTCGTTTTAACGGATACAGAACCTTTTGACCATGTGGCCATTTCAGGTTTTTACATTGTCTTGCTATTAGGGGCACTATTTTGGTTAATTCCAAGATATTCAGACTATAAAGCATTTTGGACTTTTTGTAAGACATTACCTGCTCTGTTTTACGGTTCTGTATCAATAATACTCCAAATTATGATTTTTCAATTTTTCTCAAACAAAGCTGATAACAAAGATTTAGCAATGTTACTCTCAGTACTAGGTATAACAGTAGGTTTCTTCGCAGCATACGCATTAATTATTCTTATAAAAAACTTAAAGAACAATCCCGATCCACTAAACGAAAAATAAACGGCCCATCAGGGGCTTTCGCGGCATAAGATTTATTCCACGGTCCCTTGACTGGCCTAGACCTCCTGCTTTTTATCGATGCCGATAACAGGGGCTGGTTAGCTCTTTTGATTATCTGTTATCGCACATTTAGTTTAGCAGGAGGTCTTTTTCTTTTGCCTCCTCCAGAAGCCGGGTTAGACTTTGGGTTGTTTTACTTATAATAACAGGAGCTGTTAAAAACTCCCCTAATGGATTGCTTTGTTCCTTTGATGGAAAAATTTAATAGTATGTATGGGAAATATCCAAAATATCCTGTAGCCGATGCAGGCTATGGTTCCTATAACAACTATATTTATTGTGAAGAGCATGGCATGGAAAAGTATATGAAATTCACAATGTTTGAAAAAGAAACTAAGGACAAGAAATATCAAGAAACCCCCTACAGAGCCGTGAATTTCAGAAGAAACAATTTAGGAGACCTAGTATGCGCTAATGGTAAGAAATTCAACTTCAAATGCAACCAGGCTGTCAAGGGAAACAAGTATGGAAGAACAATAAGAGTTAACAGAGAACTAACGCAAGCTCATGAGGAAGTACTGGAAAATCTTTGTTCAATCCAAGGAGCGTTGCTGTGCATGAATCGAAGCATCCAGGCAGAAGGAACTGAGTATTGCATAAGAGCAAACATTTTTGGTGATTTATTTTGCCATAATGATTATGGCTTAGTTTGTGTCTGCAATTTTCGATGAAAACTTGAGGAAATAAAATAGTTTAAGAAAAATAAGAAGGATTCAGATGGCTATCCGAAGATAGTCACTGAATCCTATCCTTTTTAGGGGAGTTTTTTAACAGCTCCTCAAAAATTTTAAACACTATCTCTTCAGGTTGATTAACTCTTCAAGCATAGTATCAGAAACTGTAATGATTCTTGAGTTAGCCTGGAAACCTCTTTGAGTTGTAATCATATCAGTAAACTCACTTGAAAGATCTACATTAGCCATTTCCAACTGACCTGTATTCATTGAAGAACCGTCTGCGGAAATATCCATACCTATTCCATCAAACTCTCCAGAGTTAAGGGTTGTATCGTAACAGTTATCTCCTTTTTCCTCAAGACCTGAAGCATTTGCGAACTGTGCTACAGCAATCTGTCCTAAAAGCACTGTGTTACCGTTTGAATACGAACCATAAATCTTACCATTAGTCTGGATAGATAGGCCTGTCATAGTTCCAAGCTTCTTACCTTCACCCTTAAGTGAATTACCATCAGGTATACCACGATTTGCGACTGCAGTAGATGTTCCGCCATTATCATAATTCAACAGCTTCGAAAAATCGATTTCGATATCTGCAAGCGCTGGGTCATCCTCATTAGGACCAAGCTTGAACGACTTCATAATAAGGCTCTTGCTACCTGGCGCACCAGCATAATTTAAATAACCTTCACTGGTATCAAAATTGATATATTCGCCAATTGTAGTAACGCTTACCTGTAATGTGTTACTATCCTTTACAACTACACCAGTCACGCTATCTATCTTGTCCGCAGCCACACCACACACTTGTGATAAGGATAGTGTATCACTAGAATCATTGTTATTTACAAATGTTGTTCCTTGTAATGTATATGTCTTTGCCTCAGCACCTTCTCCTACTGTAAGAGATACAACCGGTGGAACCTCATCATTCTGAGAGAATGTATAATTCTGAGCAGTTACATCATAATCAGTTGGAACTGTGATAGCCTGACCAAAAACATCCTCTTTCGAACGAGTTGTTCCTTCAGGAGCATTTGCTAGATATTCAGCAAGCTTATCATTGTTGTCTGAATCATAAATATTTGTAAGTTCTATTGAATAGTCACCCTTTGTACCATCAACTCTCTTAATAGAGAACTTTGCTGTATATGAATATCCAAGATTATCGTACAAAGTGAAAGAACGCACATAACCACCTGTAGAGTTAAACTGACTATCGTTTTTATCAATAACTCCGCTAAAGTTTGCCATTGTTGTTGCTTCTGGAGCCGAGGTTAAGTTTTCTGTCTTCATAATACGAAGTGGCGAAACCGTATCCTTAACTATATTAGCATTGTCATTAGGATCAACCTGCCAGCCCATAACAAGGTAGCCTGTTGTTGTCATTGCAAGGTTTCCCATTCCATCAATATAGAATGAGCCAGCTCTTGTAAACAGGTTTTTCGATCCATTATTAACAATAAAGAAATTTGTTGAGTTTGCATCTGTCAGACGAATATCTAGGGCATCACCTGTCGACTGTGCAGCACCTGCTGATGTGATAGAAACCTTGGTTGCACCGTTAGTAACACCAAGACCTATCTGCTTAGCATTTGTACCACCTCTAGTTTCAGTCGCACCTGAAGCCTGTTGTGTGGTCTGATACATAATATCAGAGAAAGTTGTTGAAGATGATTTAAACGCAACAGTGTTTACGTTTGAGATGTTATTACCAATAACATCCATCTTTGTCTGGTGAGTTTTAAGACCAGCTACACCAGAGAAAAGTGATCTCATCATAATGAATGACCTCCTCAATTGCTATAATTGAGGGTGAACTGCCTGCCGCTTCTGTCAGTCCACGGCTTTAGCTTCCATAAAGGTCCAGCTAAACTATAACAGCACCATCAATATTTGTAAAAATGTTCTCATCT
>CAMJBT010000081.1 GCA_946403965.1 uncultured Pseudobutyrivibrio sp. | reverse complement strand
ATTATTTGGATTTGTATGCTGTACCATAGATAAAACCCTCATAAAAAATCTATAAAAATACAAACGTTATTATATACTTCAGTTATGAAAAAAGTGTAAAGGCTGCTTCTTTTAACAATTGAACACAAGACTCCATATATTTACCTGCCCCCTTTACAATTTTGTTACAACACAATTATTTTGTAATGGTGCCAGGCACGTAGTTTTATTATCTTTCCATCACATATTAATGTATAGGACATTCAATGTAACAACAAACCCTATCTTCTATGCCGAATCTGTAATTATATTGATTTATTAATCTTATTCGTTGAAGCCTATCATCAATAATACTTTTCAAAGCAACTAATGAATCACCATCGTAGTATTTTTCTATAACTCTCAAAAAATTTA
The DNA here is from genome assembly GCA_946403965.1 of uncultured Pseudobutyrivibrio sp. Lineage (GTDB taxonomy): Bacteria > Bacillota > Clostridia > Lachnospirales > Lachnospiraceae > Pseudobutyrivibrio. The sequence continues at coordinate 11,850 of CAMJBT010000081.1, read as the reverse complement.
ATAACCCATTTTTATTAGAAACTATATTGTAAGCTTCAATAATCATTGCATTTATTTGAATATCAGGATAATCTTCAAGTACAGTTTCAATATCTATTGCATTAATCTTTTCATAATCTCCATTAAAGAAATAAGCAGCAATTTCGTCTCCAATTCTTTTTTCATCCCCATCATATAATAAGTTTTTAAAATAACGCTCATCCACTTTACTTTTCATCAAACACATTATATGAACATACGCAAGTGTAGAAGCATATAAGTCATTATCATTATATGAAAACTGAATTGCCTTATGAAAGTAACTAGCGGCATTATCATATTTTTTCAATGCAACACAGACTGAACCAAGATTATAATATACCGCATAATTCTTTTTTATTTCTAACGCATTCTCAAACATTTTTTTCATTTTTTCATAATCATGATCATATCTTAGCATTAACCCAATTGCCATGCAGTTTTTATACGATTTATCTAACTGGTACGCCTTCATAAGATATCTCATACCAATCTTGTCAGCTCGAATAACTCGTCCGTTTTTTGTATTCATTCCTAAATCGCAATAAAAATAACCCAAATTATTATACGTCATATGCGACGGATTAATTTTAATATTTTTTTTTAATAACTCTTGCGCCTCTAGAAAGCTACCTCTTTGTAGTGCTAATAATGCTCTATTATTTATCGAATCCATCTCAAATCCTTTCTTAGAATAATAATACAACAGCAGGTGCTGCAGAACCGCCCGTTGCAATTACTGCGCCAATCAATAATGCACCAACAACTACAAGCTTTGTATAAGTGTAGCTTGTTTCATTTCCAAGTGGGTCGACTTCACTTGTTACTCTTCCAAGAAGGTCATACTCATATCCTGATGTTCTTCCCACTGGGTCAGTAACCTTTGTGAGTCTCATAAGTGGGTCGTACTCGTAAAGAATGATACCACCATTAGGCAAGCATACCTTTTCCTGCTTACCCATAAGGTTATATGTGATTTCTGTAACACGGCCTGCTTCATCAGTAATCTTTGAAACACGGCCCATTACATTCATTTCGAAATTCTTTATAGTGCCATCCGCTTCCTTTACAGAAGTCACCTTGCCCATGACATCATAGGTGTACTCTCTGGTGTTGCCCATGGCATCTGTGGTCTTTGTGATTCTATCAGCAGCATCATATTCATAGGTAGTTCTTGCACCATCTGCTGTGATAGAAGCTGTTATTCTGTTAAGGGCATCATACTCGTAAGATACCTCGATTCCATCAGGATCAGTTACCGTATTTACGTTACCCCTGGCATCATAGCTATAGAAAGTCTCTGCTCCAAGAGCATTCTTTGTCTTATAAAGATTTCCATCTTTATAGTAGAATCTGTCATGCTCGCCAAGAGGATTTCTAAGCTCAAAAAGCTTGCCTTTTAAATCATAGGAATACTTGTACTCTTCACCCTTTGGTCCCTTTACTGCCAGTGGTTTGCCATCTGGTCTATATGTAATAAATGTCTTATTTCCCTTGGCATCTAAAATCTTTGTAAGATGTCCTCTATTGTCATAAGAGAAACGTGTTGTGTTGCCTCGCTTATCTGTAAAGCTTGTCTTTTGGTTTCTAACATTATAAGTATAGCGCTCTGTTCCATCATAATACTTTGTGGCTGTGTGGCGCTCCAAATCATCATGACTGTAGACAACCACATTTCCATTCTGTTCTGTGGCTGTTGTGGTCTTTTTGATGTCGTCATACTCATTTGTGATAGACCACATTGGGGTAAGGCACACAGTTTAGTAAAAGATAAAAAGTTGAGTTTTCAACGTTCTGTAAAGCCATCAATTTTCCATTTTTCGTATTTAACTATAGGTATATCCGAATATTGTACATATATTGAATACTTATCATCATCTAAATGTGCTTCGCAATCACAAAATGCAAAACTGAATCCTTTTATTTTTGTTAGGAATTCTATTATACACTGCTCAAATTCATCGATATTATACACTATCTCTTCATCTGGAATCTTTATTATAAGACATGCTATATCATATTCATTCTTTTCTACAGTAAATTCAATATTATTCATTTTTCTTTCATTAAATTTAAATTCGCCAATAAGGTATGACAATTCATATTTGAGACAATACTCAAAAGCCTCCTCTATTGAACACTCTTTATTGTTGAACGAAACCCAATTATCATAATTGTTATTATACGGCAAATGGACACTCAAAAAAGCAAACTCCTTTAATTCTTTAAAAAGATTAATTACTAACTTTTTTATATTTGAATTATTTGATGCTACGCCAATATTTATATAACTTCCCATATAACCGAAACCTCCCATAATAATCCTTGTATATATCTCTTTAGTGATATTTTCAAGTAATGACATAAATTTTGAACTTGTCATAACCACCTCATGATTATCATGAAGTTTCTGGCTTAACTCATACAACTTTTGATTGGGAGACTCAAAATCATAACCAACCCCACTATAATCACCAGTATCAATCGGAATAGCTTCAAACTTTCTTATTATCCATTCACTAACTTTAGCTGAATTTTCATACCATCACGACTTAACACATCATAAACTCTTTCATGCCAATGTGGTACTGTATGATAATCAGGCGAATTAACCTTTCCATAACCATGGTTTGTATAATCAACCCATCCGATTTCTTTTCCATATGCATCATACATTTTAATTTGTTTAACTTTCCCCTAGTAGCAAATACAGTGTTATCATAGATGATACGATTATTTAAACATGAAATTGTTAATTTCAAGTGAAAACCATGTACCACTTTACAAAAGAAAAAGAGACCCCAGCATTTTGCCGAAGTCTCTACACATTGGTCTGGAACCTTTACAATTTTAGTTTTTGTGATTCTATCAGCAGAGTAAAAAGCTAGATGCCTGCCCCAATGTGGCCAGGCACCTAGTTTACCAACTATATAATACGAGGCACTTAGAGTCTATTCTATTCTCGAATCATAATCATTAACATTTCCTAATTCTTTCAAGCAGAGCTTGGTAGGAATACTATCTCTAGATAGTATAACCCCGATATTTGTCCCTTTCCCATTGTGCCCCTCTTGAGCCATTACATATTCTGTTTTAAAATCATTGTTTGCCCAAATAAGTAAAGATGTGGCAAAATCTTTTATACCTTCCTTATTAATTTCGAGCAAAACAGCACCACATTTTGAGGTAATATCCACCCCATCCTCATTTTTTACTACTATATCCAAAATATTACGTTTAGATAATTCGTATGATTCAACTACTACGTCTGGACAACCAGATTCAATCTCTGTATTGACGACATAAAAAACTTTATGTGTTTTGTTTTTTATATAAACATCTTTCATTCCCTCAATATGTACAACATCACTATAACTTGTAGAAATAGTATTTGTTTTTATCGAAAAGGTTGGGCTCGTTGATGTTAAATAAAAACCAACAGCTTGATTCGGACTAGGGTCTACACTTAAAGGATGTGTAGTTATGTTTATAACTCTACTATCACTAATATCATCATATAGCCATAGAAGTTCTGTGGCAAACCCTACCAATGCATCCTTGCTAAAGGTAAAAACTATTTCAGCTGGTGATTCTGTTGAGTTATTAACAACACTTATACGAATTAATTCCTTCGGTCTTATAATACTAGTCAAATTTATAATCATTTTTACTCCTTTCTAGAATTATCTAAATGGACTCTTCTTCGGTACATATATATTTTCCTCTGTTATAGGAAGAATGTTACCATCCTCACCAAGATACATATGTAAATCATATTTCAGATTCCCCCCTGTAGTTTGAACTTCTAAATTCCAATGGTCCATGTCACCATGACTAAAATCGCCAACATCTCGACGTAATATCGCTTTATACTCATCATTTACCTGATATTGTTTCATATAAGGCTCTTTTACACCGGTTCTTGGATTTGTTCTATATTCTACTGGTGCATCCTTTAATCCATTTATTAATTTTTCTTTATTTGAAACATTATTGCCATTCTCAAAAGGACAACCTGCCTCCTCACTTGTAACTCTACCAGCTTTGTTTGCTATATCTTCTCCGGCCTTAATAGTATTTCCATTAGATAATTTAGAGGCCACATTAAACATCTGACTAGCACCATAGCATATTCCACCTGCCATAACCCCATCAGCGAAACCATCCCATGCAGATTGGGCTATTTCACCCGCATGTTGCATATTAAGATTACCTTCTATGGCCAGCCCTACAGCAGTAATACCTCCACTTACTGCTGCTCCTGTTACACCACCAACAATCAGTGCTTCTCCAGCTGCCATAACTGCTGGCAATGCTGCACCACCTGTTGCCACCGTAACAGCCACTCCTACAGCAGCAACACCTACTCCGATACCTATTTTTATTAGGTTTTCTTTATTATCTGCACACCACTCTCCAGCTTTCTGTACCCAGTCTGGCCAGTTACCATTTCTATCTACAAGATTTATTGAATCATTCCAGCAATAACCATATTTATTTAATGAAAATGGTGCATTTAATACACCCTTTACATTATCCTCAGACTGGAATCTACCTGTTGTTGCATCATAGAATCTCGCCTGTGCAAACTTAAGGCCAGATACCTCATCCTCCTGATACCCTGTGAAAGCAAATGGCTGGATGACGTTACCTTCTACCTTGTATTCATGCTTTCTTTGTTTGCCTGTTCTTGGATCTATGTTTCTACCAAAGTCATCGAAGGCGTATGAACTTACAGCAACTCCATCTGTACCTGTCATGTACATTGGAGAGCCGAGTTCATCCTGAAGGTAGTAGTAATTGCTTTCTGCCTTAGACATAGATACAACATTATTATCATAAATGAATGACTCTGTCTCTCCATTTACTGTGCGTTCCAACAGGTTGTAGTAATCCCTTGAAAGGTCACATAGGTATTCAATTTTCTCTTCTGGTTGAGTTGAAGCTACTCTAAAGCCCAGACCATTATACTGGTTCTCGACTTCACCCTTACTTGAGTCTACCACTTTTGAAAGCATATTTGTTGCATCAAAAGTAAAGGTCTTTTGCAAGAGACCATCTACAAACTCTTTTGTCTGGTTACCACGCTTATCGTAATCATATGTCTTTACAATAGCCTGGCTGCTATTTAATTCTTTTGCCTCAACGAGTCTGTCAAGAACATCATAAGTGTATGAAGTTCTTGTTTCGTTTTCAGCAAGTAATGTTCTGTTTCCGAATGCATCATACTCATAAGCAGATTTAACCATGCCATCATGACTAGTCTGAGTTAATCTGCCGATTGCATCATACTTGTACTTATACTGACCAGATACAGCCTCAAGTCCGCGTCTGTTTCTATTGATTCCATTGATAAGACCAGCGTTATCATAAGAATAGAAATACTTATCAAGCTGACCATTAGTGTCGTAGCTTGTCATACTCTCAAGATTTCCACCTGGAAGGTAAGTGTACTCTGTTGACACTCCATTTGGAAGAAGCTTCAGTGCAAGTCTTCCAAGGTCATCATAAGAGTATGTGGTTTCCTCACCATTTCCTGTGATGCAAGAGAGTCTTCCTTCCTCATCGTAGCTATAAAGTGCTTCTCTTCCATCAGGATAGATAAGCTTAGTCTTTTCGCCAAGTGAGTTATACTCATAGCCTACAGTTCTATTCTGATAGTCAGTTACCTTTGTAAGTCTTCCTAAGATATCATTTTCAAGTGTAGTCTTTCCAAGCCAGTCATTTATCTGGTTCAGCTGATTGAGTTCATTGTAAGCAAACTCAACACTTCTGCCATCACCATAGCCAACCTTTGTAACTGCACCAATGTTGTTATAAGTGTAGCTTGTTGCAAAGTTGTCTCTATCAGTCTTTGTTACAAGACGTCCATACTGATCATATGCATAGTGCTCCTCCTGACCAAGGGCATCTGTAATCTTTGTAAGCTGTCCTGAAAGGTCATAAAAGTAGATTGTTACGTGGCCATCCTCACCTACTACAGGCGCCTAGATTTCATAGATTTCAAACATAATATCCGCTATGACTAATTTGCATATGTCCACCAAAATTTTTCCAAGAGCCCTATATATTTAGGGCTCGATATCATTTTAGTTTTTTTCAACTCATTTAGCTTATAAAACGCTTGTCGATGTTTACCTTGGTTTAACAACTCTTCGATGGTCTTATATTCATCAGCAGCAACTTTATCATATATCTCGTCTAATAATTCTTTTTTTAAGTCTTCCATGCGTATATTTACCTCAACTTTGTAATATTATTAACTGAATTAATTTGTGAATAAGTAATTGCCTGTGTCGCACCACCAGGACCAAAATTCTTATAATCACTTGTTAACGGTTCAAGATAATCTGCAGCTCCCCATTGTCCTTTGGGAATTGATATATCATCGATTATATCAATAGTATCAAAGCTAACTCTATATTCTGGTCTATAAGGAATTTGCAATTTGCCTTTAGCAATAATTGCGTCATCATACGCATTAAATGAAAAATACGTTCCATCAGCTCTTGCTGGTATCATCCCGTTTTTTGCATTTGCTAAAACTTCAGGATTTCTGGCAAAATACCTATATCCAGTTCCTGGTACTGCTTCACCATTTGGCTTAACATAAAAATCAACCTTCGAACCTCCACCCTCACTAGGGCATGTGTTTCCAGTACTACCGGTATTTCCAATCCTTCCTGCAGCATATGAAATACACTTTGTTATTCCATAACCTATACCTGCGCCAAGCATTCCACCAGCTGTTGCTGTAGCAACTTCTCTTGAATTAATAGTACCAGTTTTCTGATACTGTGTAACCATATTCCCGCCTGCAGCACTTATACCACCTGCAGCTACAGTTCCAAAGAAACCAACACCAGTAGCTGTAAGTCCTCCAAAAACAGCCCCATTAGTCATTGCTCCCATATTCTGAGCCGTATCGAAATGGTCTTGTTTGCCCCAGGTCATCTGAACGCCTTGATATCCAGCATCCATAGCTCCACATGCAATAGCTACTTTTGCCCATGTTGGTAAATTACCGTCAGCGTCAACCAATCCAACCGGATTGCCCCAACAGTAACCATAATGATTCAATGTAAATGGGCTATCTATAAATCCCTTTACATTATCCTCAGACTGAAATCTACCTGTGTTTGCATCATAGAATCTTGCCTGTGCAAACTTAAACCCTGATACCTCATCTTCCTGTAGCCTGTGAATGCAAATGGCTGAATGATGTTGCCATCTGTTGTGTAGGCGTGTTTGTGACTTGCTTCTTTGATTTTGCCTGTGAATGGGTCGATGTTGCGACCGAAATCATCGAAGGCGTATGAAGAAACTGCAACACCATCTGTACCTGTCATGTACATAGGTGAGCCAAGCTCATCCTGAAGATAATAGTAGTTATTACCAGACTTGCTCATGCTGACTACATTGTTGTCGTAGATGAAGCTTTCTTTTTCTCCATTTACTGTACGCTCTAAAAGGTTGTAGTAATCCCTTGAAAGGTCACATAAATATTCAATTTTCTCTTCTGGTCGAGTTGAAGCTACTCTAAAGCCCAGACCATTGTAGGATAAGGCTAATCATCAGATTAGCTTTATCCGTACTTGGCATCTATTCCTGAAATCCCTTTCATAAATAGATGTTTTGCTTTAGCAAAATTAAAATGCAGCTTTCCTTGGCTGCATTTTAACCCTATATCTTTACGGTAGCCCAGCTGTTATTTAACACTTTTGCTACCACAAGTCTATCAAGAAAATCATACTTGTAAGAAATCTTGACATCCTTTTCTAAAAGACTTGTTCTATTGCCGGATGCATCGTATTCACACATTAGCGCCTCAATGTAATAAGGCATGTAGTTTGCTTTTGTCTAATTACTAACTAATTATATCTTTAATGACATCACTTATTGCCTCGCTATTTTTCGTGAGATATAACATATACACAATATGTAAAATATTATACTCTCTTCCGAATCTCCCTACATTTTTGTTCACTATAAGCCAATTCGAGTCATTAATTTCGATTCTTAATGTTTTATTTTCTTGCAACACCACGCATAGTAAAATAGCCGCTAATTTCATAAGCTTTTCTTTAGCTAATATAAAACATTCATCAACTAGTAATCTCATGTCTTCTGTTGTATGTCGGATTACATCCTCAATATTCAACGATGTTCCCAAATTGTTTTCGAGCATATATTCATTTGCTAGCATTAAATAATTATTCGAAAAATCTTTCAAATCATTATCATCAAATCTTGATACATCCAGCTTTTGGTAGCCTTTATTTGTCATATAATCAGCGAGTTTATTAATGCCATCTTCAAATGAGCATATATCACTATAAATAAATCCGATTCGTTCACCAGCACAGATTAACTCAACTTCGTGCGTAGTCAGATTTTCAACTATATCAAAACGTCCTCTAGTTTTGCCATTTTCATTTCTCAAATATATAGCTAAGTAGTGAGTTGTAATTCCTGGTAATGATGTTGTCAGCGTATAACCTCTTTTTGTTGCTTCTCGTCCTATATTTTTCTTTATTAAGGATATTTTTTCTCTACAGTTAATCATTATGCCACCTCACATTGCTCATCATTACTACTCAGTAATTTTATTCCAAATTGCATTAGTAACTCTTTGATATATGATCCATCTTTAATTATTTCTAACAAGAAAGGGATAGGTTCTTCATCTCCAGGTACTGTATCAATTATTAAAGCTATTATGCCAATAAGACATACTAGTTGAACGCCCTTAACTAAAAAATCAACTGCTTTATCAGCAAGTGCATTTATCTTTTGCTTTTTAATCTCCAATTTCTGCCTAACATCGGAAGATACCATTGCTTCTATATGTTTTTCTGGAACTTTTTCTGATTCTACATATCTATAGAAAATAAGACCATCTCCACTAGCATAATACTGTATGTACATATTTTCATGAATTGTAGATTTAAAATATAGATTGTCAATTTGGTTAGTATATGATTGACCTTCTATAGCCCCCAACTTACCATTTCTCTCCATATTAGAATAGCTAGGGTTATTAAATGCGCTAATATAACGCTCTAATTGTGAATATGCCAATTGTCTACGCATTCCTTTTGAATATGTGACAGGTTTTATTTCATATATTTCTGCATACAATCCATTTAAATCAACTATATCAGCTTTTCCAAATAATCCCGTTCCATGAAACGAACCACCTTCAATCATTAATTCAACATCAGCACCCAACATATTTTTTGCATAGTCCTCCATTATAATGTGTGCCTCGTACCCCTCAACAGGAGTATATATAATATGACCTGTTGGATCTATGAAACGGCAAGGAGTATTCTGACAGTATACATATAAATTCATTGAATTCATATTATGGAATTTTCTATAACGCTCACTATCTTTCGAATCAAACCTCCCTGCATCAGAATTATAGTATCTTGCCTGCGCAAAATAACTACCTGTCATTTCATCATGTTGGTAACCTGTGAAGGCTAGCGGCTGGATTATATTTCCCTGCTTTGTATAGCTTGGCTTTTCTCTTTTTCCTGTGTACGGATTAAGATTTCTACCAAACTCATCATATGCATATGTTGTTGTAGCAATACCATCTGTGCCTGTAAGATACATTCCTGTACCAAGTTCATCAAGCATATAGAAATAATCATTTCCTGCTTTTGACATTGATACAACATTACTATCATATGTATATACTTCTGTTTCTCCATTCACAGAACGTTCAAGCATGTTGTGGTAGTCTTTTGTTAAATCAAGGAGATATTCTATCTTTTCTTCTGGATTAACTACAGCAATCCTCTTGCCCATTCCATTATAGGTATATGTTGCTTCTCCTTTAGCTACATCTGTAGCCTTAGCAAGCATGTTTGTAGCATCAAATTTAAATGTCTTTGTCAGACTTCCATCCACATTTACACTTGTCTGATTTCCACGCTTATCATAACACCTTGTTATTCATCGTAAGTTTCTTCCTGACCGAGGGCATAAATATACTTACAAAATATTAAACTTAACTAATAACAGTTTGATTTTACTATGTAACTATGAAAAAACTGCAAAGCCCATTACGGCTTTGCAGTTTGGAAATGAAGTCATGCTGTCAATATTTAGTTAAATCAATTATATCCCTAAGAATTCAACCACAATATCATACAAAGATCCGGCCCTACTATTGGATATTCTTATATATATTCTTAAAGAACATAATATCCTTTGGATTTGACCATTTTAAGCAACCTAGCAAAGCAGCACATATATCTTCACCCGTTTTAATTTCATAAGCTTCTTTAATTTTCTCATCTTCCCTTAGCAAGAAAACATAAAAAAAGTCTAAACCTGATAATTGTTTCAAAAAAAGAAACAACGAATTCTCATTAAAACTAGTTCCACCACTGTTAATAGCATATTCCAAATCGTTAATGATATCACTTTTTAAGCTTAGTCCAATAAAATTTTCGGGAGCCTTCATATCCACAATCTCACTATAGATATCTATTTTTTCAATCTTCACAAACTCAATATCAGTGTTTGTATAATATTGAGCAGGGTTGCATGAATATTTTTCTCCTCCCCATTCGCATAATCTCTCCGTAAGTCCGACTTTTTCAATTTCTTGTTTAGAAATAATAAGATCTAAGTAATAATCCATATTTTTGCCTCCCTACTATGGGTTAAATAATGTAGGTCCTGACCTAATCCATCCACCTTGATCAGGCTTATATTCCAAAATATGCTGATGAGGGCTAGTGTGATGATGAGGCGTTCCATGATCTGTCCAATGAACTTCACTCCATGGAACATCTTGCCCATTTACAGTTGGCCATGTACCACCTGGGAACGTTGCTGATTGCCTATATACCTCACCAGTTTTAGAACTAATTTTCCCACCTAATACAGTATGTGGTCTGCCCTCTGCTTCTAGTGCTGGTAGTGGAATGTCTTGCCCATTTACCGTTTGTTTCTGCAACGGTATCGGATTTCCATGAGCATCTCTAGGTATATATACAGAATCATTTCCACCCTCACTCGGGCATGTGTTTCCAGTACTACCGGTATTTCCAATCCTTCCTGCAGCATATGAAATACACTTTGTTATTCCATAACCTATACCTGCGCCAAGCATTCCACCAGCTGTTGCTGTAGCAACTTCTCTTGAATTAATAGTACCAGTTTTCTGATACTGTGTAACCATATTCCCGCCTGCAGCACTTATACCACCTGCAGCTACAGTTCCAAAGAAACCAACACCAGTAGCTGTAAGTCCTCCAAAAACAGCCCCATTAGTCATTGCTCCCATATTCTGAGCAGTATCGAAGTGGTCTTGTTTCCCCCAAGTCATCTGAACGCCTTGATATCCAGCATCCATAGCTCCACATGCAAGAGCACCTCCTGTAGCTCCAATAGCTACAGTAGTAGCCAAACCGGCTGTTGCAGTTACTGTTCCAGCAGATACACTTGCAGCAGTGGCTGCTATTGCTCCAGCGGCTAATCCACCTGTAGCTACAACTACAGCAGCTGTTGCTGCAACGACTCCAACTGTAATAGCTACTTTTGCCCAAGTTGGTAAGTTACCGTCAGCGTCAACCAGTCCAACTGGATTGCCCCAACAATAACCATAATGATTTAATGTAAATGGACTATCCATAAATCCCTTTACATTATCTTCAGACTGGAATCTACCATTTTCAGCGCTATAAAATCTCGCCTGGGCAAACTTAAGACCAGATACCTCATCCTCCTGGTATCCTGTGAAAGCAAATGGCTGGATGATGTTGCCATCTGTTGTGTAGGAGTGCTTGTGACCTGTTTCTTTGATTTTTC
>CAMJBT010000080.1 GCA_946403965.1 uncultured Pseudobutyrivibrio sp. | reverse complement strand
CAGATCATGCTACAACAACACATGATACTGATGTACTTACAGAATATGTAAGACAAGGTTTGAAGCGAGCAATCTCCGGAAGGTATTTTCCTGCAAATGAGGTCACGCAGGTAATAACTGTAGACCCTAAGGTTGAACAAGATATTATGGCTTCAATCAAACAGACAGAGCAGGGGGCTTACCTTACACTTGATCCAGAGAGAATTAAAGCAATTGTTGCCTCACTCGAAGATGAAATCAAGAAGTTGGAGGAGCTTGGTAGAACTCCAATTGTTGTTACGTCTCCTATCGTACGAATGTACTTTAAGAGTATGGTACAAGACTATTTTAAGGATTTAATTGTTGTGTCTTATAATGAAATCGATACTAATGTGGAACTTTCGTCAGTAGGCATGGTTACAGGGTGAATTAAATGACAATTAATAAGTATACTGGTAAAACTGAAGAAGAGGCTATGTCAAAGGTTCGTCAGGAACTTGGCGGTGCTGCAGTGATTATGAATGTAAAAGTAATAAAACCAAAGGGGCTTAAAGGCATTTTTAAGGGGAGCACCTATGAGGTGACGGCTGCAGTGGAGGATGAAGGCTTTTCAAAGGAAGCTTTGGATTTCGCAGTTCCACAAAAGGAGGAAAAAAGCAGTTCTTTCGAGGCTGTGGCAGATGACGCTATCATTTTAAAGGATGCTTTTTCAGCAGTAAATGAAGTTCTTGAAAAACAGGCACCACTACCTACAGAGGATAAATCGGCAAAAACATTGGAAGGTGTTGCCGAAAATTCAACAGAGGAGGTACAAAAAGATATGACTAAGTCTGATCTTGATTTTGAACCACTTTCTGGCTCTGCGCCTAGGGCTAAAATTCTTGAGCCAACATATTCAAAGCCGGCCTTTGTTAAACCTGTATCTAAGGAGGAAAAGGAGTTTGTAGTTCCTGAGACAAAGGAACCTGTAGTCTTACCTACAACTCCAGAACATACAGAAAAGCTCTCTATAGATAATGATAATCACATGTTTGTAAAGATGCTTTATAACGTTCTTTTAGACAACGAAGTTCAGGAGAAGTATATCAATCAGGTATTAGGAGATATGGACAAGGTACTTCGTACTAGCCATTCTCTTGATAATTTACTAAGTTCAGTATATCAAAAGATGGTGTTAAAGCTTGGAACACCAACGAGAATTCAAACAGGTGAAAAGAAACCAAAGGTTGTTTTTTTTATTGGTCCTACAGGAGTTGGAAAGACCACAACAATTGCAAAAATTGCTTCCAAATTCAAGGTTGAAGAGGGAAAGAAAGTTGGTCTTATCACAGCAGATACATATCGAATGGCTGCTGCTAATCAGCTTCAGACATATGCAAACATTTTAGGTGTTCCTTTGAATGTTATTTATTCTGCAGAGGAACTTTTGGATACTGTGAAAAGACAGATGAGAGAGTATCAGGATACAGATGTAATTCTAGTAGATACAATTGGTTTTTCTCATAGAAATCAAGAGCAGAAGGCAGATACAAAAAAGCTTATCACATCCCTGACGGGGTATTATGAAAGCGAGGTGTATTTGGTTCTTTCTGCTACCACAAAGCAAAAGGATTTACTTGATATAGCTAATTCTTACATGGAATTTACAGACTTCAATTTGATTTTTACAAAGCTTGATGAGACAAAAAGTCTAGGAAATATTTTCAACATGAAGCTTTATACTGGTGCATCTCTTTCATATATTACTACTGGACAAAACGTTCCAGATGATATTGAAATTGTAAATGCCCAAAAGCTGGTAAAGCAATTGTTGGGAGGAAACTAAATGGATCAGGCCCAGAATTTACGAAACGTAATAAAAGCGCAAAATATAAAGAACATAGAGAATACAAAAGTAATCACAATTACCTCTGGAAAAGGTGGAGTTGGAAAATCCAACATGGCCGTAAATCTGGCTATTCAGTTTACTAATATGGGAAAGAAAGTAATCATATTAGATGCAGATTTTGGCCTTGCGAATGTAGAGGTGATGTTTGGTACTTTACCTAATTATAATCTGTCTGATGTTATATTTAACGGCAGAAGTATAAGAGATATTATTACCACAGGGCCTATGGGGATAGGCTTTATATCCGGTGGTTCTGGCGTTGTGGGACTTAATAATCTAAATCGTGAACAAATTACGTTTTTAGTGCATAATCTATCACTTTTAAATGATTTATGTGATATTCTTATAATAGATACTGGTGCGGGCGTTTCGGACCAGGTTCTTGAGTTTGTACTTGCATCACCTGAGGTGTTGCTGGTTTCTACTCCAGAACCAAGCTCGCTTACAGATTCATATTCTTTAATGAAGGCTATGTGTAAAAGCTCAAAATATTTAAAGGATGGTACAAATGTACATTTGGTTGCAAATAAGGTTAACAGTGAGTCAGAAGGAAAAGCTGTTTATCAAAAAATGCAATCAGTTGTTAAGAAATTTTTAGGTGGAGACTTGGATTATTTGGGATATGTGCCTTATGACAGTTCGTTAGAAAAAGCTGTTCGGAATCAGAAGGTGGTATCTTTAGAATACCCAATGAGTAAGTCGGCAAAAAGCTTTGAGGGTATTGCATCAAAACTTCTTCAGAAGGATGAGTCTACTCACTTCAAGTGGGGTGTTTCTCATATATTTAGCGCATTGTTAAGGGACAGGGCATAGCATATGGAAATATTCGAACTTAGACCTGGCACACCTATTGAATTTACAATTGCCAGCACAAATTCTGACATTGAAAACAATATAGAGGACGATCGAAGTGTATATATTTCAAGTGTTTTCGGTGTCACAAAGAAAGACGAAATAATATTTCATATTCCTACCAGAAAGGGACACATTGTTACTATACCAATGAATGTTCCTTTTAATGCTGTTTTTAATACTAGAGGCGGGATGTTCCAGCTTACTGGTGAGATAACAAAAAGAGGAAAGCTTGAAAACTTTCCTGTCTACGTTTTTGAGCCATCAACATCCTTGATGAAGGTACAAAGAAGAGATTTTTATAGATTTCAGTGCCTTATTCCTATCAAAATCCTGCCTATTCCTGAGGATGTGGCTATTCTACCAAATATGGCATTGGTGGAGGATGATTTGGAAAAGTATGGAAACACATATGGTTCACCAGTGTCTGGTAATATTGTAGATATCAGTGGTGGGGGAGCAAAAATATATGCTAACAAAGATGTTGAAACCGACCGATATATGTATGTAAGTTTTAAGCTTGTAAGTCATAGTATCAATCAGGTAATAAATGCTGTGGCTAGAAGAGTTGTTAGTGAATATAGAGACGAATTAACTGTTTTTGAACATAGAATCGAATTTTTATTTAAAGAGCCAGAAGACCGAGAAACAATAATAAAGTACATTTTTGACGAAGAGAGACGCTTAAGAAAGAAGGATCAAGGGTAAAGAATGTATAAGATTTTGGTTGTTGATGACTCTGCACTTATGCGAAGGATTATCTGTGATATTATCAACGCAGATAATGATTTTCGTGTAGTTGACGTTAGTGCGGACGGCGAAGATGCTTACAACAAAATAAAGAATAATCCATACGATATCGTTGTGCTTGATATGGTCCTTCCTAAGTTGACTGGAGTTCAATTGATTGAGCGTCTGTCGAAAGAAAGGATACCAGCAAACATCGTTCTTATTAGTTCGATATTAAAGGAGGATGCAGACGATACCGTTAAGGCAATGCAATATGGTGCACTGGATTTTGTAGTAAAACCAATTAGGTCTGGGTCAGACACAAGGGATGTGTTTGGAAATCAGTTGAAAACCTCGCTGCATAATGTTACGAAGCATTCAACATTTAAGACTATTGGGAAAGCTAGGGGAACAAGTGATAACACCAGAGCCATTGAGGAATCCAGAAGGGCTACACAGTCTAGAATGGAGAATGTTAGAAACAGATTGGCTGGAGTCAAAGGAGATTCAGGTAATGCGCAACCTGAACAAGCTACTTCAAGACCTGCAAGCAGCTTCCAAAGACCATCATCAGGCCAGACTTTTTCACAGCCAAGAAGTCAAACTGCTTCTACAATAAAAACTGGACAGTCGCAGTCAAATGTGACTAGCTCATCTGGTACAGCAGGTGCTGCTAATTCTTCTACAGAAAGGAGAAGCGCTACTCCAGTAAAGCCAGTTGGAACTGGAGTGAGAACCAAGAAGCTAATTGCACTTGCATGTTCTACAGGGGGACCTCAGGCGCTACATACTTTTGTTCCTATGTTGCCAGCTAATTTATCAGTGCCACTTGTTTTGGTTCAGCATATGCCTGAAGGATTTACAGCTTCCTTGGCACAAAGACTTGATCAAATCTCTGCAGTGCATGTAAAGGAAGCAGAGAATGGAGAGTATTTTAAGCCTGGATGGGTTTATGTTACTCCTGGCGGTAAGCACATGGAAATCTGCGAAGACGGAAGTCATGCAGCATACTGTCACCTAGATGACGGCCCACCTGTAAACAGTTTAAAGCCTTGTGCGGATGTGATGTATAAATCCCTCAAGAATTCAAGCTTCGATGAGATTATTTGTGTGGTGCTTACAGGAATGGGTGCTGACGGTTCAGAAGGAATTAAATATTTGAATCAATTTAAAAAGACTTACGTTATTTCGCAAGAGGCATCTACCTGTGTTGTTTATGGTATGCCTAAGGCGGTGGAACAAGGTGGTCTATCTAATGAGGTGGCGCCACTTAAATCAGTTGCTAATTCAATTGTTAAAAGACTTGGAGGTTAGTAGGTATGGATGTAAGTCAATATTTGGATATCTTTATCGATGAGACAAGTGGTCATATTCAGAGTCTTTCAGACAACATCATGGAGTTGGAGAAGGAACCGGAAAATAAGGATGTTGTAAATGAAATTTTCCGTGCAGCTCACTCTTTAAAGGGTATGGCTGGTACTATGGGCTTCAAGAGAATGCAACGTCTTACACATGACATGGAGAATGTGTTCCAGGAAGTTCGTAATGACAATGTAAAGGTAAACTCTGCCCTTATAGATATTTTATTTAAATGCCTGGATGCTATCGAGGGGTATCTTGATACGGTAAAGGCTACCTCTAATGAGGGTGAAGAAGAAAACGAAGCATTGATTAAGCTTTTAAATGACTATCTTAATCAGGCAGAGGGCGGCGAGGCTGCAGAAGGTGGCGGCGAAGCACCAGCAGAATCTGCAGCTCCTGAAGGTGGAGATGAAGCTGCAGATTCCTCTGATGGTCCTTTATACAAAAAGATTCCTGTAGATCCTGAGCTTTGTGAGAAGCTTAAAGGTGAAAAGCAGCTTTATGGATTTACAATTCATATCAATAAAGAATGCTTGCTGAAGGCAGCCAGAGCCTTTCTTGTGTTTAAGGCAGTAGAAGATTTTGGTCAGATTATGGCCTTTAATCCTAGTTCTGGTGATATTGAGGATGAAAATTTTGAATTTGACTTTTCATTTATTCTTTCAACAGAATCTGAGCTCGAACCAATTTTAGAGGCAGTAAAGGCTGTGTCTGAAATTGAATCAGTTGAAGCGGATAAGGTTACAGGTGAAATGTACGAGAAGAAGGAGGAAGCACCTTCTCCAGAACCGGAACCAGCACCTGCACCAGCTCAGGCTCAAGCACCTGCACCAGCTCAAGCAGCAGCTCCTGCACCAGCTGCAAAGGCAGCACCTGCACCGGCTGCAAAATCTGGAGGAAAGACAAACCAGCCTGCTAATAAGCCTGTAACATCACGTACAATTCGTGTTGATATTGAAAAACTTGATGCTTTGATGAATCAGGTTTCTGAGCTTATTATTGCTAAAAACTCATTGGCTTCTCAGTCAAATAGCTCCGGAGAAATTGATGGGCAGACATTACATGAGAACATTGAATATCTTGAGCGAATTACAACTAATCTTCATGAATCTGTAATGAAGGTTCGAATGGTTCCTATTGAGTCTGTAGTTGCCAAGTTCCCTCGTATGATTCGAGATCTTGACAGAAAACTCAATAAGCCTATGGAACTTGTAATGACTGGTGAAGATACAGAGCTAGATAGAACTGTTGTCGATCAGTTGGGCGATCCACTTCAGCATCTGCTTCGTAACTCTGCCGATCATGGTATTGAGTCTCCAGAAGACAGAAAAGCTGCTGGTAAGCCAGAAAAGGGAACAATTTTCCTTAACGCTTTCCAGGAAGGCAACAACGTCATCATTGAAGTTGGTGATGATGGTGGCGGTATTAATACTGATAAGGTAAGAGATAAAGCTGTTGAAAGAGGATTAGTTACCCCTGAAGAAGCAGAAAATCTCACCCAGAAGGAAATTATAGACTTCCTGTTTATGCCATCATTCTCAATGGCTAAACAGATTACTGATATTTCTGGTCGAGGCGTTGGTCTTGATGTTGTTAAAAGTAATATTGAAGCATTAGGTGGCGATGTAACAGTTAAGTCTGTAATGGGCGAGGGCTCAACATTCACAGTAAGACTTCCGCTTACACTTGCTATTATCCAGGCATTGATGGTTGAAATAAGAGATGAGAAGTATGCTATTGCACTTGCATCTATTATGAACATTGAAAATATTCCTGTATCTGAAATCAAATATGTTGAGTCTAAAGAGGTTATTCACCTTAGAGGACAGGTTATTCCTCTAATTCATTTAGACAAGATTCTTGATTTTGAGCCAAGGGAAAATACTGAAGAAACAATGACAGTTGTTATTTGTAAGAAAGGTGATACTTTGGGTGGTATTATTGTCGACAATCTTATTGGACAGCTGGAAATTGTTATTAAGTCCCTTGGAAAGCTTGATAACAACAAGCTCATCAGTGGTGCCACAATCCTCGGTGATGGTGAAATCGCTATGATTCTTGATGTTAACGCTGTAATTTAGTAGGAGGTGAGACCATGTCAGATTTAGCTATTTATGATGTAGTTGAAAAAGAAAAAAAGCAATACATCGCAGTCAAAATTGGTGGCGAGCATTATGGTATCGACATTTCCTATATTGATAATATTGTTCGTATGAGCAAAATTACCCGTGTGCCAAAGGCTCCATCATATTATCGTGGTGTAATCAACCTTCGAGGTGAGGTTGTGCCAGTTATGAGTCTTCGTCGAAGAATGAATTTAGAGGATGATGAGTTCACCGGAGCTTCAAGAATTATTATTCTTAAACTCGAACAGGGTGGACTTATGGGCGTAATCGTAGATGAGGTAAAGGAAGTTCTTTCGTTATCCGAGGATGATATCGAAGCTCCTTCATCTACACTTAAGAGCAAAAATTCATTTATCAATGGAGTCGGAAAGAATGGCGATGAACTCATTTCTATTTTTGAAATTAGTTCAATTATAGGAGAGAGCGAAGCTTCATAATTGGGAGGTACTTAATGCTCACACTTAACGAAGTTAATGAAAAGTATTTTGATGTCCTCAAAGAAATTGGCAATATTGGCGCTGGCAATGCAACAACTGCCATCGCCAATATGCTTGGCCTTCGCATAGATATGAGCGTTCCAGAGGTAGCATTTCTACCAGTTGAGGAACTTGGCAGCGCTATTGGTGCCGAGGATGAAATTATCGTTGGAATTATGCTTGGGGTCGAAGAGGATATAGATGGCTCTATGATGTTTTTGATGGATTTACCTTCTGCTCATCATATTGTAAACAAGCTTATGATGAGACCAGATGATTATTCGGAGCCATTTGATGAAATGGATTTATCTGCAATAAAGGAAGTTGGAAATATTATTGCTGGATCGTATCTTTCAGCTTTGTCTGGACTTACAAATCTTACAATAGTTCCTTCTGTACCTTTTGTTGCTGTAGATATGGCAGCTGCGATTCTTTCAGTTCCAGCTGTTCAATTCGGTATTTTTGGCGATAATGCACTTATGATAAATACCGAGTTTTCTGATGATTTGGGAATTAAGGGACATTTTATATTAATGCCAGAAGAAGATTCCTATGCAAAGATACTTACTGCACTTGGTGTACCAATATAAGGAGAGTGAAAAATGGGGCAGATGATTAAAGTCGGCATGGCTGATCTTAAAATATGTAAAGCTCCTGATGCACTGACGACTATTGGGCTGGGTTCATGCATTGGAATTGCTATTTATGATCCATCGACAAAAATCAGTGGATTGGCTCATATTATGCTTCCGGATAGTACTGCTATCAGAAACAATGCTAATATCGCAAAGTTTGCTGATACAGGAATTCAAAAGCTTTATGATGACATGATTAAAGCAGGAGCTAATAAAGCCAGAATGGTGGCGAAAATAGCAGGTGGCGCCAAGATGTTTGAAATGCCTGGTGCTGCGTCCTCTGGTATTAATGTTGGACAAAGAAATGCTGAAGCTAGCAAAGCCGCTCTGAAAAAGCTTGGAGTAAAGCTTGTTGCTGAAGACTGCGGCCTAAATTATGGTCGTACTGTTGAACTATATAGTGAAACAGGAGAGTATTATATTAAGGCAGTTGGCAAACCAGTTAAAATTATTTAAAATAGATATTATAAATATATGGAGGCACAAATGAAAACAAAGCCCGTTCCAATCATAATTACCTTGGCTGCAGCTTTTATTTCTTGTGTTATGTCCATTGTGCAGAAAGTTGATTTTTCCGTTTTTGTGGGAAGATTAGTTGTAGTAGTTTTCATATTCTTATTTATGGGAACTGTAATAAAAATGATTCTAGATTATGCTTTCAAGACTTTGGAGCCAATTTCTATGGATGAAGACAATTCTTCAGATGAGGCTCTTTTAGACGAGGAGGATGATTTGGAAAACGTTGAAGAATCTCAAATTGGGGAAGGCGAATCAGAGGAGGGTTAGGTATATACTGATTCGATATTGTCTTAAGGGGGCATAAATGAAGGCAAGTGACAAGGAAAAGCTTTGGGACAAGTACAAGGTTACTCCGACTCCTGAGCTTAGAGAACAACTTATTCTTGAATACGCGCCGCTTGTTAAGATTGTTGCTGGCAGACTCTGCATGTATTTAGGCAATACTGTAGAGTATGAAGATTTGTGTAGTTATGGAATTTTTGGCCTTATTGATGCTATTGATAAATTTGATTTAGCAAAAGACGTAAAATT
Organism: uncultured Pseudobutyrivibrio sp.; assembly: GCA_946403965.1. Lineage (GTDB taxonomy): Bacteria > Bacillota > Clostridia > Lachnospirales > Lachnospiraceae > Pseudobutyrivibrio. The sequence continues at coordinate 3,325 of CAMJBT010000080.1, read as the reverse complement.
CGAAACCTATGCAAGTCTTAGAATTCGTGGGTCAATTTTGGACCAGATTCGAAAAATGGACTGGATTCCACGAACTATTCGTCAACGACAGCGAATGATTGACGATGCCATTAAAACAGTGGAAGCTCGGACAGGTCACAGTGCAAGTGATGAAGATATAGCAGCAGAACTGAATATATCTTCAGATGAGTTTTTGAAATGGCAGTCTCAGCTGAATGTTACAAATGTCGTTTCTTTAAATGAATTTGTTGAAGCGGGAAATGAACCTGTTATGGAGGCGGAACATAACTCTCATTTTATTCAGCCTGAGGATAATATATCTAAGCAGGAACTTTCATTAAAGTTGAAAGAAGCTTTGGATTTGCTTACCGAAAAAGAAAAACAGGTTATACTTTTATATTATTATGAAGATATGACCTTAAAGGAGATTAGCGCTGCTTTGGAGGTTTCTGAATCTAGAGTGTCGCAGCTTCATACAAAAGCATTGCAGAAAATGCGAAATGTACTTGGCGAGTATATGGGTATCCTTACTGATAACTAGGAATACCTAAGGGGATTTGAATGCTATAATATTAACGAGCAGTGATTATGGCAAAGGGGGAAATGGTATGTCAATCAGTCCAATTAATTTTAATGGAATGATCCAAAACACAAATGAAGTGAGCCATACGAAAGCCACAGAGGATCAAAAGCCTATGCTTCAGCAAGATCATTTGACCCACACTGTTGAAAAGCAAACGGAACAACAGGCAAAGCAGGTAAATGATTTATACAAAGCTGATAAAGAGGAAGAACGGTACGACAGAGAAGGAAATGGAAAAGGCTACGAAGGCAACAAAAATAAAAAGCCATTAAAGAAAAAGGATGAAAAGAAAAGTAATCCTGATGGAGTAGTGGTAGAGAAGAATAACAATTCTTTTGATATGAGGATTTAAGAGGGAGACTATAATGACTATACTTGAAATTGTGCTCCTAATCATTGGGCTTTGCCTATGCATTGGGAGTTTTTTTGTGTCTGAAAGATTATCTGAAAAAGATAGAGAAAATTTAAGCAAGCTTACAAAAGAACAAATCGAGGAAATTATCAAGGATAAAATGGCTGATGCAAAGGTAGAAACTGAAGATAAACTGTCAGCTACCATTGATCAGGCTATGGAGGAGCTTGATAGACGTACTGATAAGGAAACCAACGAAAAAATTATGGAGATATCTCAATATTCAGATTCAGTTCTTGAAGCTGTTGATAAATCTCATAAAGAGGTTACCTTTATGTATTCAATGCTCAATGATAAACATCAGGATACAGTGGAAATGACAAAAAAACTTTCTGAACTTGAGGATACCTTAGTGGCACTTGATGCATCTGTTACACGCAAGCTTGATTTAATGAAAGATAAAGAGCTTGAAATAGAGGAAGAACTTAAGAATTTGGAAAGCAAAAAAGAAGAAAAAGCAAATACACAAGAGACTGTTGTTGCGGCTCGAGAGGTTTCATTCACTGAAGCATTGGCTAAAAAGTTTTCTGAGGAAGACCATCCAGTTAAAGCCAATGATAACATGGAAATCCTAGCATTAGCAGACACAGGTCTTTCTGAAGTTGAAATCGCTAAAAAGCTTGGCAGAGGATTGGGAGAAGTAAAGTTTGTTCTTGGTTTATACAAGGAGGGATGATGTTATGAGATTAAAGTATTATCTTCGCGGTATGGGCATTGGCATAACCTTTGCTACACTACTTCTAACTATCAGTTTTTATTTTGGAAAAGATTCACTATTAAAAAATAACATTTCAGACGAGGAAATTATTGAACGGGCTACAGAACTTGGCATGACAATGCCTGAAGATACAATAGTTTCTGAAGATAGAATTGCTGATGAAGATAGAATTGCTGATGAAGATAGAATTGCTGATGAAGATAGAATTGCTGATGAAGAATTAGAATCTGATTCTGAACAAGAGATTAACCCTGAAACTTTAAATCAGGAAGATGAGACTGTAGATACATCTGTTACATATGTTCCTTTTTCTGTGAAGCCTGGACAGTCATCAGAGATTGTTTCAAAGAATCTTCAAAAAGCAGGTCTTATAGATTCGGCAGATAAGTTTAATAAATATCTAAATTCTCTTAAAGTAGATAATTTGGTTAAGTCTGGTACATTTTATATTCAAAGCGGTGCTTCTTACGATGATATAGTTGCTCTTCTTGTAAATAAAAGTGTAAGAACAACAACACCGCCAAAACCGGAAGAAGCTCCTCAAAAGCCAGATACACCAAAGGCTGGTGAATAAATAATAGTTGATTTTTCATAATATTTATGATAAATTCTAAGAGCTGTTGAAAATACACGCATAAGGACTGTCATTGGTTCCTAACCTATCGTAGGCAGGGTTTTTGGCAGGAGGAATTATGCGGAAGAACAAACCAGGAGGTATTAAAATGAGTGTTATTTCAATGAAGCAGTTACTTGAGGCAGGTGTTCACTTTGGACATCAGACACGTAGATGGAACCCTAAGATGGCTCCATACATCTACACAGAGCGTAATGGGATCCACATTATCGACCTTCAGAAGTCTGTAGGTATGGTAGACGATGCTTATGACGTTATCTTTGATATTGCTCAGCAGGGCGGTACAATTCTTTTCGTAGGTACAAAGAAGCAGGCTCAGGACGCTATCGCTACAGAGGCAGAGCGTTGCGGTATGTTCTATGTGAACGAGAGATGGCTCGGTGGTATGCTTACAAACTTTAAGACAGTTCAGACAAGAATTGCTCGTCTTAAGGAAATCGAGAAGATGGAAGCAGACGGAGTATTTGAGCAGCTTCCAAAGAAGGAAGTTATTCTTCTTAAGAAGGAACAGGAGAAGCTTACAAAGGTTCTCGGCGGTATTAAGGAAATGAACAGAATACCTGATGCTATTTTCATCATTGATCCTAAGAAGGAGCACATCTGTGTTCAGGAAGCACACGCACTTGGTATTCCACTTGTTGGTGTTTGTGATACAAACTGTGATCCAGACGAGCTTGATTATGTAATCCCAGGTAACGATGATGCTATCCGTGCAGTTAAGCTTATCGTTGCTAAGATGGCAGATGCTGTTATCGAAGCAAAGCAGGGTGAAATGAACGAAGTTGCTGAGGAGTCAGCAGAAGAGGAGGCATAAGATTATGGCAGCTATTACAGCAGCAATGGTAAAGGACCTTCGCGAGCAGTCTGGCGCAGGTATGATGGATTGTAAGAAAGCACTCGCAGAGTGCGATGGTGATATGGAAGCAGCTTTCGAGCTCCTTCGTAAGAACGGTGCAGCTAAGGCTGAGAAGAAGGCTT